>JACQVG010000106.1 GCA_016209905.1 Gemmatimonadota bacterium | reverse complement strand
GCCAGCCAGCGTTCGCCTCCCCAACGGAAACCGTCCGTCTTGAGGAGGTCGGGGTCGATGGACACCGGCAGAAGGGGTGCGCCGCTCTCCGGGTCGAAGGCGGCGAGGACCGAGCCGCCGACGCTGGTGAGCAGGAGACCGGTCGGGAGCAGCACGCCGGGAGGCACCTGTGCTTCGACGATTCCCAACGGCTTGGCGGAAGCGACGTCGTATACGGGGATCCGTACCGGGAGCACCGGACCGCGCGGCTCGGTCCCGGGGGCCCCGCCGGCGCCGCCCTCGAGGCGGCCGCGCACGTCCCCGGCGGTGTCGCGCAGAATCACGACGGCAGCCGCGTCGGCGATGTCGCCCCAAGCCTCGGCAACGTCGGGCGGCAGCGCTCCCGCCGCGGCCAGCTCGGTCCGCTCGCCCCGGAGGAGCGACTGCACGGCCGGCGTTTCCGCCAGGCGCAGCAGCTGTGAGCGCCGGCTCACCCAGTTTATTCCCGTCTGTTGCACGATCTCGTGCAGCGAGCGCTCCAGGCGCCGCCGCACCAGTGCCTCACCCGAGCGTTCCGCCACGCCGACGAGCCACAGTCCGACGAGCCCCAGGGGAAGCAGCACGCCCAGGAGCACGACCAGCAGCAGGCGCGTGCGCAGACTGAAGGAGCGGCTTCGAAGGAGGCTGCGCCGGGCACGCGGCGCGTGCCCGGTTGCGGTTTGCGACGACGTCGCCAACGTCACGCTATGCCATCCCGTATTTCTGGAGCATCCGGTAGAGTCGTGGCTTCGACACACCCAGCAACTCCGCCGCGCGCGTCTTATTCCCGCCCGTCGCCGCCAGCGCCCGGCGCAGATGTTCCGCTTCCATCTCCTCGAGCGTGGCGAAGCCCTGCGCCGCGGCGTCGGCCCGCACGTCCAGCTCCAGCAGCTCCGGCCGCAGCACGTTGCCGGTCGCGAGCACGACCGCACGCGTGATGCAGTTCTCCAGTTCGCGCACGTTCCCCGGCCATTTGTGCTGGAGGAGCGCGTGCACGACGTCGTCGGGTACGGTGGGCTCCGGCTTTCCGAGCTCCTGCGCCGCCTTGCGCACGAAGTGGCCGGCCAGGAGCGGAATGTCCTGCACGCGCTCGCGCAGCGGCGGCAGCCGGATCTCCACGACGCGCAGCCGATAGTAGAGATCCTCGCGGAATTCGCCGCGCTCGACGCGCTGCTCGAGGTCGCGATGGGTCGCTGCGATGACCCGGGCTTCCGTGCGCTCCGCGCGCTCCGCGCCGACGGGGTGGAACTCGTGGTCCTCCAGCACGCGCAGCAGCTTCGACTGGAATTCCGGGCTCGTGTCCCCGACTTCGTCCAGGAAGATGGTGCCGCGTCCCGCCAGCGCGAACCGGCCGCGGCGGTCCGCCACGGCGCCCGTGAAGGCGCCCTTCACGTGCCCGAACAGCTCGGACTCGAGCAGGGTCTCGGGGAGCGCGGTGCAGTTTACCGCGATGAACGGCTGGTCCGCTGCCGCGGAGTTGTAGTGGATGGCGCGGGCCACCATGCCCTTGCCGGTGCCCGTCTCGCCGCGGATCAGCACGCTGACGCGGCTGGCGGCGAGCTGCCCGACCACCTTGTAGATCTCGATCATGCGCGGTTCGCGGCCCACGAGCTGGTCGAGGTGGTAGGCCTCCGCCTTCGCGCGCGCGGCGGGTCCATGGCCCTCCCGTGTCTGCCGGTCCTCCAGCACGCGGCGCAGCACCTCGCGCAGCTCACCGAGCTCCAGCGGCTTCACCAGGAAGTCGAAGGCACCCTCGCGCATGGCCCGCGCAACGGTGGACATGTCGTCGTAGGCCGTCATGAGGATCACGTCGACGGTGGGGGCGCGCTGCCGGATGAGCTGGAGCAGCTCCACGCCGTCCAGGCCGGGCATGCGCACATCCGAGAGGACGACGTCGGGTGCGGCATCCGCCAGGCGTGCCAGTGCCTGCTCGCCGGATTCCGCGGTGTGCACAGCGAACCCCTCGTCCGCCAGCGTCTCGGCCAGCGAGCGCCGGACGGCGGGGTCGTCTTCCACCAGCAGCAGTCTGCCGGGCATGGACACACCATAGCGGGGGGGGAGCACGCCTGCCAGAGCGTGCAGACGTTCGGGGGCGACAGGCGTTTGCAGGGGGAGTGCCAGCTTCTGGGGGGTCGGGGGACGACGCTTGCAATCGCGTTTGTCCAACGGGATCTACCCGCTGCGAACCGCGTCACGAACGCGGCCAAAGGGGGTAACGCAACATTACGCCAACGGATCGAAGCGTTACGGCACGCGAAAGCCTGGCGGGCGCACCTGCACGGTCTCATAATCTCGAGCACCATTCGCGTGCGACCTCCAAGGCAAACACCCATGCGCCCGAGAAACTGCTTACCGATCGCGCTGGTGGTCGTCACCCTCGTGTTTAGGGCTGCGCCTCGGCTCGATGCGCAAACGACCGAGCTGGTGTTCCGTGAGGGCACCGAGATGGAGGCGGTCCCCTCGCCCGACGGTCGCTTCATCGCGCTTCAGTTGTGGCGCCACATCTGGGTGCTCGACGCTGGCGGCGGCGAAGCACGACGACTGACGGACGCGATTGCCGATCCTGCCGA
This sequence comes from Gemmatimonadota bacterium, assembly GCA_016209905.1. Lineage (GTDB taxonomy): Bacteria > Gemmatimonadota > Gemmatimonadetes > Gemmatimonadales > JACORV01 > JACORV01. Next base: position 5,484 of record JACQVG010000106.1, on the reverse strand, counting down.
GCATATGTCACCCGCCTGGTCGCCGGACGGCCGAACGATCCTGTTCTCGATGATGTTCGGCGATTGGCAAAAGCGGGAGAACCCCCATCTCGTTCCTGTGACTGGCGGCGAGCCCGAAGCCGTGGCCGAGGCCTTCGCCGGAGCCGTAGCGTGGTCACGCGACGGCTCCCGTTTCCTGTGCTTGCGCGACGGCGGCCTCTGGTCCGTGTCCATCGCCGACAGCACGGCAATCCGTCTGAATCCCGACAGCATCAGCGCGAAAGATCCAGCCTGGTCGCGGGACGGACGCTGGGTCGCCTTCAGCTCCGGGGAACCGTGGTGGTCGGGGCGCAGCCTCTACGTCGTCTCCGCGAGCGGCGACTCGTTGCGCGAGCTGACGCGCGGTTCGGACTACGCACCGTCGTGGTCGGCCGACGGTGAGCGCGTCTTCTTTATCTCAGAAAGGACAGGAGCCCCGCAGATCTGGTCGGTGCCGGCGCAGGGCGGCGAGCCTCGCCAACTCACGAACGAGCCCGAGGTCTACCCCTTCCCGCCGCGCTGGTGGCCAGGTCGTGACGTGCTGCTTTATACAGCGGCCGGAAAGATGCGGACGCTCGATCCGGCGACTGGAGCGCGGGATTCCATCGCGTTCACTGCACGATTGAAAATTCGGCGAAAACGCTACCGGCCGGACCGTCCATTTATTCCAGCGCCCGGCACCCAGCTGCCGGTTCGCGGAATCTATCGTCCCGCCGTTTCACCGGATGGACGCGCGGTCGTGTTCGCTGCCATGGGAGAGTTGTGGCTGCGCAATGCGGACGGCCGCGTCGAACAACTCACCCGAGGCCCCGAGTTCGATGGCGACGCGGCCTGGTCGCCGGACGGCGAGCGGCTCGCCTTCGTTTCGGAACAGGATGGAGAGTACACGCTGTCGACCATGAATCTGTCTGATCGCGTACGACGCCCGCTCGCTTCGACCTCCGGCGCCCAGGCGCCGATCTGGCACCCGTCCGGCGACAGCATCGTGTATCGACACGGATTCAATGGAATCCGCATCGTGTCGGCGGCGGGTGGTGAGTCCAGATCCGTCCTGCAAGCACGCGGCTTCGGCGTTCAGCCGCTGGGGTGGTTGCCCGGAGCGAGGCTGCTTTACTGGCACGCGTTCCAACCAGCCGCAGCGCGAGGCACCACGACCGCGATCCGGAGCATAGGTCCCGCGGGCGACACGGCTACGCTGATCGTAAGCGACCCGCGGAACAAGATTCATTATGCCGCGCTTTCCGCCAACGGCGACAGCGTCGCGTACGTATCCAACGGGGAGCTGTGGATCCGCGCGCTCTCGGCGAGTGCGAGTCCCGGCGTGCCGCGGCGTCTCTTGGAAGGGCCGGTGTTCTTTCCTGCCTGGTCGCGCGCTGGGCGCATCGTATTTGTCACTGGCGGGCGGCTCTTGCAGGTGGACCGGGGCAGCGGTGCACAGCGACGGCTGCCGGTCTCATTGTCGTATCACATTCGGTCGGCGCCGTCGCTGCTGCTGCGCAACGCGCGCATCCTTTCGCCCGATCCACGTGAGGGCCTCTGGGACCTTCTGCTGGAGGCAGGCCGAATCAAGACGATCCGGCCGAGCGGAAGTGGCGCGCTGCAGGCGGACAGCACTGTGGACCTCGACGCGCGGACGATAATGCCCGGATTGTTCGATCTGCACACGCACACCGCATGGTTCGGCATCGCCCCTTCGGATCGGTCGGCGCTGCTTTACCGAGGGATCACGTCGATTGCAGACCTCGGCTCGGAAGGATACTGGCTGCTCGAGCAGCAGGAGGCTATTGAGAGTGGTCAGATCGAAGGTCCCCGTATTTTCATGGGCGGCCCGCAGGTCACCGGCTCCGCGCAGAATCAAATCCCGCATCAGCTTCAGGTCAGCTCCGACGGGCAAGCGGAGCGCTATGTAGACCACCTACGTGATATCGGCGCCACGCATGTAAAGGCATATAACCAATGGGATGCCGCGGTTGAAGCCGCCGTCATTCGCGCCGCGCACCGGCGCGGGCTGCGAGCGCTCTCGCACTTTCTGCGGCCGTCCGCGGTCGCCGCCGGCCTCGACCGCAAGGAGCATGTGGACCTGCAGTTGCGCGGCTGGATCGACACGCGCTATCGACAGGACATCCTCGAGATCTTCACCAAGGCGGGAGTGACTCTGGTCGTTACAGCACCGAGCTACGGATTCGGCAACACGGAGCGCGGCATTGCGCTGGAGCGGAGCGTGCTTGCCGACAGCGCGCTCGCTCGGTTGGTTTCTCCGGCGCGGCGGCAAGCGCTGCTGCAGGACCTCGAACGGCGGCAGATCCGTCCGGACGCGACCCGGATGCTACAGGCGTACCTGGCCGACATCGCCGCGGCACATCGAGCCGGAGTGAAGATCGTCGTGGGCACCGATACGCATCTATACACTCAGGAGATACTGGAGCTGTTGGTCGAGGCCGGCCTGACGCCGCTGGACGCGCTGCGAGCGGCAACGCGAAACGCCGCCGAAGCCTTGGGGGTGGAGGACAGGTTGGGATCGGTACGAGAGGGCGCGCTCGCGGATCTCGTGATCGTCGACGCAGACCCGCTGTCGGACATAACATCCACGAAGCGCATCTGGGGCGTGGTCAAGGACGGACGCTGGATCGACCGAATCGGTCTTGCAACCAAGGCGCGGTAACGAGGATGCTCCCGCGCGCCAACCAATTGGTGATGGCGGTAAAGCCGTGTGAGATGGCAGTTGCGTTGAGCGCCTTCTTCGCCAAACATTCGCCCACGCCGGCGATAGCCTGAGAACGGACGGGATCGGGATCGGGATCGGGACTTCGATGGTGAGGACGGCCGGTCCAATCCCCATCCCGATCCCCATCCCGATCCCGAAGAAGGAGGAGGCCGCCGATGAGGCGAACGATTCTGCGGTGGGGAGCCGTTGCATGCGCTTCGGGAGCCGCCGCCTGCGCCGCGCGCGGCGGCGCCGATGCCGCGGGCCGTGCACCGGCGGGCGCGGCCGCGGCGTCGCCCCCGAGCTACTACGTGTACGTGGCGAACGAGTCGTCGGACCTGGTGAGCCTGGTGGTGTTCACGCCCGGCCAGGGCGCGCGCAGCGTGAAGGAGATCCCGGTCGGCAACCTGCCGGCGGACATCGATGGGCCGCACGGGCTGGCGGTCGCGCCGGACGGCAAGTCGTGGTACGTGTCGCTCGCGCACGGCACGCCCAGCGGGAAGGTGTGGAAGTACGAGACCACGGCCGACACGCTCGCCGGCCAGGTCGAGCTCGGGCTGTTCCCAGCGACCCTGAGCCTTTCGCCCGACGGCCTGTTCCTGTACGTGGTCAACTTCAACCTGCACGGTGACCCGGAGCCGTCGAGCGTGTCGGTGGTGTACACGCCGACCATGACCGAGGTGGCGCGGCCGACCGCGTGCGTGCGGCCGCACGGCAGCCGCGTGAACGCGGCCGGCACCAAGCAGTATTCGGCGTGCGTGTTCTCGCAGCAGGTCGTGGAGCTGGACACGCGCACGTTCCAGGTGACGGGCCGATACAGCGTGAAGCCGGGGCAGGAGGGGCCGGTGCCGGCGAGCGAGGCGGGCGGCGGCGGCCCGGCGCCGTCGGGCGTGAGCTGCTCGCCCACCTGGGTGCAGCCGGCGCGGGGCGCTCGTGCGAACCGGACCGTGTACGTGCCGTGCAACGCACACGCGGAGCTGCTGGAGCTGGACGTGGAGGCGTGGCGGATCACGCGCCGCATGGCGACCGGCAAGGGGCCGTACAACCTGGAGGTCACGCCCGATGGCCGGCTGCTGCTCGTGACGCTGAAAGGGGACCAGGGCGTGATGATCGTCGATCTGGACCAGTGGAAGGAGCTCGCCCGTATCCGCACGAGCCAGCCGGTCACGCACGGCGCCGTCGTCTCGCCCGACGGCAAGTACGCGTTCATCAGCAACGAGGCGATCGGCAGCACGCGCGGCACGGTGGATGTGATCGACCTCGCCCGGCTCGAGCGCGTGGCCACGGCCGAGGTGGGCTACCAGCCGGGCGGGATCGACTTCTGGGCCACCACCCGGTGAAGCTCGCCGATTTCGAGAGGCTGGCCTGGCAGCACTGGAAGCGGATTCCGGAGCGGTACCAGGCGGGCGTGGATGGGCTGGTGGTGGAGCGCGGCGCGCTGCCGCACCCGACGTAGCCGGAAGTCTATACGCTGGGCGAGTGCCTGACCGAGAGTTACCCCTCGGACTTCGGCGGGCCGGACACGATCCGGTCCGCCGTCGTGCTCTACTACGGCTCGTTCCGCGCGCTCTCCCGCCTCGATCCCGAGTTCGACTGGAGCGACGAGCTGTGGGAGACGCTCACACACGAGCTCAAGCATCACCTGGAGACGCTCGCGGACGAGGACGCGCTGGACCGGCTGGACTACGCGGCCGACGAGAACTTCAAGCGCGTCGAGGGCGAGCCGTTCGCGCCGCTCTTCTACCGCTCGGGCGACCAGGTCGTGAAACGCGTCTATCGCATCGAGACCGACTTCTTCATCGAGCAGGAGTACGACGCCGAGCCCGCGCCGTTCGTCGCGTTCGATTGGCACGGCGTGCGCTACCAGGTCGCGCGGCCGCCCGAGCTGGGCGACGTCTGCTTTCTCACCGTCGTGGACGGGGTCGAGGAGTGGCCGCCGGGCGAGCTGTGCCTGGTGCTGCTCCGCCGACGCGGCCTGGCGGCCGGGCTCCGGGCGTTGCTCCGGCCGGAGGCGCCGCGGGTCGTGCAGGCGGAGGGGGTGGCGGAGAAAACCAGTTGACAGTCGACAGTTGACAGTCGACAGTGCTCGGCGCTCAAGCTGTCAACCGTTGACTGTCAACTGTTGCCTGCGACGCGTGTCGTCAGGGTAAGAGGCCGCGCTTGAGCTCGCGCACCTCCTGCTTGGCCCATTGCGCGTCCGATCGGATTTGCGTCAGGGTCGTACCCGGCCGGAGCTTTTCCGGCTTCAATCGCTTCGTGCCACTCTGGGCGAGCAGCGCGCCGACGGCCAGGAGCAGCAGCCCGGTCAGCAGCGAAGCCAGCCAGTAGTTGCCCCCCAGCAGCGTCCCTCCGAGCAGGATGATGCCGAAGGCGGTGAGCGAGAGCGCGCCGACGGCCAGGCACGCCGCGGCGATGCCGAGGCGCACCGCCGCCCCGACGACGCGCCCGGCCGTGGCTCGGAGCTCCCGCTCGGCCAGCTCGATCTCGCCGCGGATGAGATCGCGCCCGTCGCTCGCCAGGCGGCGCAACAGGTCGCGAAAGGAGGCTTCGTCGAGCGGCCCGTCCTGATCGGCCGCGCGCTCCAGTCCCGGATACAGCTCGTCGCGTTCGGTGGCCATGGCTTCGGCCTTCCTCGGCAGCGTTCACGCGGGCGCTGCTCGAGCCCCTGCTCGCGCAGCCCGCGTGGGACTCGAAGTGCAACCCGTGTGCCCCGCGTCGCGGCGCAGGAGAACGGCGTGCCGCCGCCCGCAAGGCCTCGGCGG
>JACQVG010000091.1 GCA_016209905.1 Gemmatimonadota bacterium | reverse complement strand
CTGCTGGTCGAGCGTGGGGAAGGCCCCTTCGCGGACGCGGTGCGGCGGCGCGGCCTCGCCGTCGTGCCGCAGCGCTGCTCGCCGGTGGCCTGGATCGAGCGCTGCGGCGTGCTGGAGCTTCGGCCGCTGCTCATCCACTGCGTGACGGTGGACGACGACGGCTTCGGCGCGATCGCCCGACACCGGGCGTCGGTGGCGCACTGTCCCCGGTCGAACGCCGCGCTGGGCAACGGGCGGGCCGACCTGGCGGCGATGCGCCGGCTCGGTGTCACGGTCGGGCTGGGCACCGACTCGGTCGTGGCGGGCGGCCGACTCGACCTCTTCGCAGAAGCGCGGATGGCCGTCCTCGGCTGCCCCCTCGCCCCGCGCCAGATGCTGCGCCTGGTGACGGTCGACGCCGCTGCGGCTCTGCTGTTGGACGGCGTGGGCGTGCTGGCGCCGGGGACCTGGGGCGACCTCACCGCCGTCTCGCTCGACGCGCCGTCGCTCGCGGCGGCGGCCGATCCCGAGGAGGCGGTGACAGGCTGTGCGACCAGCGGCGACGTCGTTCTCACCGTCGTGGCGGGGCGCGTGGTGTACCGGCGCGGCTCGTGGCCGGGGGTGGACTCGGCCGGCGAGATGGCGGGTCTCGAGCGGGCGAGCGCGGCGGCGCGGGCCGCGCGGGCGGCCCGTGCCCGCCTCGGCGGGGGCTGAGCGGCGCGCGCCAGGGGCGCGTGCGACCCGCAGTCGCGCGCCGCTGCCGCGGCGCCTATCTTGGGCTACCCGTGAGCCGAACCGACCGGTGAAAGCCAAGCGGCACGCCGCCATTCTGCGCCTGGTGCGCGAGCACCGGGTCCCGAACCAGCAGCGCCTGCGACGCCTGCTCGCGCGCGCGGGCTTCGAGGTCACCCAGGCCACGCTGTCGCGGGACATCCGCGAGCTGGGCCTGGTCAAGCTGCCGGACGACGAAGGCGTGGCGCACTACGGGGCACCGCCCGAAGAGCTGCTCCCGCCGCCCATGCTCTCCACCTTCCTCCCCTCGCTCCTGCTGCGGTGCGACGGCGTGGGCCCGCTGCTCGTCCTGCGCACGCCGACCGGAAGCGCCAGCGCGCTCGCGGCCGCGCTCGACCACGAGGCGTGGCCGCAGGTGCTCGGGACGCTGGCCGGCGACGACACGCTGCTCATCGTGACCCGCAGCGTCGCCGACCGGAAGAAGCTGGCGCGCCGCATCGCCGAGCTGGCCGCCCCGCGCCATTGACCCGCCGCCGGTGCGCCGTATTTTTATGCGCTGGGTTGAATAAACTCTCACTCCGCCGGACGGGGGCGTAGCGATGGCGCACACGGTGGTGCTGGCGTATTCGGGCGGGCTCGACACCTCGGCGATCGTGCCGTGGCTGCGCGAGCGGTACGGCGCGACGGTCTTCTGCGTGGCCGCCGACGTGGGGCAGGGCGCGGGCGAGCTGGCCGGGATCGAGGAGAAGGCCCGGCGCTCCGGGGCGGAGGCCTGCATCGTCGAGGACGTGCGCGAGCGCTTCGTACGCGAGTTCATCTGGCCGACCCTCAAAGCGGGCGCCGTGTACGCCCGCACGTACCTGCTGGGCACGGCCATGGCACGGCCGCTGATAGCGGAGCGCCAGGTCGCGACGGCGCGACGCGTCGGCGCGACGGCGCTCGCCCACGGCTGCACGGGCAAGGGGAACGACCAGGTGCGCTTCGAGCTCACCTACGCCGCGTTCGCGCCCGAGCTCGCCGTGATCGCACCGTGGCGCGAGTGGGAGTTCAGGGGCCGTGAGGACCTGCTCGCGTACCTCGCCGCCAAGGGGATCCGCACCACCGCGTCGGCCGAGCAGCCCTACAGCCGCGACCGCAACCTCTGGCACCTCTCCCACGAGGGCGGGGCGCTGGAGGATCCGTGGCGCGAGCCCCCGGCGGACCTCTTCCTGCTGACGAAGGACCCGGCCGACGCCCCCGACCGGCCCGAGGTCGTCACCATCGGCTTCGACGCGGGCGAGCCGGTGTCCCTCGACGGCGAGGCGATGGCGCCGGTGACCCTGGTGGAGGCGCTGGGCGCCCTGGCCGGCGAGCACGGCGTGGGCCGCGCCGACGTGGTGGAGGATCGCCTGGTCGGGATGAAGTCCCGCGGCGTCTACGAAACGCCCGCCGGGACGGTGCTGTTCCAGGCGCACCGCGAGCTCGAGCAGCTCGTCCTCGACCGGCGCACGCTCGCGCTGGCGGACGACCTCGGACGCCGCTACGCCGACCTCGTCTATGACGGCCGCTGGTGGACGCCGGAGCGCGAGGCGCTCGATGCGCTGGTCACGTCCACGCAGCGGCACGTCACCGGCAGTGTGCGGATGCGCCTCCACAAGGGGAGCGCGCGGGTGCTCGGACGCTCGTCCCCCCGTTCGCTCTACCGCGAAGGGCTCGCGACCTTCGGCCCTGACGACGGCTTCCGCCACAGCGACTCGGCCGGCTTCATCCGCCTGTACGGCCTGGCCGTCCGCACGGCCGCCGAGCGTGAGCGCCTTCTGACGGGTCGGTTCGCGGAGGCCGCCGACTGAGTCCGCAGCCGGGCATCCGGTCGCTCGGGCCCGCGTCGCGCTTCGACGGGGTGGGTGCGCGCGCGCCCGCTTCCGCGTGACCAAGGACCCGCACCTGCTGTGGGGCGGTCGCTTCGCGGAGCCGATGGATCCGCGGCTCGACCGGCTGAACCGCAGTCTGCCGGCGGACCGCCGGCTGTGGCGCGAGGACGTCGCGACGAACCGCGCGTGGGTCGCGGCGCTGGAGGCGGTGGGCGTGCTGACCGGCGCCGAGCGGGCGCAGCTCGAGGACGGGCTGGACGCGGTGGCGGCCCAACTGGAGGCGGGTGCGGCCGAGCGCGCGGACGACGAGGACATCCACTCGCTCGTCGAGCGACTGCTGGGTGAGGTCGTCGGGCCGCTGGCCGGCAAGCTTCACACCGGGCGCTCGCGCAACGACCAGGTCGCCACCGATCTCCGCCTCTGGACGATGCGCGCGATCGCGCGACTGGACGGCGCGCTCGCCGCCCTCGGTCGCGCACTGATCGCGCAGGGGCGCGCCGGCCTCGACGTCCTCATGCCGTCCTACACGCACACCCAGCGTGCCCAGCCGGTGCGGTTCGCGCACTGGGCGTTGGCGCACGTGTGGCCCCTGGCGCGCGACCGCGGCCGGCTGGAGGACGCGCGGCGCCGCGCCTCCGTCCTTCCGCTCGGATCGGGCGCCATCGCCGGCTCCGGGTTCTCCGTGGACCGCGTGGGTCTCGCCGCCCGGCTCGGCTTCGCGGCCGTCTCCGAGAACTCGATCGACGCCGTGGGCGACCGCGACTTCGCCATCGAGGCCGTCTTTGCGGCGTCGCTGGCCGGCATGCACCTCTCCCGCCTGGCCGAGGACCTGGTGCTGTTCTCTTCAGCGGAGTTCGGCTTCGTGAAGGTCGCCGAGCCGTTCACGACCGGGAGCAGTCTGATGCCGCAGAAGCGCAACCCAGACGCGCTGGAGCTGGTTCGCGGCAGGTCCGCGCAGCTCCTGGGTCGGCTGGTGGGGATGATGGCGGCGATGAAGGCCCTGCCGTCGGGCTACCAGAAGGACCTCCAGGAGAACAACGCGGCGCTGTTCGAGACGCTCGACGCCGCTTGCGCGGGAGCGGAGCTGATGACCGGTGTCGTCCAAGGGCTCACGCTGCAGCCGGCGCGCATGGCGGCGGCGCTGGACGCCGAGATGCTGGCGACCGATCTCGCGGACCTCCTGGTGCGCGGCGGGCGGCCGTTCCGCGAGGCCCACGAGCTCGTCGGCGCACTGGTGCGGCGGGCGGAGGCGCTCGGCCTGCCCATCCACCGGGTGCCGGCCGCCGAGGCGGCGGCACTGAGCCCTGAGCTGCCCGAGGCGCTCGGGCGCCTCGGCGACGCGGAGGCGGCCGTCGAGCGCCGGCGCGCGGCCGGCGGGACGGCCCGGGCAGCCGTCGAAGTCCAGATCGACGCCGCAGCAGCCCTTTTCGCGGCCTAGCCGCGTCCGGGACGGCGAGGAGCCGGCGCTTGCCCAGGCCGCGCCGTCCGCGTAGTATGGTAGTCGGGGGTCCTCGGCGGTTTCTGGGACGCGGTCGCACAACCTGAGGGCATCTCCCGTTTGCCCGTCCCGTTCCAAACGAGCGCGGCGGGTTTTTTTCTGGTGCGACGTGACCCGTTAGGGGGTCTGAGCTTGGTGCGCTGTCTCGCGCTCAATGCGTCGTTCGAACCGCTCACGATGGTGCCGGTGCGACGGGCGCTGCGGCTTGTCATTGACGGCAAAGCGGAGATCGTGGAGGCGGACAACGGCCGCCTGGTGCGCTCCGAGCGGCTCGCGCTGCCACGCCCAGCGGTGATCCGTCTCAGGAAGTTCATCCACGTGCCCCGCCGGTTCCGGCGGCAGGTCACCAACACGTTCCTCTTCGCGCGCGACAGCTACCAGTGCCAGTTCTGCGGTCGCCCTCAGGCCTCGCTCCGCTCGCGAGAGTGTCTTACGCGCGACCACTTGGTACCGTATTCGCGCGGCGGGACGGATGCCTGGACCAACGTCGTCACTGCGTGCTCGACCTGCAACGCCCGCAAGGGCCGCCACCTGCCCCAAGAGGTGGGGATGCACCCGCTGCACTCCCCGGTCGAACCCCACTTCGTCCACCTCGCCTGGGCGGTGCGTCGTCTCACGCCCACGCAGGCGAAGTACATCCGGCTCTTTTACGGGGCCGAGGTGCTGAGGGAGCTGAAAGCGCTCTGACGGAGCGATCGGGCCGGGAAGACGAGCGCCGGGCACCAGGCTTCGCGCAACACATCTTCGAGAATGCAGTTTCCCGGGTCGGTGCCGGTCACGACGAGCGACTGGCCCGGTAGCCAGCACTCGCCCGCTTCGAGGCGGGTGGGCAGAATGCTCGCGGGGATCAGCCACCGCGCCAGTCCTTCCAGCACCGGGTCGGGCTGATGCGCCGAGAACAGGAATGGGCGCTCGAAGAGCCGAGGGCCGTCGGAAACCTTGGCCACCCCGATCAGCAACAGCGGGACCGGCGACTCCTCGAGCACGAGGCGCAACGTCGAGCCGATCGGCCCGGCGTCGTCGCTGATCGAGCAGTGCGGCCCCATCACGATCAGCTGGGCGGCCCGGAGCTCGGCTAGCGTCAGGATCCAGCGCGCCCGGTCGCCGCGCTTGAGCGCGACCTCGGCTTCGACCGCGTGAGCGGAGAGGTGGACGGCGAGCCGATCGAGGCTCGGGCGGAGCTCGTCGAGCTCGTCCGCGCAGGCCTCACCGGCTCGCTGGATGATGTGCAAGAGTGTTGCGCGCCGGACCCCGGCCGGTACCAGGTCGGGGAGCCAGCTGCTGACCCGCTCCGCGAACGGGGCGGCGTCGACCGCGATGAGCACCGACTCGACCACCAACCCCGACGCTCCGCGTATCCCGTACCACGCCGGGGGCGCGGCCGGGCTCTCGCTAACCTCTTTCGGAACAGGCGGATAGTCCGAGGCTCAGGGGACCAGGCCCGAGTTGCGCGGGTGCGCGCTGGGACAACATGTCCGTGCGAAGCGCCGGCCTTTGGGGCTACGCCGTCTCAACCTCCGGCGCTGCGGCTTCCCCGTTCGCGCCGCTCCCGACCTGGGCGCGGTACTGCTTGAGCTTGCGATACAGCGTCCGGCGGTCGATCCCCAGGATCTCGGCCGCCCGCCCCTGGTGGCCGGCGACCTCCTCCAGCACCGCGAGAATGTACTCCCTCTCGAGGCGCTCGAGGCTCCAGTGCTCGTCGCCCGCCTCCCGAAGCGTGTCGTGCTCGTGGCGCGGGTGCAGGCCCTCGGCCGGATCGAAGGGGATCGTCCTCGCCCCTGCGTGCATGATGACCGAGCGCTCGATGAAGTTCTCGAGCTCCCGCACGTTGCCCGGCCACTCGTACTCCACCAGCCGCCGCATCGTGGCCGGAGGGATGGTCGGCGGCTCGGCCTCATGCTCGGCGGCGGCGCGCCGGAGGAAGTAGGCGGCGAGGATCGGAATGTCGTCGCGTCGCGCCCGCAGGGGCGGGACGTGGATCGGGAAGACGTTGAGCCGGTAGTAGAGGTCCTCCCGGAACCGCCCGGCGCGTACCTCCTCGGCGAGGTCGAGGTTGGTGGCGGCGATCAGCCGGATGTCCACGGGGACGGGTTCCCGCCCCCCGACCCGCATGATCGTGCGCTCCTGAAGGACGCGCAGGAGCTTGACTTGGATGTTCGCTGTGACGGCGCCTATCTCGTCGAGGAACAGCGTGCCTCCGGACGACTCCTCCATGAGGCCCCGCTTGTTCGCGATCGCGCCCGTGAACGAGCCCTTCATGTGCCCGAAGAGCTCCGACTCCAGCAGCGTCTCCGGAATGGCCGAGCAGTTCACCGCGACGAAGGCCCGTTCCGCGCGGCCCGACAACGCGTGGATCGCGCGCGCGACCAGCTCCTTGCCGGTGCCGGTCTCCCCCGTGATGAGGACACTGGCTCGGCTTTGCGCCACGCGGGCGATGAGGTCGCGGACCCGCTCCATCTCGGCGCTTCGCCCGACCATCGTGACACCGGGCCCTTCCTCCCGCACGCGCCGGCGCAGCTCCGCCACCTCGCGCCGCAGCGCGGTCTCCTCCAGCGCTCGCTCGAGCGTGAGCAGCAGCTCGTCGGTCCGGAACGGCTTGCTCACGTAGTCGAAGGCGCCGCGCTTCATCGCCTCGACAGCGGTGTCCACCGAGCCGAACGCCGTCATCACGATGAACGGGGTGTCGGTCTGCAGGGTCGGGCCCACGGCCAGCACATCCATGCCCTGGACGCCCGGGAGGTTGAGGTCGAGCACGACCGCGTCGAAGAGCTGCTTCTCGAGCTCGACGAGCGCCAGCTCTCCGGAGGCTGCCGCGGTCGCGTCGTAGCCCGCCTCCTGCAGCACCGTCGTGAGCAGGCGGAGCACGACCGCGTCGTCCTCCACGATCAGCACCCGTCGCGCGACGGCCACCCGTGGCGCCGCGGTCTCAGCCAACGCGCCCGGCCGCCGGCAATCGGATCGTGAAGGTGGCGCCCTGTGCGGGCCGCGACTCGGCCTCGATGGATCCGCCGTGCGCCTTGACGATCTGCGCCGCCAGGGCGAGGCCCAGCCCCGTGCCGCCGGCGCGCGAGAAGAACGGCGTGAACAGGTGCGGCAGATCGCTCTCCGCGATACCCGGGCCGTCGTCGGCGACGACGATCTCGACCGCGCCGGGGCCGGCCAGCCGGGTGACGATACGGACGGTCCCTCCCCTGTCGCCCATCGCCTGCTGCGCATTGAGAAGCAGATTGATCAACACCTGCTGGAGCTGTGCCTCGTCGCCCCGGACCGGCGGCACCTCGGGCGCGAGGTCCAGGCTGAGCCGCACGCCGTGGTGCCGGAGCTGCGTTTGGACCAGGCGGGCGGCCTGCGTGGCCACCTCGTTCACCGGCGTCGAGGAGAAGATCAGTCCCGCCGGCTTCGCCAAGTTGACGAGTCGTCGCGCAAGCTTCGCGATACGGTCGGTCTGGGAGAGCAGCACCCTCATCTCTTCGGCGCCGGCGCACTGGATGCACCGGGTCCGCAGCATGTGATCCACGGCCACCGCGATCGCCGTGAGGGGCGCGCCGATCTCGTGCGCCACGCCCGTCGCCACCTGACCCGCCGTCGCGAGGCGCTCGGCCATCAGCATCTGCTCCGCCAAGCGTTTGCGCTCCGAGATGTCGCGCAGGATCGCCGAAAACCCCACCAGCCGGCCTGCATCGTCGAAAACCGCCGTTCGCGTCAAGCTGACCTCGAGGATGCGCCCGTCTTTGGCCTTGCGTCGGGTCTCGTGGTCGCGGATCGAGCCCTGAGCGGCCGTGGTGCGGTGGATCCAGTCGAGTTCGCCGCGCGTGAGTTCCTCCTCCGGCAGGAGGATCGCGAAGTGGCGGCCGACGATCTCGTCCGCGGTCCAGCCGAACATCTCGGTCGCGCCCCGATTCCAGGACAGAATCCGCTCGTCGGGCCCGACGGTCAGAATCGCGTCGGCGGAGAGATCGAGGATGGACGCGATCAGCGTCCCATCCGCGGTCACGGGCGCGTTGGTCATGGCCACGCCTCCAACGTGACCGCAATGGTCGCCGAATGCAACCGCCACGGGACAAAACGCCACCTCTCGCCGGATGATGCTCTCCGACCGTATGAGCCGGGTTCCTCATGCCCGAACCTGCCCCGCCGGGGCCGCGCGCGGCGCGGCACATCGCCCCATCCGCCAGGCCGAGCCAGTCCCAGGAACGGAGCCCGTGTCGGCCAATAGGCGACATGGAACTTGCCTTTTCCGGTGCTCGTAAGCCGGCTTTGAATTCGGAGCACCGGGAGGGCTGCACCCCGTCGTTCTGGGCAGGCGGGGGGGGCTGCCGGCCGTGGGGCGTTTTCGGACCTCGGAGGGTGTGATGAAGGCCAAGCTGGTCGCGGTCTTGAGCTAGGAGGGATCGCGTGGCCGGACGATCCGCCCGTCGGTGGGTCGCTGCGGTGCCCCAGCAGGTCCGCCATCTCGGCGCGATCTTCGCGCTCCTGGTGGCTGGCTTGGTCGGGGCCAGACAAGTACTGGTGCCCAAGACGTTCGGCGAGCGGGGACACTACCGCGCCGCGGCCGTGGATTCGATCGTGGCCCAGGAGATCGGATACGCCGGACACGCGGCCTGCGAGACGTGTCACCCGGACATCGCCGACAAGAAGGGCCAGTCCTACCACCGTGGCGTGGCGTGTGAGGTATGCCACGGCCCGCAGGCGGCGCACGTGCTGGCGCCCATGGACCACAAGCCGCCGGCGCCGCGCGAGCGAGCCTACTGTCCCCTGTGCCACGGCTACAATCCGTCCAGGCCGACCGGCTTCCCGCAGATCGACCCGGTCCTTCACAACCCGGTGCGACCCTGCATCTCGTGTCATGACCCGCACGACCCCACGCCGCCACACCCTCCGGAGAGCTGCGCGGCGTGCCATGGCGAGATCGCGCGCACGAAGGCGATCTCGTACCACGCAGAGCTGCCCTGCACGCAGTGCCACGCGGTGGACCGGCGGCACAGCGTATCGCCGCGCCAGCAGAGACCCAGCAAGCCGACGACCCGTGAGTTCTGCGGCCGGTGTCACGCCCAGGACGCCGACAGTCCGCCGGAGATCCCGCGCGTAGATCTCGCCTCGCACGGTCCGGGCTACGTCTGCTGGCAGTGCCACTACCCCCACCACCCCGAGGCACGGTGATGGCAGGCGAGCTGCCGACCACCGATGAGGCGACGCAGGATTCCGGCGCGGCCCCGGGTCGCCGCGCCTTCGTCACAGCCTGCGGTGCGCTCGCGGTCACGACGCTCCTGGTCGAGCTGGGCACGGACCTGGAGGCCGAGGAGCAGGCCGAGGGCCCGGAGAGGTACGACCCTCGGGAGCACTACTACGGGATGGGCATTGACATCGACAAGTGCATCGGTTGTGGGCGCTGCGTCGAGGCGTGCAAGGCGGAGAACGACGTCCCGCGCGACGCCCATTCCTTCCGCACGTGGGTCGAGCGCTACGTGATCCACGCCGACGGCGAGACTGCAGTGGACAGCCCCAGTGGCGGAATAGAGGGATTCCCGGAGCCGACCGGCGAGGCAGGGGTGCTGCGCACCTTTTTCGTGCCCAAGCTCTGCAACCACTGCGCCAACCCACCTTGCGTCCAGGTATGCCCCGTCGGCGCCACCTTCACGACGGAGGACGGAGTCGTTCTGGTGGACGAGGAGTACTGTATCGGATGCCGCTATTGCATTCAGGCGTGTCCGTACGGGGCGCGCTTCCTCCATCCGACCAGGCGCACCGCCCAGAAGTGCACCTTCTGCTACCACCGGGTCGTCCGGGGCCTCGTGCCGGCCTGCGTCGAGGTTTGCCCTACCGGCGCCCGGATCTTCGGCGAGGTCCATCGCCGCAGCAGCCCGTTGGAGCGGTTCCGGCGGTTCAACGAGATCCAGGTGCTCAAGCCGCACCTCAATACCGATCCCAAGGTGTTCTACGCCAACCTCGACGGGCAGGTGCGGTAGTCACCGGCGGAGGCCGCCGGTCGGAGCGGCGGCACAGTGAGGCCCATGCAAGGCTACGTCTATCCCAACGAGTTCGAGCTGCACTGGGGTCTCCTGATCGTGGTGTATCCGTACCTCACCGGGCTGGTGGCTGGCGCGTTCATCCTGGCCTCTCTGGCGCGGGTGTTCAACGTTCGGGAAGTGCAGCCGGTGTACCGGCTTTCGCTGCTGACCGCGCTCGCATTCCTGATCGCGGCCCCGCTCCCGCTGCTCGCGCATCTCGGCCGCCCGGAGCGGGCGTTCGAGATCTTCCTTACGCCGAACCTCCGCTCGGCGATGGCGATGTTCGGGTTCGTGTACGCCTGGTACCTGATGGTGGTCCTGCTGCTGGAGATCTGGTTCGACTACCGCAAGGACCTCGTCATCTGGTCGCGCGGTTCGACCGGGGTCCTGTCGCTAGTGCGGCGGATCCTGACGCTGGGGGCGACGGACCTCTCGGAGGGCGCGCTCCGGTTCGACGCCGGCGCGGGCAAGCTCATCACGATCGTCGGCATCCCCTCGGCGTTCCTCCTGCACGGCTACGTCGGGTTCATCTTCGGCTCCGTCAAGGCCAACCCGTGGTGGAGCAGCGTGCTGATGCCGGTGGTGTTTCTGTTCTCGGCGATCGTGTCGGGCATCGCATTGATGCTGCTCATCTTCATGATCAGCAGTCTCGTGCGCTTCAAGCGCGTAGACATGGCCTGCATGGACAAGCTGGCCGCGTTCCTGATGTACGCGCTGGTCGTGGACTTCTCGCTGGAGATGCTCGACTTCACCCAACGGCTCTACGAGGCGGAGGAGTCCATCAGGATCCTGTCGCAGATGCTCTCCAGCCGGTTGGTGCTGAGCCTCATCGTGCTCCAGGTGCTGGTGGGCACGGTCCTGCCGCTGATGTCGCTCGCGCTGGTGGCGCCGACGGTCCGCAAGCAGGGTCTGGTGAAGGTGCCGGACGAGCTCCGGCGGCTGATCTACTTCGTCGTGGCCGTGCTCATCCAGATCGGCATCTTCAGCACCCGCTGGAACGTCGTGATCGGCGGGCAGCTGTTCTCGAAGAGCCTGCGCGGGCTCACGGTCTACAAGATCGAGCTGCTGGGGATCGAGGGCATGCTGACGGCGGGCGCGATCGTCGTGCTGCCGCTGGTCATTCTCCTGGTGCTCGTCAAGCTGCTCCCGCCGTGGCCGGACGCGGAGGCCGGAGCGACTGCCGGCATCGGCCTTGGCTTGGCCGTATCTCCGGCGCGGAGGTAGACTCTACGCGAGGCGCTTCGGAGGCGAGCCGCGTCATGTCACCGTTGCATTACGGGGTGTTCTGGGGTGTGGCGCTGTTCGCCGCCGCTCAGCTCGCCCTGTGGTCCACTCCCGGCTGGGCCCAGGCGAGGGGCCAGTGCGCCGCATGCCACGAGCGCTTGCCGGGCGCCTCGGGCGCCGGCCACGGTTTCACCGCTTGGCGGGGATCACGCCACGGCGCAGTCGGAGTGGGATGCGAGGCGTGCCACGGGGGGAACGCGTCCACGCCGGACCGAGAGGCCGCCCACCGCGGAATGCGCCGTTCCAGCGACCCCGAGAGCCCGGTGTACTTCCGCCGAATTCCCGACACCTGCGGACGCTGCCACGCTGCCGAGCTCGCGTACTTCCGATCGAGCATCCACTTCGCGCGCCTCAGGAGCGACGGTCGAGGGCCGAACTGCGTGACCTGCCACGGCTCCATGGCGACGTCGCTGCTGGCCCCGGAGCAGGTGCTCCGGACCTGCTCGGCCTGTCACGCGGCGGACGGCGTCGCGGCGCCCGAAAGAGCCAGAGAAAGTGCCCAGGTCCTCGCCCTCGTGCGGGTCGAGAACATCCTCTACGACATCGTCGCGGCGGCGGCGGAAGGCGGCTCGTCCGGCGCGGGTCGCGCCCGGGCCCTGCTGGTCCAGGCCCAACGACACTTGGACGCGGCCGCCGAAGTTTGGCACGGTTTTCGGGTGGACTCGGCGTCGCAGCGCCTCGGCGCGGCAAGGGAGGACATCGTGGCCGCGTGGGTCGCGCTCGGCCATCGGCGCCCCCGTGAAGGCCGGCTCGGCCGCGCGCCCGGACCAGAGCGACCGTGAAGGGTGAGTCCGCAGCGCTTCCGCTCGCGTCGCTCGCCGGCGGCGTCCTCCTGGCGTTCGTCCTGGGCTTCAGCCTTGGCGCTCCGCGGCGGCTGGTGTCGCTCGTCGTCTCTCGTCACGCTCCCCACCGCCTCGACGGGCGAGTGGAACCGGGTGAGTACCGGTTCCGGTGGCAAGACGAGGCCAGCAAGCTTCGCTTCGAGTGGAGCATCGAGGGCGACCGGCTGCTGGGCGCGGTCTTCTCGCCCGACACGGGCTGGGTCGCGGTCGGATTCGGCGGCGAGGGGCCACTGATGTACGGTGCCGACATCGTCATCGGCTATGTGGACGCCCGCGGAGCCCACCTCCGCGACCACTACGCCACCACGCCGACGAACCACGACCCGGACTCGGCGTTGGGCGGCAGCGACGACGTGCTCGCGGCGGCGGGCCTCGAGACGGCGGAAGGGACGATGGTCGAGTTCGTGCGGCCTCTCGCCGCGCGCGACAGCACCGACCAGCCGATCGAATCCGGCCAGACCCATGTCATCGCGGCGTCGTCCGAGACCGACGACTTCGCGGCGTACCACTTCGGCGGCCGCAAGGCGGTGAGTTTGCTGGATCTATTCGCCGGCCCGCCGGCAGCGGCCGAGCGGGGCGTTCTTCCGGATCATATCACCGACGTGCAGATCATGCTGGCGACGTGGATGGCGCTGCTCCTGATCGTGGGCGCGCACGGTCTCGCCTCCCAGTGGGCGGCCCGGCTCGCCGAGGTGCCCGGCGAGGGGCCGGCGTCGGGCGCGGATGCGGCGGTCGCGCTCATCGCCGTGTTCGTGCTGGCCGAGCTCGCCGCCCTCGGCGTTTTCGCGATAGGGGTGGTGGTGGCGGCGCCCGCCTGGCTAGTGGGATCGGCCCTCGCGCTCGGACTGCTGGCGCTGGCCGGCATCATCCTCTTGTACGGTCGCGCGTTCGTGCCGTGGGAGATCGTCCGGGGCGAGCGCGAAGACGGGATTCCCTGGTAGGCGGAGGATCTGCGGTGGACCGACGTGGGTTTGCCAATCTGTCGCTCAAGACCGGGATCGTCGCCGCGATTGCTGCGGCGATTCCCGGCATCGCCACCCTCCGCGGTCGCGCCAAGACGGCCGGGTCGAAGTCGCCGGAGCCGGGCGACCGGCTGGTATTCGCCTTGGGACAGAACGCGGGGCAGCCGGTGACGGAGGGCAGCTTCACGCAAAACGAGGCGGTGCTCGCTTTCCCCGAGGGCAAGTCCGACAACCACGACAATCTGGTCTTGGTTTGCAGGCTGAACCCCGCCCTGCTGGCGGCGCCGACGAGCTTGGATGGCGTGGTGCGGGGGGTGGTAGCGTACAGCGCCATCTGCACCCATCTCGGCTGCACGGTGCGTTTCTCCGAGGAGCCGATGGACATGGCGCCGTTTCCGCACATCCACTGTCCCTGCCATGCCGCGCTCTTCGACCCGCATCGCGGAGCCGTCGTCCTGGGCGGCCCCGCGCCGCGCCCGCTGCCTCAGCTGCCGGTGCGGCTCAACGAGCGGGGCGAGGTCGTGGCCGACGGAAACTTCGCCGCGCCCGTGGGCGTGGTGACCTGAGCCGCCGTCTTCGATGGGCCTCGCCGAGTGGTTCGTCGAGCGGCTCGCGCTCGACCGGTTCCGCGCCAAGTACTTGGGCAAGCCGTTTCCCGTGCACACCACGTTCTTCCTGGGTGAGATCGCCCTGTTCTGTTTCGCGCTGCTGGTCGTGACGGGGCTGTACCTCGCGCTCTTCTACGAGCCGTCGGCGGAGAACGTGAACGTCGGTGGGAGCGTCATGCCCGCCGCGTTCGCCAGCACCGTGCTGATCGATAGCCATCCCTTCGGCCTGCTGATGCGCCGGATGCACCACTGGGCGGCTCACCTGATGATCGCCGCGATCGTATTGCACCTGCTGCGGGTCTTCTTCACCGCGGCGTACCGCAAACCGCGCGAGCTGAACTGGGTGCTGGGCCTGGTGCTGCTGGCCGGCACCATCATGGCCTCGTTCGCCGGCTACCTCCTGCCGTACGACCAGTTCTCGGTCACCGCCACCGCGATCGGGTACGGGATCGCGCGCTCGGTGCCGTGGATCGGCGGGGCGGTGGCCGACGTCCTGTTCGCCGGGCGGTTCCCGTCTCCCAGTACGGTGCCCCGGTTCTTCGCCTATCACGTGGTCTACGCGCCGCTGATCCTGAGCGCGCTCATCGGGCTGCACCTGCTGATCGTCCTCAAGCAGAAGCACACCGAGCCGTCCTCGTCCGCGGGACACTCGGCGTCCGCCGATGCGTCCGGCGGCCGCCTGATCAGCGGGATCCCGTTCTGGCCCCAACAGTCGGCGCTCATGGCGGTGCTGTTCCTGTTGGTGTTCGCCGCCGCCGCCGCGCTCTCGGCCTTCCTGCCGGTGCACCCGTCCGGCTACTACGGGCCGCCCGGGCCGGCGACCCCCGAGGTCAAGCCGGACTGGTACCTGCTCTGGGTCTACGGCGCGCTGCGCCTCATCCCGGGCGATCTCAGCTTCCGACTCTTCGGAGCCACCATCGGCTCGGAGGCGATCGGCGCGATGCTGGTCCCGGGAGCGATTGCGCTGGCGATCCTGTTGGTGCCCTGGCTGGACCGCGCGCCCTCCTCGCTCTACTTCGCGGAGCATCCGCTGGCGAGCCCGGCTCGACTGGCGATGGGCCTCGCCGGGCTGACGCTGTTCGCGGCGCTCTCGGTGGCCGGCTTCAGCGATGAGCTGAAGTTGAGCGTACCGGTGCTGTGGGTCGTTACGCTGCTCTCACCCCTGGTCGTCTGGTGGGCGACGTACTCGCTGGCCTCACGCCGCCGCCGAGCCTCGGGCACTCTTGGACTTGGGAGGAACTGATGAACGGGAAGCTGGTTGTCGCATGCGGGCTGGTCACGCTCGTCACGCAGGTCGGTGCGCTCCAGGCCCAGCAGGGCGATGCCGGTCAGCTCTATGCCCGCAACTGCGCGTCCTGCCACGGCACGACCGGGACCCCGAATCCGGCCATGGTGCGTTCGATGGGCGCCATCCCGGACTTCGCCGAGCCGCGCGCTCTCGCCGCGCGGCCCGACAGCGTGTTGATCGGCGCCGTGACCGCGGGCAAGGGCCGCAACATGCCCGCGTACCGCTCCCGGCTGACGCCCGAGCAGATCCGCGCGCTGGTCGCGTTCCTGCGGACGCTCGGCCGGCGCCAGGCGCCCTAGCGGGGCCGAAGGCGCCCCGGCCCGCCGCGCCGTCGGTCCGTACTAACGGCGCGGGGCGCCGCCGAGGTGGCACTGGCGGCACATGGCGGGGTTCTTCTCCTGCAGGTCCGCGTCGAAGCCCCGGCCGTGCGGGCTCACCCGCCAGCCGAGCGACGCCGAATGGCAGCGGAGGCAGTCGCGCTGCGCGTGACAGCTTGCGCAGCTCTCGATCGCGCGGCGGGCGGCGCCGCCGTGCCCGAAAACCCACATGGGCTGGGCGTCGTGGAAGCGACCGAGAGGCGCTCCGGTGCGCGCCAGGCCCGTCGAGCGATGGCAGTCACGGCAGAACGCCTCGGTCTGGTGGCACGTCGCGCAGTCATTCTCCCGCGTGAAGGCGCTCTCGGCGTGTCGCTGGACGAAGTCGGCGCCGTGGTACCCGGGCGACGTGGCGCCGTCGTGGCAACTGGCGCAGAAGGTTGGCGCGTGGCACCGGCTGCAGCTCGCGTCGCCCCCCGCGGCCGGCACCCGGTGGCGGAGCAGGTGATCGGGTGCGTGGTCGGGCGGCCGGACGCCCGAGAGATCAACGCCCCGCGCGCCGCCCCGCGTCCGGCGCGGGAGGTCGTTCACCGGCGCCACGCGCTCTTCGGCGCGGTGGCAGCCCATGCAGGACTCGCGCGCATGGCAGTTGCCGCAGCCGGTCACGTCCGCGCGCGCCATGATTCCGTGCACCCTGAGGAAGCCGCTCGCCTCGTGAAACGGCGGCTTGGGGTACGTCACGCGCCGGTTGCGCACCAGCGTCGCGACCCGCGGGTCGCTCGGCAGGCCGCGAATGGCGTCCACCGTCGCCGCGTTCAGGTGGCACGACGCGCAGAAGTCGCGCGCGTGGCAGACCGCGCAGGTCGGGCTGGCCGCCTCTCCCGCGTGAACGAAGACGAACCCGGAGTCGTGCGACGGAGGCTTCGGGAAGAGCCCGATGACGACGGCGCTCAGACCGGTCGCTTCCCGGAGCGGCACGTGGCAGGGGGCGCACGTACCTTGCGCGAGATGGTGTTCGGCGCCGGGCGCGTGGCAGCTCTGACACGGGCCGGGTCGCGCCGGGCCCACGTTCATGTACTCGGCGTCTGCGGCGGACGCGTGGCAGCGCACGCACGCGAGCGCGGAGTCCCCGGCGGCCTGGATCCGGGCAGCGTGTCTCCGGTGGTCGTAGCGCAAGTTGGTCGCGCGGGGCGGGCTTGGCCTCCAGTCCACGCGCCGCGCCAGGGATCCGTCGTGACAACTCGCGCAGAATTCCGGCGCCGGGCGCGCCCTCGCGGAGTCGCCGCTGGCGATCCCGGCATGGCAGGCGCCGCATGCCGTGAACAGGCGGCCGTGCCGCGCGTGCGGGAACGAGTCGGCGAGCGCGGGGGACCGGGTCCCGGGCCGGCCCGGCGCCGGCACGGCCGCCGCGTGCGGCGAGGCGACGCCGGCGATGAGCGCGACACCGAGGGCCAGCGGGAAGAATCGAGCTGCTGTCACCGGGTTGCTCCCAGCCGATCGGGATTCGCGCCGAAGACCCACTCCAGCGTCAGTAGGGCGCGCGTCTGTGTCCAGTCGACACCGGCCTGTCCTTCCAGGCGCCGGTGCTCGTATCGCATCAGCTCACCGCGCACGAACGCGCGCGCCCCGATCGGCGCCCGGGCCTCGAAGCCCGCGGCGTACACCGTCCCGTCCGAGACCCGGAACGCGCCTTCCTGCTGGAACGCGGCGCCGCGGATCCCCACGTACCAGGCGTCGCGCGGCGCG
This sequence comes from Gemmatimonadota bacterium, assembly GCA_016209905.1. GTDB lineage: Bacteria > Gemmatimonadota > Gemmatimonadetes > Gemmatimonadales > JACORV01 > JACORV01. The sequence goes on along the minus strand of JACQVG010000091.1, from coordinate 6,105 downwards.
TAGCCGAGGGCGAGCTCACCGCTGCTCCGCTCGCCGCCGAAGCCGAGCTGAAGCCGGTAGCCGCCGTCGAGGACGAGGTCGCCCGCGAGCCAGCGAAGCGAAACGCCGAGCAGCCGGGCATCGTCTTCGACATCCACCAGGAACGGGGTCTGCTCGATGATCGGGCTGTAGCGCCGGTATGTGTAGGACGAAGTGAGCGCGAGGCGGCGCATCGGCGCCAGGCGGAGGCTGGCGCTGACGCCGCGGTGCGCCTGAGGCCTGAACACGCCCCAGATGGTGGTGAGGTCGAGCACGGGCCGGTAGCGAAACGCCTCGAGCTCGACAAAGCCATTGCGCGTCAGCCGCACCAGCGCCCCGACGCGCGCCTTGCCCCACTCACTCGCGGCGAGGTCGGCGTCGGCGGACCCGGAGAGCACGACACGCTCGCCGATTCCTAGGCGCGCGTCCACAGCGGCCCGCTCGGAGACCAGTCCGCTGCGGTCGCTCAGGATCTCGCGCTGGTAGATGGCGGCGAAGGAGGAGCCGGCCGAGGGGGCCGTCCACAGCGAGGCGCCGAAGAGAAGCGTCCCCCGGTCGGGGCGCAGCGGGTCCAGCGACCTGATCGCCGGGCTCCCCGCCGGTTCGAGGAATCCCCGCGCGAGCCCTCGCCCGCCGTACGCCTCCACTCGCACGGCGGGCCGCGGGCGCCAGGTCCCCGTGAGCCCGTCGAACGCGTAGAACCCCAAACCGGACGCTCGCTGCTGCCGGCCGGCGCGCACGCGGTAGTGGGCTCGCTCGAGCTCCACAAAGGCGTACAGTGCGTCGAAGTGGTCGTCCGAGCGCGGCCAGACGAGATCCGAGCCGAGCGCGGCCCGACCGCGCAGCAGCGCGTAGGCCCGCAGCCCCGCCACGCCGAGCCCCCAGGCGGATAGCTCCAGATCCTGCGTCAAGGGCGCCGCGCTGGCGACCGATCCGGACCGATAGAGACCGGCCGCCGAGTCGTAGCGGAGCGGCCGGAGTTCGGCATAGCGCGTCGTCGTCATGGACCTGACCCGCACCGACTGCGCCGCGAGCGGCGCGGCTGCAAGCACGGTCAGCGCGAGGACGCGGGCGGCCGCCTTCATCGAGCCTCCGGCTCCATGACGCGGTGGCACTGCTCGCACGCCCGGCCGGGCACGTGCCGGACCTGCGCCGTGTGGCACATGAGGCACGCCTCGCGGGAGGCCGGCAGTCCCTGAGCTCGCGCGCCGTGGCAGGACGCGGTCGCGCAGTTGGGGTGGTCCTCCGCCCGGTGCTTCGCCAGGGGGCTCGCAGCCGCGTGACACGTGGTGCAGTCCGACGACGACCGGTGGTGGCTCGCGTGACAGGAGGCGCAGTCGGCTCCGTCGGGGGCGCGGCTCACCGGGTCGCTGTGGCAGCGCACGCAGGCCAGCGCAGCGTGGCGCTCGTGGTCGAACGCAACGCGCCGGGTGACGGTGGCGCGGCTGGCCAGTAGCGGGAATGTTCGCACGCGCTCCTGCACCGACCGGCGCACATCCGCCGTGGTATGGCAGGTCACACACTGGTCGCGTCCGGCACCCACGTGGTGGCAGCGCTGGCAGTCCGCGGAGGACCGCACCAGCAGCTCGCCGTGCCGTAGACGGCTGGAGTGGCAGCTCGCGCACGTCTGGCCCCGGTGGTCGCCGTGCGAGAAACGGGTCGCGCCACGGCCCACCGAGGGCCGGCGCGTGCCCTGCGGCTCCGCTGCGAGTGGCCCGGCGCCGGATGCCCCGGTGAACTTGGCCATGACCTCGGCGGCGCGGAGGGCTGCCCGGCGGACCGGCACGCGGCCCGGGCGAGTCGGGGATTGGCGCCCGACGTCGGCGTGACAGCGGATGCAGTTCGCGCCCTCGACCCGCCAGGAATGCGGCAGATGGCAGGCGGTGCACCGCTCCGGGTGCGCCACGCCGACGTGGAAGCTCACCGCCCGCCACCCTTCGTGGCAGGTGCTGCTGGTGCAGCTCACCGCCTGCGCCTCGGTTTGGGTGTGCGGGTTGTGGCAGTCGCCGCACACGCCGCGGTGCGGATCGAGGCCGAGCTCGAGGTTCTGAAGACGCTCCTGCATGGCGTGACAGCGGAGGCACTGCTGGGCGCGCGGAGTGAGCGGCCGGCCCAGCGAATCCACCGCGATGCCGCTCGCCTCGGCCAAGTAGTTGTGGCAGGTGGTGCAATGGAGCTCGGCGTCGCGCATCGGGCCGAGCCCGATGCGGAGGTCGGCGTGGCACCCCGACCGGCCGCACGTCCGATCGACCGGTGCGAACTGGTGAACCGACACGGAGTGGCAGTCAACGCACTGGATGCCGCGCAGTGCCGGATCGCGCGACTCCAGGTGGATGCGGTGGCCGGCCGTATTCGCGATGATCTTCCAGCGAGTCGGCTCGCCCCGGATGTGGCAGGTGCCGCAAACCCGGTTCGGGACGTGCGCGTGCCTGGCGATCTCCGCCGGCTGCTCCACGATCGTGGCGTACAGCTGGTGGAGCTGTGCCCCGAGCGTCGCCTTGTGACAGCTGTGGCACTCGAGCCTCGCGTGGGCGCTCCGGCCGAAACGCTCGAAGGGATCCACCATGAGATGACAGCTGGTGCAGAACCGATTGTCGTGCTGCACGTAGTGCCAGGTCCGGTAGCCGGCGACGGAGGCGCCGATGAGCGCCAGCGAGAGCGAGGCCAGGATGGCGACCTGCCACCTGCGCCCGAGCCGTGCCCAGCCGTCGAGAGCCCATTGGAAGAAGCGAACCATCTGCGAGCTATTTGCTCCGCTCTCCTGGATGCGTCAAGCGGGCCGGCCCTCGAGGGGACCGGCCCGCTCGCACCGCGCGCGCGGCGCGTCACGACGTATCGGCGGGTGTCCCGGCGCCTGCGGCGGGCCGAGACCTAGGGATCCATGCCGAGCGCGGCCCGGCGTGCCGCAACCCGGCCGGCCAGGGCCGGCGGCACGGTCAAGCCGTACCGGGTGCGCATCTCGCTGATGCTGGCGAGGAGCAGCGCCTCGGCGTAGAAGGGGTTATGGACGCCGTGCGACCCGTCGTTGCTGGCGGCCAGGGTGCTGCTGATCATCGTGGTGTTGAACAGCGCCCCCTCGGCGACCGTGATGGTGGCGTTCACCGTGAACTCCGAGGCCGGCACCTGCATCAACAGGCCGGTGTCGCCCGCATCGCGGACCCGGTTCCCGTTGTTGTCCTTCCACAACACGTCGAGGTAGCTGGTCAGCCGGGTGTCGAGCACCTGGAAGGCGCCGCGGGCCACGGCCTGGGTGGCGTGGCAGCCGCTCGTGGCGCAGGCGCGGAACGTGCGGCTCGACACGGCGCAATCGTCGCTGGTCGTGGGCACGCCCTGCGCGTCCACGCAGGGGATGGCGCGGAAGCGATGGCCGGTCGAGTGGAAGACGAAGTTGCCCGTCGCCGCGTCGTTGACGGTGAAGGCGTCAACGTGGCAGCCGGCGCACAGCCGTGGATTCAGCGCGCTGCCGTGGCTCGACAGAATCAGCGACGTGTCGTACGTGAAGGTGGACGGGCGCCAGCCGGCCGTGCCCAGGAGCATCGGCCCCTGCGGCGAGTGGGCGCCGCGGGAGGTGGTCGGGTCGGGGTTCGAGCGCTTCTGGTGACACTGCATGCACAGGTTGGTCTCGATATCCGGCGTGTCGATCGGATACCGCAGCTCGGCGTTGTTCCGGGTGCCGTGCGGGTCATGGCAGACCGCGCACGTGATCCCGTACAGCGTGGACTCGTTCTGCTCGAGGAACCGCGAGTCCGGGTCGAAGCGTGCCAGCACGGTGCGTCCCTCGTGACAGCCCGCGCACTCCGCCCGACTGGCGGGGGTGGCCAGCGCCGTCCCGTGCCCCGACTCCTGCCATTCTTCCACGAACGGGGTGTGCGTCCCGGTATGGCAGGTGCCGCAGCCGATCTCCAGGCCGACGGCCGCCTTCATCGTCGAGAGGGGCTGAGACTCGTCCGGGGCCGTCACGTGCTGCGCGCCCGGGCCGTGGCACGACTCGCACTGCACGTCGTAGTAAAAACGCTGACCGCCCGCAGACACGCTGAAGAATCCGGCGGTGTCCGGCGCGAGGTTGCTCGAACCGTTCGTGGTGTGACAGCGGTTGCAACTCGACTGGGCCTGCCCGCTGGCCTGGAGGTCAGCCCACGCCCCCGCATGACCGGTCCGCTGCCACGAACGCTGCTTGCTGATGTGGCAGTTGCCGCAGGTTGTCTGCCGCGTGTCGGGATCCGAGTAGCCGAGGAAGGCGATGTCGCGGTCCGGCTCGGTGCCGAGACCGTCGTCGTCCTCGACGCATGCCGCCAGCCCGAACAGGCTGACGGAGGCCGCGATCCACAGCAGGCGCGTAAGAGAGGGCAGAGTCTTCACCGTTGGCTCCTCGTGCCGGTCACTGCTGGAAGCGGAGCGAGAACACGCCGGGCGACCAGCTGTGCTCGATCTGGGCGTTCTCGAAGACCGCCACGCCGAAACGATACTCCTGGCCGGCCGTGAACTGCACGTCCACCGGCACGACCGACGAGCCTCCGGGCGGCGTCGTGCCCAGCGAGGACGTCTGCAGCGCCCGCGAGATCTCCAGGGTCCAGCGGCCCGCCGCCCACACGCCGTACGCCTCGATGTTCGACCGATCCACGTTGGGCTTGAGCGTCGTGATCGCGTTGGCGATCATGTCGCCCACCGCGAAGTCGTCCACGAACGGCCGGGCGATATCGCCCGCGGCCACGGTGACGCCCGCCGCCGCCCACTGCGCCGCCGTTGCCGAATCCACCAGGTGGAAGGGCGGCGCCGGCTGGTTGGCGGACATGAACGCCGGCAGCACCGAGCCGTTGCTCGAGTACTCGCCGCCGCCGGGATCCCCGGCGCGCCCGCCGCCCGAATTGACCGAGACGGCTCGATTCCAGTACACGTACTGATCGTCGAGCCGGTGCACGGCGTTGGTGCGCACCAGCTTCCAGTGCCACATGTCGGCCGTCTCGCCGACGGAGTTCGTGTACTTGAGCGGCCTGGGGTCTCCCGGGCGGTCAACGTGGCACAGCACCGCGCAGCCGTTCTCGTCGAAACCGTCCACCGCGCTGGCCCCCACGGTGTTCCAGATGATCGCGAGCTTGTCCTCGTAGTAGTACGCCTCTGGCGGGTTGCGCCAGCTCGCGAGCCGCGAGTTGTCGAAGGTGAGCGGCGCGACCGACTGCTTGAGCCAGCCGCTGGCGGTCTTGACCCAGGGCGACCGCACGACCGATTCGGTCGGATCGTCCCACTCGAGGAGGAAGTAGATCCGATCGGTTGTGTAGAGCGCCCGCATCGTGACCGTGACGTCGCCGGCGAACCCCCCGCTGATCGGGATCAGCAGGGCGGTGGCGCCGTTCCAGGCCGCTTCCGCGACACCGTCCACGGTCGGCGCCGCAGTGGCCCTCGCGGCCGTAAGCGTGCGGGACGCACCGGCCTCGGCGAGCGCGGTGGCGTAGCGGACGATCGTCTGCACCGCCTCGTCGCTCGTCGCGTCGAAGGGCCGCACCGGGTGCGTGAGGCTGCTCCCCAAAAGGGGGCGCTGGATAAGCGGCGACTGCTCCGGCGTCTCGAAGTTGAGGAAGTTCTGCACGGCAGCCGAATCCGCGGCGCGATCCGTGGTCAGGTTGAGCGCCCCGTGATAGACTGAATTGTTTCCGTTGTGGCAGTTGCGGCATGCCGCGTCGCTCAAAACGGCCTGCACGGCCCCGAACCGTGTGCTGTCCCCCGGACCGGTGCCGGAGTCGCCGCACGCAACAGCTCCGGCGAGCAGCGCTGCCGCGGAGAGGATGTGCTGCATTCGTGGCATTGGGCCCCCTTGACCGCCCCGTGTTCGGCGCCTGAGTGGCGCAGACGCACGAACTCCCACGCCAGCCGATAGTAGCACCAGTTGTGCCACCACCGCGACGACCGGAACACAGTGCCGGAGAATGTGTTTCGGGTACGGCCGGGGGGCGCGCGAAACGTCCCCTGCGCTTACTGTCCCAAGCATGCTGCCGCCTCCTGGGACATCCTGCGACACCGAATTGGCACGGTGGCGGCGCCGTGCGCCCTGTGAGCGGCGACCTTCTCCGGCTCGGGCCAGAGATGCCATGG
>JACQVG010000090.1 GCA_016209905.1 Gemmatimonadota bacterium | reverse complement strand
GCCTGATGCCTAACCTGCGCAAAGGGTGTGCGATCGAGATCGCGTGGGGCTGGTTGCGGTTTCAGCCGCAGAACGCGCTGAGCCAGTGGTACGAGGCGCGGTTCGGCCCGGGCAGTAGCCGGGTGCGGCGGACTACGGCATGAAGCTGCCAGCGCGGCCAGTGGCACCTCAGCCTGCGGCTCCTGAGCCCCCGTGTGCAATGCCATTACAGAGCGGCCGGCCGCGGCGCAGCTCAAGCCGGTCACGTGAGACGCCGCCGTGCGGGGCCGGGCGCTGTACTGTGGCACATGCTTGAACCGAAACGCCCACAGTCCTAAGCTAGTGTGTGGCCCCAACGAGGGCTGAGCGCATGGGATCCGGGCCGTCGGCTGGATGGCAACGAGTGCACACTACGGTCCTTGCCGCCGTAGCGGCGTCAAGTTGTGCGACCGGACCACACCCCGAGTCCTCTCTCATTCAGAGGGAATGCCGCGTTGTTGTGCAGAATCGCACGCCCCTCGCGGTGGAGGTCCGTCTCCGCGTTCGCGCCTTGTCCACCGCACCAATCGGGGCGCTGAACCCTGGCGAACTACTGACGTACTCCGTTCCATGCGCTGAGCAGCGCGTGCTGGTTGTGGGGATTGAAATCCCCTGGCAAGTAGGTGCCGGGCGACGATTCGGCGCGGTCTACGGTGAAGCGGACTTGATCGAGGGCGAGAGAGCTCGGATCGTTCTGTACTGGCCGTGACCGCCGCCGCCAGGTTATCAGCGGCGGCGCCTAACTAGCGCTTGGACCTGCGGCCGGGCTACGTTGAGCTCGTGACTTGTGCGCTACAGGGCTCTTCGCAGCGCCCGTGCCGCCGGCCGCGGCGGAGCAGAAGCCGATCACGTTCGACAGCACTCACTGATGCGCCCATACGCTCCTGCGTACGTATTCCTGGCGGCCGTGGTGGCTTGCGCCCCACTCCCTCGGACCGAGGGCTCCAGTGGACCTGACTCCCTCCGTCGTCAACTTGCCACCACAGAGGCGCAGGATCTGCGTGAGTCGATCGACACGTGGCTCGCGATTCTAGATGCCCGCCTCGCCCCTGGGCAGCGCCTCCTTGACTCAGTCGGCGCCATTCTGCGCCGTGACTCCGGCACAACCCGCGCTGACTCTGCGTTCGCCGCAGCTCGCGTCTCCTACGCAAGGCTCGTCGATTCAATCGGTGGGCTTATGTGGGACGATGCCGAGTTTCAGAACTGGTTGATGCTGGATTCGCTTCAAGCCGACTCCGCCGAGGCCCTTCTCGAACTGCGTGGGCTGCGCCTCACATGGAGTGAGGGCAGCGGCTATGCCAGCGAGGACACGCATGCACTGCGACGTCGCTTCGCTCACTTTCTATCGCTAGCCATGCAAAACTTCCTTCGTTTACGCGGAGCGGAAGAGGAGGAGGGATTCTCTGACGATGCAAGCCTCCGCATATCTTGGGACCAACTGGCGAGCCGCATAATCAGTTGGGGGCGATTCCTCGGCAGCTATCCCGTCAGCGTGCCGGAGCCCGAGGCCGAGGCGTGGCACGATATCTACCTACGCACGCTGCTCACAGGCACCGATAACTCGCGCATCTTCGATTGGGAGACCGGCAAGCTCGAAGCGCCCGTGAGGGAGGCCATGGGGCGCGTCATACGCGAACATCCTGATTCGCAGGTCGTGGCACTCGTACGGGGCTACCTCGAGCTATTGGCGACGGCTGACTATGGCGACACCCCCGCCGCGCGGTCCTTTCTCGAAGCCCGAGGGATTCGTACGATGCTCGGCGTCCAACCTCCAATCCGCTAGTCGGTGTGTCTCCCGACGGGCGAGTCACGACCTGGCGGATGAGCCTCCATCCTCCCGTCCGGTACGTCGAGGGATGCTCGTGGGACCCCCCAGTTTCGAGCACGGCGTGAGAGTCAGGCAGACCCGCCGGCTGGGGCGGCGCGCCGGAGGCCTCGGGCCACCAGGACGAAGGCCGCCGCGCTCGCGCCCAGCCACAGCGCGCCCTCGACCCGCGGACCCAGGATCAGCTTCCCGATCCCGAAAACCGCCGCGTACACGGCGGCCCAGCTCGCGACCCAGTTGAGCCAGTTCCGCTTCCCGCCCCCGGCGGGCTCGGGCGGAAGCCCGAGAGGTGCCGCCACTCGCCGCCATCCCGGACCCCCCGGCCTGACTTTGAGGTAGAAGGCCTCCAGCGTCGCCTCGCTCTCCGGCGGCGTCAGGAAGGTCACCGCGAGCCACACGGCCGTCGTGACCCCCGTCGTCACCAGGATCACGTAGGCATAGTCGCCACCCGTCGGGTCGGTCGGGTCGCGGCCGAAGACCACGAGCAGCAGCATCGCCGTGGCGAACGACGCCACCATCGCCGCGATTTCGGACCACGCGTTGACCCGCCACCAGTACCAGCGGAGGATGAGCACCAGCCCGGTCCCCGAGCCCACTGCGAGCAGGAGCTTCCACCCCGCCTCGACCGAGCCCAACAGCCGCATCACGACGAGCGCGAGCCCCATCAGCGCGACGGTGGCCAACCGCCCGATGAGCACCGCCCCTGCTCGGCCCGCTGTCGTCCCCGGCCCGGCGCTCTCCCCCACCGGCCCCCGGGCGGGCGCGCCATGGCTCCCAGCGCTCCCGCCCCGAGCGAGGAAGCGCAGGTACACGTCGTTGACGAGGTACGAAGCTCCCCAGTTGAGATGCGTGCTGATCGTGCTCATGTAGGCCGCCGCGAACGCCGCCAGCATCAACCCGCGCCATCCCCCCGGCAGCAGATCCACCATGGCGTGCACGTAGCCGGCCTCGGGATTCGCCAGACCCGGGTACCGCCCGACGGCGAACAGCGCGACGATGATCCACGGCCACGGACGCAACGCGTAGTGCGCGATGTTGAACCACAGCGTCGCGAGGAGCCCGTGCCGCTCGTCCTTCGCCGAGAGAATCCGCTGAGCCACGTACCCGCCGCCCCCCGGCTCGGCGCCGGGGTACCACGACGCCCACCACTGCACCGCGACGAAGACGAAGATCGTGGAAAGCGGCAGGAAGCCGCCCGCGAGCGGCGGGAACGACGCCAGCGCGCGGTCCACGTCGCCGTAGTGGGCGGCGGTCGCCGCAACCAGGGGACCCACGCCGCCCGCTGCTGCGATGGCGAAGACCGCGAGCGCCACCGACCCCGTCATCGCAACCACGAACTGGAAGAAGTCGGTGACGATCACGCCCCACAGTCCGGACAGGATCGAGTAGCCCGCGGTGATGCCGAAGAGCAGCAGCACCGCGCGCCAGCCGTCAATGCCGAGGGCCACGTCGAGGATCGTGACCATGGCCCGCGTCACCCAGCCCATGATGATCAGGTTGATCGGGAGGGCGAGGTAGAGGGCGCGGAACGCCCGCAGCGCGGCAGCCGGCCTTCCCGCGTAGCGCAGCTCCGTGAGCTCCACGTCCGTGAGCACCTCAGAGCGCCGCCAGAGGCGCGAGAAGAAGAACACCGTCAGGAGCCCGGACAGCGCGCCGTTCCACCACAGCCAGTTGCCCGCGACGCCGTACTTAGCCACCAGGCCCGTGACGGCGAGCGGGGTGTCGGCGGCGAAGGTCGTCGCCACCATCGAGGTGCCTGCCAGCCACCAGGGCAGGGCGCGGCCCGAGAGGAAGTACTGGGTGAGGGAGCTGGCGCCGCGCTTCGCGAGCGCGAGCCCGATCGCGGCGCTGACGGCGAAGTAGGCCCCGAGAATGACCCAGTCGAGGGCCGAGAGGGTCACGGACCCCGCCGCGGCGCCGGAGACGGCGCGCCGGCCGCCACCGCGGCGAGGTCGGCGACGTGCCGCCGCACCTCGAAGATCTGCGTGTTCTCCCGCGTGGGGTGCACGCGGTTGGTGAGCAGGACGATGAACAGATCCTGCGCGGGGTCGATCCAGAGCGAGGTGCCCGTGAACCCGGTGTGCCCGTAGGCGCGGGGCGACAGGTGCGTCCCCGCGCTCGAGCCCTCGGCGGGCGTGTCCCACCCCAGGGCGCGGCTCGAAAGCGACGGATTCTGGACCCGGGTGAACTCGTCGAGCGTCGCCCGAGCGACCAGGGGGGCCGGCGGGCGGTCGGCGCTCCCCGTGCGGCGGTTCGAGACGGGCTGCGCCCGTCCGCCGGCAAGCATGAACCGCGCGAACTTCACCAAGTCGCCCGCCGTCGAGAACAGCCCCGCGTGCCCCGAGATGCCGTCCATCGCGGCGGCGTTCTCGTCGTGCACCTCGCCGCGGAGCACGCGCCGGCGCCACGGATCGTCTTCGGTCGGCGCGATGCGCGCGCGCCACCGCGCCGGCGGCCGGAAGCGCGTCTCGGTCATGCCAAGCGGCCTCATGAGCCGCTGCTCGAGGAAGCGGTCGACCCGCCGGCCCGAGACACTCTCCACGACTTGCGTGAGGACGATCGCGCCCAGGTCCGAGTAGACCATGCGCGTGCCGGGCGGCGCCTCGAGGGGCGCGGCGTCCACCAGCGCCATCACCCGCTCCCGGGAGCGCGCCTCCTCGAAGAACGGGCGCCACGCGGGGAGGCCCGACGAGTGCGTGAGCAGGTGCCGGACGGTGACCCGGTCGCCGCCCGACGGCGCGAACGCCGGCACGTAGCGCGATGCCGGCGCGTCGAGATCCAGTCGCCCTTCGTCCGCGAGCATCATCAGACCGGTCGTGAGGCCGACGACCTTGGTGAGCGAAGCGATGTCGTAGATGGTGCGCGTCGTGACGGCCGATCCGGCGCCGTAGTCGAGCCGGCCGAAGGCCCGAAGGAAGAGCACGGTGTCGCGCCGGCCGACCGCGACGACCGCGCCCGGGAAGGCCCGGGCCGCCACGCGCTCCTCCACATACCGCTCCAGCGCGGCCCAGGGGTTGACGGCGGAGTCCTGCGGGGCGAGGAGCAAGGCGGCGAGGAAGAGGCCCGGCGTCACGGCGCCGGGGCGACCGGGGCCGCCGGCGCGGGGCGCGTGAGCCCGGTGCCGATCGGATGGGTCGGGGGCAGGGACACGGGCAGCCGGCCGTCTATGGCCGCGCGGCCGAGGAGGGCCTGCGCGACGGCGCGCTCGGCGTGCTCGTTGGCCGCCCACGCCACCAGGTACGACGGCGCGCGCGGGATCTGCCGCAGGATGTACGGACTGCCCGCGGAGGCCACGATGACGGGCGCGCCCGCAGCGGAGAGCTGCTCGATGAGCGCGGCGAGCGAATCCGGGATCACGACCGCGTTCGGCCGCCACGCGGTGGGCCTGGAGGCCGGCAGGAAGACGATCGCGCCGACGTCGGGGCGCCGGGCGGCCGCGCGGACCGAATCGTAGGACGCCGCGCCCGAGGCGGGCCAGAGGCGAAACAGGCTCACCGTGTCCACGCCCGCGCGCAGGGCGGAGGCCAGGGTCGTGCCGGCGCCCGTGCTCCCCTCGTCGGCGTAGGCGACGACGAGCGCTCGCCGGCGCCGGCCCGCCGGCAGCGGGACCAGGGCCGGTCCGTCGCGCACCAGGACCAGGCTGCGCTGCGTGATGTCCCGCGCCAGCGCCGCGTGCTCGCGGGTGCCCACGGCTGCGGCGATCGCGCCGACGTCCACTCCGCGTCGCCGAAACAGGCCGGCCCGCGCCTTGGCCGCGAACAGCCGCGCCACCGACGAGTCGAGCCGAGCCTGCTGCACCTCGCCGCGCTCCACCGCAGCCACGATCGCGGCGATCGCGGCCCCGGCGTCCGTCGGCATCAGGAGCACGTCCGCTCCCGCCCGCAGCGCGAGCAGGGCGGCCTGCGCCGGGCCGTAGCGAGCGACGATCGCGCCCATATTGAGCGCGTCCGTCACGACCAGGCCGCGGAAGCCGAGCCCGGTCCTGAGGAGGGTGTCGAGCACCGTTGCCGAGAGCGTGGCCGGCGCGGCGCTGCCGCCCGTGAACGCGGGCACCGCGACGTGCGCGCTCATCACGGCGTCCACGCCGGCCGCGATGGCCGCGCGAAACGGGACCAGCTCCACCGAGTCGAGTCGCGCACGCCCCGCCGCGATGACGGGCAGCGCCAGGTGCGAGTCCGTTTCCGAGTCGCCGTGGCCGGGGAAGTGCTTCGCCGTGCTCAGCATCCCGTGCTCGGCGAGGCCGCGAACGAAGGCCGCCGCCAGCTCGCCGACCCGCCGCGGATCCTCGCCGAACGATCGGGTGTTGATGATCGGATTCAGCGGGTTGTTGTTGACGTCCACGACCGGCGCGAACACCAGGTGGATCCCCACCGCGCGGCCTTCCAGCGCGATGACGCGACCGACCTCGTACGCGTCCAGCTCGCGGGCCGTGGCGCCGAGCGCCATATTGCCGGGAAACGCGGTCCCGCCGCGAATCCGCATCGAGGGTCCCGACTCGAGGTCGGCCGCGATCAGGAGCGGCAGGCGCGAGGCGCGCTGCAGCGCGTTGAACTTGGCGGCGAGGTCGTACGGCGACGTGCCGACGCCGACCACGAAGCCGCCGACACCCTCTTCGGTCGCGAGCCGGAGCGCCTCCTCCATGGCGTCATTGTCCGACGCCCAGTACTCGCCGCCGATCCACGGCATCACGAGCTGCGCCGCCTTCTCGCGCACCGTCAGGCCGGACAGGGGAGGTGGCCCGTGCGGTTCCGCCGGCTGCGCCGCCGGCCGGGCCAGGTCGCCGACCGGCGCGGCCTCGGCCGGCTCGGGGAGCGGCGCCGGCGCCGCCGGCTCGACCCGCGCCGAGCGCGCGCACGCCGCAGCGACCAGACCGAGCAGGAGGCGAGCCTGAAGGCGATTCACCGTGCTCTTGTTCTCCTCGGTTTGATGGCGGCTGTCGCGGCCGCCGGCCATGCCCAGCGGCCGCGCGTGCTGCCCGGCGTGGACGTGCTCCTGTCCGACTCGGCGCACCTCATCGCCGGCCGGCGTCTCGGCCTAATCACCAATCAGACGGGGCTGGACGCCGCGGGCATCTCGACCATAGACCGGCTGGCCCGCTGGCCGGCCGCGCGGCTGGTGGCACTGTTCGCCCCGGAGCACGGCATCCGCGGCTCAGCCCGGCCGGGCGAGAGCCTGGCGGACAGCGCCGACGTCGCCGACAGCGTGGACACCGACACCGGTCTTCCAATCTACAGCCTGTACGGTGCGCGTCGAGCGCCGACGCCCGATCAGCTCGAGACCCTCGACGTGCTGGTCGTGGACGTGCAGGACGTCGGGGCCCGGACCTTCACCTACATCTCGACCGCGATCCTCGCCATGCGCGCCGCGGCGTCGGCTCACCGGCGCGTGGTCGTCCTCGACCGGCCGAACCCCATCGGCTGCGCGATGGCGGGCCCCGTGCTCGATCCGGCCCTCGCCTCCTTCATCGGCATGCTCCCCGTCCCCCTCCGGCACGGGATGACGATCGGCGAGCTGGCGCGGTTCGCCAACGCGGAGCTGGCCATCGGCGCCGACGTCGTCGTGATCCCGGTCGCCGGCTGGCGCTGCGAGTGGTTCGACGCGACCGGTCTGCCCTGGGTCCGCCCCTCGCCCAACCTGCCCGATCTGGAGTCGGTGGCCTGGTACCCGGGAACGGTGCTGTTCGAGGCGATCAACCTCTCGGTGGGGAGGGGGACCGACGCGCCGTTCCGGCAGGTGGGTGCGCCGTGGATGGACGCCGCGCGCCTCGCCGCTCTGCTGGCGCAGCGGGGCATCCGGGCGGACACCGTCACCTTCACGCCCCACCAGCCTGGGGACGGGAAGTACGATGGTGTCCCGCTTCGGGGCCTGCGGCTCGCTCCCTTGGGCCGCCGTCGCGGCGACCCAGTGCGCGCCGCCCTCCAGCTCCTGGCCGCGATCCGCGCCGTCCACCCGGACTCGATCCGCCTTGACGAGCGCGGCTTGGCTCGCCGCCTCGGCGTCCCTCTCGCCGAGGCCTCGGACGGCGGCGGTGAGATCGCGAGTTTCCGCCGCCGCGTCGGGCCGTACCTGCTGTATCGCTGATCGGTCGCTCGGGAGCCGGGCGCTTCCTCGTCCCACGGCGTCCGACGCCCGCCGGCCGGCACGGATTCGTTTGCGCCAACTACCGGCGGGGATTAGTCTTCAGCGCGCGCCATCAATGGACATCCGCCGTCTGACGCTCCTCCCTGCTCCGCTCAAGTCGGCCTTCCTCGACCGCGTTGATCCGGTTGCGGACTGGTGTATTCGTCGGCGCATCCGGCCGAACACGATCACCGCGCTCAGCGCCGTCGTGCTCCTCTTGTCGGGAGCCGCCTTCGCCCTCGGCGCCCCCCGGATCGGCGCCGCGCTGCTCCTCCTGTCCGGCTTCCTGGACCTCGTGGACGGGAAGGTGGCGCGACGAGGGAACCTGAGCACGAAGTTCGGCGCCTTCTTCGACTCGACGCTGGACCGGCTCGGCGAGGCGGCGCTCTTTTCCGGCATCGGGATCTACTTTGTCACCACGACGGGCCAGCGGTGGCCGATCCTCGGGCTCGGCCTCTGTCTCGCGGCGCTGTCGGGCGCGTTCCTCGTCTCCTACGCCCGCGCTCGCGCCGAGGGGCTCCAGCTCGACTGCCGGGTGGGCATCGCCCAGCGGCCGGAGCGCATCATCGGCCTGGGCGGGCCCACCCTCTTCTTCGGCGCCGGGCCGAGCGGGAACCTGCTCCTGGGCATCATGATCGTCCTGGCCGTCGTCAGCTACATCACCGTCGTCCAGCGCGTGGCCCACGTCTACCGCATCACGCAGGGCGGCCGGCCGGAGGCGGCCGCGCCGCCACCCAGGCCGTCGCCGGCCCTCGCGGATCCCGTCGGGAAAGGAAACTGATCGCGTGACGCCGCCCGCGCCCAGGCCGATCCAACCTGCGGAGGGTCGCCTGGGTGTGCTGACGCCCGGCATGGGCGCGGTCGCCACGACCTTCGTGGCGGGCGTCGAGAGCGTGAGACGCGGTCTCGCTCTCCCGGTCGGGTCGGTGACGCAGCTCGGCACGGTCCGCCTCGGGCGGCGCACCGAGGGCCGCGTCCCGGCGATCAAGGACTTCGTGCCGCTCGCGAGACTCGACGACCTGGTTTTCGGCGGCTGGGATCCGATCCCGGACGACGCGTACACGTCCGCCAAGGTCGCCGGCGTGCTCGAGGAGAAGCAGATCGAGGCGATCGGCGGCTTCCTCAAGTCGGTGAGGCCGATGCCCGCGGTCTTCGACCAGCACTACGTCAAGCGGCTCCAGGGCTCGCACGTCAAGGTCGGCAAGACCAAGCGCGACCTGGCGGAGGCGTTGCGGGAGGACATCCGGCAGTTCAAGCGCGCCAACAACGTGAGCCGGGCGGTGATGGTCTGGTGTGCCTCGACCGAGATCTTCATCGCGCCGGGGCCCGTGCACGCCAGCCTCGAGGCGTTCGAGCGCGGCATGCGGGACAACGACCCCGAGATCGCGCCGTCCATGCTCTACGCATGGGCAGCGCTCATGGAAGGGGTGCCGTTCGCCAACGGCGCGCCGAACCTGACTGTGGACTTTCCCGCCATGCAGGAACTGGCCCGCGAGCGGGGGGTGGCCGTCGGGGGCAAGGACTTCAAGACGGGTCAGACGTTGATGAAGACGGTGCTGGCGCCGATGCTCAAGGCGCGGATGCTCGGCCTCGCCGGCTGGTACTCCACGAACATCCTCGGCAATCGTGACGGCGAAGTGCTCGACGATCCGGAATCCTTCAAGACGAAGGAAGAGTCGAAGCTCGGCGTGCTGGAGCACATCCTGCAGCCCAGGATGTACCCGGAGCTGTACGGCAAGATCTACCACAAGGTCCGGATCAACTACTATCCGCCCCGCGGG
>JACQVG010000096.1 GCA_016209905.1 Gemmatimonadota bacterium | reverse complement strand
CTTCCTCGTAGTGCCCGAACTGCATGGAGTACACCGCGCGCCCCTGGCTCATCGAGCGCAGCGCGGTGGAGTAGCCGAACATCTCGGCCAGCGGCACCGACGCGCCGATCACCTGCGCGCCCGCGCGCTGGGTCATCCCGCCGATCCGGCCGCGACGGCTGGAGAGGTCGCCCATCACGTCGCCGAGGTAGTCGCTCGGCGTCACGACCTCGACGTCCATGATCGGTTCCAGCAGCAGCGGCGCGGCCCGCTGCGCCGCCTCCTTGAAGGCCATCGAGCCGGCGATCTTGAACGCCATCTCGCTCGAGTCCACGTCGTGGAAGGAGCCGTCGGTCAGCTCCACCTTGACGTCCACGACGGGGTAGCCCGCGAGGACGCCGTTCTCGAGCGCCTCCCTGATCCCGTGCTCCACCGGACCGATGTACTCGCGCGGGATGACGCCCCCCACGATCTTGTCCTCGAAGACGAACCCGGCGCCGGGTTCGGCCGGCTGGAGATTGATCACCACGTGGCCGTACTGGCCCCGCCCGCCGGTCTGGCGGATGAACTTGCCCTCCACGTCGGTGACGCGCCGGCGGATCGTCTCCCGGTAGGCCACCTGCGGCCGGCCCACGTTCGCGTCCACCCTGAACTCGCGCCGCATCCGGTCCACGATGATCTCGAGGTGGAGCTCGCCCATCCCGGAGATGATCGTCTGCGACGTCTCGGGATCGGTGTGCACCCGGAAGGTCGGGTCCTCCTCCGAGAGCTTCTGGAGCGCGCCGGACAGCTTGTCCTGGTCGGCCTTCGTCTTCGGCTCGATGGCCACATCGATGACCGGGTTGGGGAACCGCATCGCCTCGAGGATCACGGCCTGGTCCTCGTCGCACAGCGTGTCGCCGGTCTTGGTGTCCTTCAGGCCGATGACCCCGGCGATGTCGCCGGCGCGCACTTCCTCGATCTCCTCGCGCTTGTTGGCGTGCATCTGCACCAGGCGGCCGACGCGCTCGCGCCGGTCCTTGGTCGCGTTGTACACGTACGATCCGGCGGACAGGACGCCGGAGTACACCCGGACGAACGTCAGGCGGCCGACGAACGGGTCCGTCATGATCTTGAAGGCGAGCGCCGAGAACGGTTCCTCGTCGCCGGCGCAGCGCGTCACCCGCGCGTCGCCGTGGCGCGGCACGTGGCCGTGCACCGGGGGAATCTCCACCGGGCTCGGCAGGTAGTCCACCACGCCGTCCAGCAACGCCTGCACCCCCTTGTTCTTGAACGCCGAGCCCAAGAAGACCGGGACCAGGCCCCCCGCCACGGTCGCCCTGCGGACGGCGCGCCGGATCTCGCCCTCGGTGAGCTCGTGCGTCCCGAGGTACTTCTCCAGGAGCTCGTCGTCGTGCTCGACCGCCGCCTCGATCAGCTCGTGGCGGAGCGCCTCGACGCGACCCCGCAGCGCCGCGGGGACGGGGCCCTCGTGGAACTTCCAGCCGAGCGAGGCCTCGTCGTAGACGATCCCGACCCGCCGCACGACGTCCACCAGGCCGGTGAACAGCTCGCCCTCCCCCAGGGGGACCTGCACGGGATAGGCCCTGGCGCCGAGGCGCTGCCGGATCATCGCGACGACGTTGTCGAAGTCGGCGCCCACCCGGTCCATCTTGTTGACGAAGGCGATGCGGGGCACGCCGTACTTGTCGGCCTGCCGCCACACCGTCTCCGACTGCGGCTCCACCCCGCCCACCCCGCAGAAGACGGCCACGGCGCCGTCCAGCACCCTGAGCGACCGCTCGACCTCGACCGTGAAGTCCACGTGGCCCGGCGTGTCGATGATGTTGATCTGGAACGCTTCGCCGGAGCGCAGCCAGTGCGTCGTCGTCGCCGCCGACGTGATGGTGATCCCGCGTTCCTGCTCCTGCTCCATCCAGTCCATCGTGGCCGTGCCGTCGTGCACCTCGCCCAGCTTGTAGGTGCGGCCCGTGTAGTACAGGATGCGCTCGGTCGTGGTCGTCTTCCCGGCATCGATGTGCGCCATGATGCCGATGTTCCGGACCCGCTCGAGAGGGGTGTTCCGCGCCATAGACTCCGCTCTATGCAGCAAAAACGCGGGGCGACCGTTCGCGCACGCGTGCGCAGGTCTCGCTCCGCTCGCGTCCGGCTCGCGCCGGACGGGGGCCGCTTCGCGCAGCGACCCTATCTTGTTCGCGTTAGGGGTTTACCACCGGTAGTGGGCGAACGCCTTGTTCGCCTCCGCCATCCGGTGCGTGTCCTCTTTCTTCTTGATGGTCGTGCCTTCGCCCTTCGACGCCGAGATCAGCTCGCCCGCGAGGCGGTCGGCCATCGTCTTCTCGCCGCGCAGGCGGCTGAACTGGATCAGCCACCGCATCCCGAGCGCGGTGCGCCGCTCCGGCCGCACCTCCACGGGCACCTGGTACGTCGCCCCGCCGACGCGCCGGCTCTTGACCTCCACCACCGGCTTGGCGTTGCTCAGCGCCTGCTTGAAGACGTTGACGCCCGGCTGGCCGGTCCGCTGCTCGATCGTGTCCATCGCGGCGTAGAAGATCCGCTCCGCCGTGGACTTCTTGCCGCGCCGCATCAGGTTGTTGAGGAACTTCGACACGGTCTGGCTGTCGTAGCGCGGGTCCGGCGGGACCAGCCGCCGCACCGTCCGGGTACGCCGGCTCACGGGGCCGCCCGCGGCCGCTTGGCCCCGTACTTCGAGCGGCTCTTCTTGCGCTCGTTCACCCCCGCGGCGTCCAGCGTCCCGCGGATGATGTGGTAGCGCACCCCCGGCAGGTCCTTCACGCGGCCGCCCCTGATGAGCACGATGGAGTGCTCCTGGAGGTTGTGGCCCTCGCCGGGGATGTAGGCGCTCACTTCGAAACCGTTGGTCAGGCGGACGCGGGCGACCTTGCGCAGGGCGGAGTTCGGCTTCTTGGGCGTCGTGGTGTAGACGCGCGTGCAGACGCCGCGCTTCTGCGGATTGCCGCGCAGCGCCGGCGCCTTCTCCTTGCGCATGACGTCGCGCCGGCCCGCTTTGACCAGCTGGTTGATCGTCGGCATAAACCCCGACTTCCGATGCGCCACACAAGGGCGCAAGTAAAAACGCGCGGCCCACTCGGGCCGCAGCCGGAGAAACGTACCGACGCGCGAGGCATGCGGTCAAGGGACCAGCCGGCTCCTCCGCGAGGGACCCCGAAGCCTTGGGGGTCCGCGGGCGCGGCATGTTACCTTTGGCGGCCAATGACGACGCCTGCCCCATTCGAACCGGTCCCCGAGGACGTCCGCGCCCTCGGCGACGCCGTCGCCGACTGGATCGGGCGACACTTCGACGCGCTCGGCGAGCTGCCCGTCGTCCCCGACACGACGCCCGAAGAGACCTTCGGCCGCTTCACCGAACCCGTTCCGGAGCACGGCATGGAGTGGACCGCGATCCTCGAGCGGTTCGAGCGCGACGTGGTGCCGCTCAGCTTCCACCTGCCCAGCCCGCGCTACTTCGGGCTCATGAACCCGACGCCGCTGCCCATCGCCGTGCTCGCGGAGGCGCTCGCGGCCGCGCTCAACCAGAACCTGGGCGCCTGGCACCACAGCCCGGCGGGGACCGCTATCGAGGCGACGGTGGTGCGCTGGCTCTGCGACCTCGCGGGCTACCCGGTCACCAGCTTCGGCAGCCTGACCAGCGGAGGCTCTCTGGCAAACACGACCGGCCTCAAGATCGCGCTCGCCGCCAAGGTGCCCGAGAGCACGACGCGCGGCCTGCACGGACTCGCCGCGCGGCCCGTGTTCTACGCCTCCCTGGAGGCGCACTTCTCGATCGAGAAGAGCGCGAACATCCTCGGCCTCGGCGGCGGCGAGGGACTGCGAAAGGTCCCGGTGGACCGGACCTCGCGGATGGACGTCGCGGCGCTGCGGCGCATGATCGCCGACGACCGGGCGAGGGGCCTCAACCCCTTCTGCGTGGTCGGCATCGCGGGCGTGACGAGCAACGGCGTGATCGACCCGCTCGAGGCGCTCGCCGACGTGGCCGCCGAGTCGGGCCTCTGGTACCACGTGGACGCCGCCTACGCCGCCGGCGCTCTCATGAGCGACGCGCTCCGGCCTCGCCTCAAAGGGATCGAGCGGGCGGACTCGATCACGATGGACCCGCACAAGTGGTGGTTCATGCCGTATCCCTGCGGGGCGGTCCTCACCAAGGACGGCGAGGCGGGCCGGCGCGCGTTCACGACGGGCGCGGTGTACATCCCGCAAACGGACGACGCGATCGAGTTCCGCGACCACGGCATGGTGGGCTCGCGGCCGTTCAGCGCGCTCAAGCTCTGGATGGCCGTGAAGCTGGTGGGCCGGCAGGGCTACGCGCGGATGGCCGAGGAGCAGGTCGCCCTCACGGAGCGGTTCGTGGCGGAGCTGACGAAGGATGGCGACTGGGAGGCCGTGACGCCTGTGGATACGGCGATTGCCGCGGTGCGGTACACAGGGCGGACGGGCGGACAGACGGACAGGCTGACCGATGCGGATCTCGACGCCGTGCAGGATCGCATCGTCGAGCGGGTGCTGGAGTCGCGGCGGCACTGGATCTCCGCCACGACGACCGTCGGGAAGCGGGCGATCCGGGTGATGGTGATCAGCTACCTCACGCGGTGGGAGCACCTCGAGGAGCTCATCGTGGCGCTGCGCCGCGCCGCCGCGCTGCCCTGACGATGCTGGTGTCCGCCCGGGCGCGCAGCGTCATCCGACAGAGCTCCCCGCAACCTCAGCAACTGTGTGCAGCAACTGCTCCATTTCGAAGGGCTTCTCGAGCCACGGCGCGGAGAGCGTGGCGAGAAACTCGCGCGCGCGCAGCGTCGCGGCCCCGCCTGTGACGAAGATCATGCGATGCTCGAGGTCCGGAAAACGCTCCTTCACCCAGCCATGCAAATCGATCCCGTCCACATCGGGCATCATCAGGTCGCAAACGACTGCGTCGAAGTTGCCCCCCGTCCGCTCCAGCACTTCGATCGCCTGGCGGCCGCCGAGGGCCGCGGTCATCTCGTGGTGCTTCCCCAACACCCGCCCATAGGCCCGAAGGATGTACGACTCGTCGTCCACGAGCAGGAGCTTCCTGGCCACCGCGGCGACCGGCGCGGCGGCCTCACGCGCGGCGAGCTGCTTCCCCGTGTCGGCCGACAAGAGCACCGTGACGGTCGTCCCTTGCCCGGGAGCGCTCCGCACCTTGATGTCGCCGCCCAGATCCCGAACGATGCCGAGCGAGATGGACAGTCCCAGCCCCGTCCCCGTGCCGACCGGCTTGGTCGTGAAGAAGGACTCGAAGATCTTCGGCAGCACCTCCGGCGGGATGCCTCGGCCGGTGTCCTCCACGTCCACGCGCAGCCATTGGCCCTCGCGGCGTGACCTGACGCGGATCCGGTGCGCGGCCGGGTCGCCCTCCTCGATGGCCTGCGCCGCGTTGAGCAGGAGGTTGAGGAAGACCTGCGTCAGCCGGCCCGGGCTGGCGATGATCTCGGGCAGTTCCCCGAGGTCGCGCTCGAGCGCCGCCCGATACTTGATCTCACCGTAGGCCACGTGGATGGCGCTCTCGATCACCGCGTTGAGGTTGACCCGTGCAACCGCCTCCCCGTCGGGGTGCGCCAACGTCTTGAGATCCCGCACGATCTCACGGATCCGTTTCGCGCCGTCGGACGCATCCCGGATGGCTTGCCCGACCTCCTCGACCGCGTGGTCGAGCCGGCTCGCGGCCATCATGCCGTCGAACCGCCGGCGTTCCTCGGCCGGGGCGTTGTCGGTGATCCAGGACCTGAGTGCGGCGAGGATCTGGATGATCGGCTGCGCCTCCCCCTCGAGCTGCTCGAGGTTGGCCAGCACGTAGCTGATCGGGTTGTTGATCTCGTGCGCCACGCCCGCGAGGAGCTGACCCATCAGTGCCAGCTTCTCCTGCTCGACGGCCTGGCGCTCGAACCGGTTGCGTTGCCCCACGTCGCGCGCGACGACGAAGACCAGGGGATGCGGGTCGGCGGGGACGAGCGACGCGACGAGGTCGGTGCAGACCAGGTGACCGTCCGCGTGGCGCAGGTGGATGTCCGCCGCCTCGAGGCGGCGGACGGTGGGCAGCTTGGCGAACTGCACCCGTACGTACTCGACCTCGTCCCCGAGGACGAACTCGGTGAACGGGCGCCCAAGCAGGTCGTCCAGCTTCATCCCCGCAAGGGCGGCCGCGCGCGCGTTGCTCTCCAAGATCCTGCCGCTCGGGTCCGTCACGAAGATCGCGTCGGTCGCGTGCTGCATCAGGGTCCAGTACTTCTCTGCCGAGACCTGCGCCTGCACCGCCATCTGCCGTGAGTAGGTCTCGAGCTGAGCGTGGGCTTCGACCAACTGCGCTTGGCTGGCCCGGAGCTTGTCGTTGGTCCGGACGACGTCCTCGAAGGTGGCGATGAGGAGATCGAGGATCTGCTCCTTCTCCGACGTGATGTCGAGCTGCCTCCCGAGAAAGGAAACCGTCACGCCCAGCCGCGGCTTGACCCGTCGCCGGAGCGCCTTGGTGTCGAGCACGAGGCGAATACGCCCCAGCAGCTTTTCGGGCTCGTACGGCTTCGTGACATAGTTATCCGCCCCGCACTCGAGCCCCCGCACGATGTCCAAGGGATCGCCAAGGACGGTGAGCAAGATCACGGGAAGGTCCCGCAGCCCGAGGTCGGTCTTGATGCGCCGGCAGACCTCGTAGCCGTGGATCCCGGGCATCACGATGTCGCTCAGGACCAGGTCGAACTGCCCCCCCGGAACGAGCCGCAGGGCTTCCTCGCCGCTTGCGGCCCCCGTCACCACGTAGCCATGCTGCTCAAGCAGGAGCTTGAGCGCCTCGGCTTGGGTCGGGCTGTCCTCAACGAGCAGGACGCGTGTCGGCATCGCTCCCTCCCCGCACAAGTTCCGCCAGCCGGGCCGCCACTTCGGCGACCGAGAGCACGGCGTCCACCACCCCCGCTTTCACTGCTTCGCGGTTCATCCCGTACACCACCGAAGTCGCCTCGTCCTGCGCGAGCACCTGCCCGCCCGCCGCCTTCACGACCTTCAGCCCCTCGACACCGTCGCTCCCCATGCCGGTGAGGATGACGGCGGCTACCGAGGCGCCGTAGGCCTGCGCCGCCGACTCGAACAAGTAGTTCCCCGAGGGACGGAAGCCATTGATGGGCGGCGCGTCCGACACGACCACGCGGGCGTCCGCTTCGACGCCCAAGTGCCGGTCGTCCGGAGCGAGAAAGACCGTGCGCTCGAGCAGGGGCTCGCCGGGCGCGGCCACCTTGACGCGCAGGTTCGAGCTCGCGCTCAGCCAGTCGGCCAGTCCGGCGACGAACCCCGCCGCGATGTGCTGCACCACGAGGATCGGAACGGGAAAGTCGCCCGGGAGGTCGGCGAGTATCCGTTGCAGCGCGGCCGGTCCCCCCGTGGAGGCGGCCACGGCGACCAGGCGGACCGGTGCGCGCGCGGCCGGACGCAGCGCGGGAGCCGGCCGGGCCGTGAGCGGCCGTGGCCCCCAGCGGCGTACGACCTTCACCTGCGCCATCGCCTTCGCCATCGCCAGGAGCTCCTCCCGGCGGCCGTCGAATCGCGCCGACCGTGGGTTGTCGGGCTTCGTCACCACCATCAGCGCTCCCGCCCGCATCGCGTTGAGGGAAAGCTCCACGTCTTCGTGGCTCGCGCTGGAGGAGACGATGATGATCGGTGTGGGCGCCCGAACCATGATCTCCTTGGTGGCTTCGAAGCCATCCATGGCCGGCATGTGGACGTCCATGGTGATCAGATCGGGCTTGAGGCGGGTCGCGAGCTCCACCGCTTCGGCGCCGTTCTTCGCCTGGCCGACCACGCGGATCTCCGGGTCGCTCTCCAGGATCTCGACCAGCAGCTCGCGGACCGTGAGCGAATCCTCAGCGACGACGACACGAATCATGGGCTCTCCCTAGCCGAGCAGCTGCCCGATCGTGTCCAGCAGGTTCTGTTGGTCGAAGCTCGACTTCCCGATGTAGGCGTCCGCCCCGACCTCGAGCCCGCGCGCGCGGTGCTCCGGCGTTTCGAGCGCAGTCACCAGCACCACCGGCAACTCCTTGAACCGTTTGGATCCGCGGATCGCCTCGCACAGCGCGAACCCGTCCATCCGAGGCATCTCGATGTCCGCCACCACGAGGTCGCAGCCGCGCTCCTGCAGCACCTTCCATGCGTCCGCGCCGTCCACAGCGGTGAGCACGTCGTAGCCGGCCGCTTCCAGGATGCTCTGCTCCAGGGTCCGTGTCGTGATCGAATCGTCCACGACAAGGATCCGCCGCCTGGCGGGCCCAGCCGGCTTCGCCTCCGCCATGGTGAGCCCCGGTCCCGCGCCCAGGCCGAGCCCGGCGCTGAGGACCGCCACCGGATCGAGTACCAGCGCCACCCGGCCCGTCCCGAGGATCGCCGCGCCGCTGACGTGCGGGAGCGGTTGGCGGCCCCGCCCCACCGGGCGGAGCACGACCTCCTGCTCGGCAAGGAGCTCGTCCACGGCGACCGCCAGGCGTCGCTCGCCGACGCGCAGCAGGACGACGGCCAGGGGACCGGCCACCGGTCGTTCGACCAGCGGGGGCAGGAGCCGCGCGAGCGCGACCAGCGGGACCGGCGCCCCGGGGGTGGCGATCACGTCGCGCCCCTCGGCGTGCTTGATTTCCTCCGGCCGCAGGCGCAGCAGGCGCTCGACGTGCGTCGTCGGAACGGCCAGGATCTGCGGGCCCACGGCCGCGAGCAGCGCGCGGATGGTGGCGAGCGTGGGCGGGCACTCCAGCGTGAAGGTCGTGCCGCGACCCGCCGCCCACGCGACGGCCGCGCTCCCGCGGACTCGCTCGAGGGCCGCCCGCACGATGTCCAGACCGACCCCGCGGCCCGAGGTCGCCGTCACCTCGCCCCGCGTCGAGAGCCCGCCCTCGAACAGGGAGCGTGCGAGCTCGCGCTCGTCGCTGGGTAGCGGGAGCCCCCGGCGCGCGAGCTGCGCCCGGATCGCCGCCACGTTGAGGCCCGCGCCGTCGTCGGCGACCGTCACGGTGAGGCGGTCGCCCCGGAGGGCCGCCGCCACGCTCACCTTGCCCCGCCGCGGCTTGTGCGCCTGCTCCCGCTCCGCCGGCGGCTCGATCCCGTGATCCACCGCGTTCCGGACGAGGTGCAGCAGGGCCTCGCGCAGACCGTCCAACACCGCGCGGTCCACTTGAACCTCTCCACCGGTGAGGCCCAGCTCCACCTCCTTGTCCGCCGTGATGGCGAGGTCGCGCACCGCGCGGGGCAACGCCTCGCAGGCCTCGGCGAAGGGACGCATGCGGAGCCGGCGAACGCGATCGGCGACCTGGTCGGTCGCCTGGGAGAGAACCCGCGCGTCCTCCGCCCCGCCGGCGGCCAGCCGGCCCGAATCGTGGAGCAGGTGGCGGAGGTTTTCCTCCGTTCCGTTCACCGCCTGGATCAGACCCGGCGGCTCCCCCGACCGCTCGAGCGCCAGGCGGAGACGCCGGCCCGTGCGAGGCCACTCCGCAGCCCAGCGAGCCGCGAAGTCGTGCAGCGCTTCGAGCTCCGCCGGACGACTCGAGACGCGGCTGCTGCTGACGAGCAGCTGGCCGGTGGCGGCGAGCAGCGCGTCGAGCTTCTCGGCCTCCACCCGCACCTGGCCGTTGCCCTGCTCGCCCCGGACCGGCTCGTTTCGGCGCTCGCCCGAGGGCGGCAGGCTGGGAGGGGAGGAACCGGGGGGCGGCGGGGCTTCCCGCTCCGTTCCGGCCTCCCGGCGCCTCAGCCGGTCGCGAAGCGCCGCGAGCGGTGAGCCCGCGAGGTCCCGACCGGCCTTGAGCCGCTTGCCCGCGTCGCCGAGGGCATCGGCCGCGGAGAATAGCAGGGTGAACTCCTCCGGTCCCAGAGTGAGCTTCCCATCGCGGGCCTCCGCCAACAGCGTCTCCAGGGAGTGGCACACCTGCTCGACCGGCGCAACAGCGGCCGCGCGCGCCGCGCCCTTGAGCGTGTGGGCCACGCGGAACAGCGACTTCAGCCGTTCGGCGTCGGCAGGGTCCGCTTCGAGCGCCAGCACGTCGGCGTTCATCGCCCGGACCTGCTCCTCGATCTCGCCGACGAACGTGCCGAGCAGCCGCGCGGCCAACTGGTCCTTGTTCATCTCGCCGGTGCCCGCGCCCGCTCGTGCCGGTTCCCTCCCACCAGGGCCAGGAGCTTGGTGCCCAAGGCGTTCAGGTCCTGGGCCGCGCGTTCAGCCTGCTTGGTCGAGGCGAGGTTCTGCTGGGTCGCCTCGTGGATGTTGCCCATGGCCTGGCGGACTTGCGTCATTCCCGCCGCCTGCTGCCCCGCCGAGGCCACGATCTGCACCGCCGCCTGGGCCGCTTCGCCGACCGCGTCCGCGAGGGCCCGAATCGTTTCCCCCGCCTCCGCCACCTGCTTGGCCGTGGCCGTCACCTGCTTGGTCCCCTGCTCCGTGGTCATCACCGCCGCGCTCGTGGCCCGCTGGATCTCCCCCAGGATGCGCCGCACCTCCACGGTCGCCTTCTTCGACTGCTCGGCAAGGCTCTTGACCTCGCCCGCGACCACCGCGAACCCGCGGCCCTGCTCGCCCGCCCGCGCCGCCTCGACGGCGGCATTCAATGCCAGGAGGTTTGTCTGCTCAGCGATGTCGTTCACCGTTGCGATGATCTCCCCGATTGCCTGCGCCTGCTCCGCCAGCGCCAGGATGCTCTCGGCGATGGACTCGACCTGCTCCTTCACCCCCGTCATCGCTCCCGTTGACTCCTCGACCGCCTTGCGGCCCGCCTTGCCGATCTCGGCCGCCCGCTGGGCTGAGTCGGCCACGGCCTTGGCGCGCTGCGCCGCCTGCTCGGCCGTCTGCGTCACCTCGTCCACCGTCGTCACTGTCTCGGCCACCGCCGCCGAGGACTCGTTTGCGCCCGAGGCCTGCTCGGTCGTCGCCGCCAGGATCTCGGCGGCGCTGGAGGCGAGGACGCCCGTCGTCTCCTGGAGCGGGCCGGTCACGGCGCGGTTTAGGAACACCGCCGCGAGCGTGCCGACCACGAGCGCCACCAGACCTCCCAGCAAGAGCACGGTCCCCATCCGGGCCGCGGTCGTCTGCGCCGCGAGGATGGCGGCATCGGTCCGTTGCTCCGCCCGCTCGATGCCGCGCTGAAAGGCGTCCCGTGCCGCCCCCAGGGCGGGCGCGGCTCGACCGTCGCGAATCCGCAACGCCTCTGCCTGGCGGCCGGCGCCCGCCGCCGCCATCGAGGCGCGTGACCCCCGGTCCCACTCGTCAACAGCGGCGAGAGCTTCCTCCCAGATGGCCCGACTTTCGGGGGTTCGCGCGGAGTCTCGCAAGGCAAGGAGCAGTCCCCGGCTAATGGCCAACGTGCTGTCTCGACTCCGCGCGTGCTCCTCCTGGGGTCCGAGCAGGTAGCGCAAGAAATCGAGGTTGGCGCGCCGGAACTCTGATTCAGCGTCCAGCGCGGGCAGGAGCGTGCGCCGCTCCTGATCCAGGGCCGCTCGATAGGTCTCCGACGCCCCCCGCAGCGCCACCATGCCCACCACGGCCACCACGACGACGAGACCCAGACCTACCACGAAACCTGCCGCGATGCGGCGACTCACCGTCCAGTGCATAACGTCCTCCCGGGCCGCTCTCTCAAGCGTGAATCCGCAACAGCGTCTCCGCGTCGAGCACCAGCACTGCGTCGCCGGTGACGCCGCGCAGGTACTCCCGCTCGGCCGCGACTCCCTCCGGCGGGTCCCGCACCGCGGACGCCGGCAGGCTGATGAGTTGCCCAACGGCGTCGGCCAGGATCCCGAACGCCGGCCGCTCCTCCCCCAGCACGATCACCCGGTTGAGGTCGTTCAGGGCGCCCACCGAGAGGCCCAGCATCGGGCGCAGGTCGAGGATCGTGAGCAGCCCGCCGCGCCACGCCGTCACCCCGAATACCGGTGGCCGGGCGCCGGGCAGCGGCGAGAGGTCCGCCAGCCGAAACACCTCCACCACGTAGCGCGACTCGAAAGCGTAAAGCTCGTCGGCCAGCGCAAACGTGATCAGCTCCAGCGTGTCACCGGCGGGCGGCGGTGCGGGAGGCCGCGCCAGCACGCGGGCTCGTTCCTCGAGCACCTCGCGCACGCGCTCCGGGGACGCCGCCGTCTCGCCAGCCACCGCACGCCCCGCTGCCTCAACCCGCTGCCGGATCCCGGCCCAATCCACTGGACCTCGGGGCGCCTTGCGCCGGGCAGCCATCAGGCAGCCGCCTCGCCCAGGAGCTGAAGCTGCACCCGCGCCATCTCCGCCAGCCGCCCCGCCGCCTGCCCGTCCGAAGCCGGCACGATCTCGCCCGGCGGCATGCCGGTCAGGAGC
The DNA here is from genome assembly GCA_016209905.1 of Gemmatimonadota bacterium. Classification (GTDB taxonomy): domain Bacteria; phylum Gemmatimonadota; class Gemmatimonadetes; order Gemmatimonadales; family JACORV01; genus JACORV01. The sequence goes on along the minus strand of JACQVG010000096.1, from coordinate 6,191 downwards.
CGCTTAGCATTGCGAAAGGCCCTGCACGCCCCGTCCACCTCGCCGAGGCGCGCAAACGCGGCGCCCAGGGCCAAGTGCGCAACGACGAGCCACCGGTCGAGGTAGAGCGCGCGGCGCGCGGCCGCGGCGGCCTCCGCGTGTCGGCCCGCCTCACTCAAGAGCAGCGCGTGGAGGTAGACCAGCTCGGTCGCGGTCCGGTGGCGGTCGAGCGCGGCGGCACACGCCCGGCCCGCCGCCTCCAGCTCGCCCCGGTTCGCGAGCGCCCGCACCAGCACGACCCACAGCGCGGGGTCGCTGCCGTCGCGCTGCACCAATCGGCGCGCCAGCTCGGCGGCGCGCTCGTAGTCCCGCTCGGCGTAGCAGCGGGTAGCGTCCGCCGCGTCATCCAAGGCCTGCTGCTCCTGGACCAGCGACTCGCGCTCACCCCGGACCGGCTCCCTCCGCGGCTCACCCCTGGGCGGCGGAACGGGCGAAGGCGCCGGCCGCTTCGTCGCCAGCGGCTCCGCGAAGGGGGGGAGGGGAAATGTGGCGGCGACCACGTCCGTCGCTCTGGGCCGAATGGCTCCCCGACCCGGCCGGCGATAGGCGAGCCCGGCGCCGGTGAGCACCACGTCGGACGGAACCAGGCCTGCGAGCGGGGGGTCGGAGCCGCCGAGCAGGAGCCAGCCGTCGTCTCTCAGGGAATCCATCAGCCGGCGCGCCACTCGAGCCACCGTCTCGCCGTCGAAGTAAATCAGGACATTCCGGCAGAGAATCAGGTCCATCCCCCAGATGCCGGTCGCGAGGGAGGGGTAGGTGTCTTCGGCCAGGTTCAGGTAGCGGAACTCGACCGCGTCGCGGACCGCTGCCGCCAGTGCGAACCGGTCGCCCACCCGCTCGAAGTAGGTCTGCACCACGTCGTCCGAGACTCCGCGCAGCGACCACCGAGTGTAGAGGGCCCGGCGAGCCTGGGCGAGAGCAGTCCGCGAGAGATCGGTGGCCACGATGTGCGCGGCCCCCGCCAGCCCCTGCTCGCGCAAGACAATCGCGAGCGTGTACGGTTCTTCCCCCGTCGCGCAGCCGGCGCTCCAGGCGCGCAGCGGTCGGTCACGCGCCCAGCGCGAGAGCAGATCCGGAACGACGTCGTCCCGGATCACGGCGAACTGCTGGGGGTCCCGGAAGAAATACGTCTCCCCCACGGTAATCTCGCCCACCAGATCGTCGAGCAGCGGCGGCTCCGCGGCGAGGCGCGCCAGGTAGACCGCCGGATCGGTGACCCGGATGCGACGCATCGCTCGCCCGAGCCCGGCTTCGAGAGCGGTGCGCCTCGCCTCCCCAAAGACGAGGCCGGTACGCTGCCGCAGTAATTCCGCGACGTCGGCCGCGGCGCCGCTCCACGGCAGGGGGTGCGAGCTCATCTCCGTTCCCCAAAGGATGCGGGCGCGTGCCCCGCTCGGGCGGCGTCGGACAGCGCCGTGTCCAGTTGCGCGGCCTCGTCCAGGGCGAGAAACCGTTCGAGGTCGTGGATCACGAGCAGGCCGTCCGGAAGCTTCGCGATCCCCGCGACGTACAGGGCGCCGGGCGTCGAGCGAGATACCGCTTCGATCGCCGCCGCGCTGACCGTCACGAGGTCCGTCACCCGATCCACTTGGAGCGCCACCAGGCGGGGTCCGGCGTCGGCGACGACGAAGTGCTGGTTCGGGTGGATCGGGACCGGCCGCAGGCCGAACCGTGTGCGCATGTCCAACACGGGCACGACGCTGCCCCGGTAGTTGATGACGCCCTCCACGATCGGCGGTGCTTTGGGGAGCGCGACGGCGGCGACTGCGCGCGTGATCTCCCGCACCTGCCCGGCCGGCAACGCCAGTCGCCGGTCGCCGAGGCTGAACTGCAGCAGATTCACCGTCTTAGGCCCCCGGCTTTGAGAAGTCACCGTGCCCCCTCCCAGCAAAGGGCATCAAGCGGCGGGCTCGGAACCCGCGCCAATGCTACAGAACCCGTAAGATCGCTTCACCCAGCGGGAACACTATCGGGGAAAACCCCTAATCGCGGACGAGGGGAGCGCCCTTGGGCCAGACGGACTTCGGTCAGCGCCCAGGGCTGGTCAGGCCAAGCCAGATGGCATAGCGCACCAGGCCCGCCAGGTTCTCGATGCCGAGCCGCTTCATCATCTGGGTCCGATGAGCTTCTACGGTCTTCTCGCTGATCCTTAGGCGCGCGGCGATGCCCCCGGAGGTGTGCCCTTCCGCGACGAGCTGGAGGATCTCCCGCTGGCGAGGGGTGGGAAGCGCACAGGGCTTCCCCCCGGGTAGACTGCGCTTCGCCCTCCGTAAACGAGTCCGTCTGTCCGCCGCGGGGCGCACATAGGTCCCACCCCCGGCCACCGCCCGCAGGGCGCGGGCCAGTTCGGCGATGCCGGCATCCTTGAGCAAGTATCCCGATGCTCCGGAGCGGAATGCGGCCTCGACGTATTCCTCCCGGGCGTGCATCGAGACGATCAGGATGCGCACGCCTGGGAACTGCCGCGTGATCCGCGCCGTGGCGTCCAGGCCGTTCAGCTCCGGCATGGTGATGTCCATGAGCACCACGTTGGGGCTGTGCGAGGCGGTCTTCTCGATCGCCTCCCGGCCGTCGGCAGCCTCGGCGACCACATCCACGTCTTCCAGCCTCCCGAGCAAGGCGCAGAGGCCTGAACGCACGAGCGTGTGATCGTCGGCGATGAGCACGCGAATCGGCTTCATTCGGGCATCCTTTCCCGCTCGAGCCGGTGCGCGCAGGCGGGCCGCCGTGACCGCGTCGCGTAGGGGCCACCCATGTCAGTTAGGTTCGCTCGTCAGGCTGCATCTGCCCATAGGGGAAAACCCCTAGTGCGGGCCGCGCCCGTTCCGCCGGCTCGCCGTGCGATGGATCAAGAAAAGCGCCCGGCAGCTCTCGCCGCCGGGCGCCTCCGCCCGCCCTGCCGCCCCGCCCTACCGCCTTACCGCCGGACCGCCCTCACTCTCCCAGAGCGTGCGCCAGCTCCGGCACGGGCCCCACGCCGGGTGGCGGCGCGGCCCCCGGCTCCTCCACGGGCGGCGGCGGCTCGAAGCCCGCCGGCGGCGCGATGTCCAGCTCGTGGTACCGATAGATGCCGGTCCCCGCCGGGATCAGGTGCCCGATGATGATGTTCTCCTTGAGGCCGAGGAGGTCGTCCCGCGCGCCGCGGATCGCGGCGTCGGTCAGGACCCGCGTCGTCTCCTGGAAGCTGGCCGCCGAGATGAAGGACTGGGTCGTCAGGCTTGCCTTGGTGATCCCGAGCAGCAGCGGCTCGGCCGACGCCGGCGTGCCGCCCTTGCGGACCACGCGCGCGTTGTGCTCGCGGAAGACGTTCCGGTCCACGTGCTCCGCTTCCAGGAAGTCGGTGTCGCCCGGATCCTGGATGCGCACCTTTTGCAGCATCTGCTTGACGATGACGCCGATGTGCTTGTCGTTGATCTTCACGCCCTGGAGCCGGTACACCTCCTGCACCTCGTTGAGGAGGTACTCCTGCACCGCGCGCGGGCCCCGGATGCGCAGGATGTCGTGCGGGTTCACCGGACCCTCGGTGAGGCGGTCGCCGGCCCGCACCTTGTCGCCCTCGTGCACCCTGAGGTGCTTGCCCGCCGGCACCTCGTAGAGGAGCGGCTCGGCCGAGTCGTCCACCGACCAGGCGCCGTCCTTCAGCACCCGCACGTGGTGGACGAAGATCTCCCGCTTGCCGCGCTTGATCTCGCCGAAGCGCACGATCCCGTCGATCTCCGAGATGGTCGCCGGGTCCTTGGGACGCCGCGCCTCGAAGAGCTCCGCCACCCGCGGCAGGCCGCCGGTGATGTCGCGCGTCTTGTACGCCTCGCGGCTGATCTTCGCCATCGTGCGGCCGGCATGCACCTCCTCGCCGTCCTCGACGGTGAGCTGCGCGCCCTCGGGCACCACGAAATCGCGGACCTTCCGCTCCTTCCCGCCCTTGGCGTGCACGATCTCGATGTGCGGGTGCAGCTTCTTCTCGCGGTCCTCCACGATGACGCGCTGGCGCAGCCCGGTCAGCTCGTCCAGCTCCTCGCGGATCGTCTCGTCCTCGACGATGTCCCGGAATCGCACCGTCCCCGCCACGTCGGCGACGATCGGCGTGGTGTACGGATCCCACGTGAAGAGCGGGTCGCCCTTCCGGATCTGCTGCCCGTCCTCGGCCCGCAGCTCGGCGCCGAGGGGGACCTGGAAGCGGGAGCGCACCCGGCCGTCCTCGTCCTTGAGGATCAGCTCGCCGTCGTGCTTGGTCACGATGCGCCGCCCGTCGGCCGTCTTGACCTGCTGCAGCCGGTCGCCGTACTCCACCCGCCCGTCGAGCTTCGAGCGGCGGTCGGTGACCTCGGCGATGCGCGCCGCGGTGCCGCCGATGTGGAAGGTGCGCAGGGTGAGCTGGGTCCCCGGCTCCCCGATGGACTGCGCCGCGAGGATCCCGACCGCCTCGCCGACGTCCACCATCGCCATCGTGGCGGGGTTGCGGCCGTAGCACATCCGGCACAGGCCGCGCTTCACCTCGCAGGTCAGCACCGAGCGGATGCGCACCGTCTCGATCCCGGAGTCCTCGATCGCCTGCGCCGCCGCCTCGTCAATCAGCTGGCCCGCGGCCACCAGCAGCTTGGGGTCGCCGTGCTCGTCGAGCTCGTGCGGGTCGAAGACGTCGTCCGCCGCGACCGTGCCGACGATCCGCTCGGCCAGGGGCTCGACGATGTCCTCGCCCTCCTTGAGCGCGCTGATCTCGAGCCCGAGGATGGTGCCGCAGTCCTCCTCGGAGATCGTCACGTCCTGCGCGACGTCCACCAGCCGGCGCGTGAGGTAGCCGGCGTCGGCGGTCTTGAGCGCCGTGTCGGCCAGGCCCTTCCGCGCGCCGTGCGTCGAGATGAAGTACTCGAGCACGGAGAGTCCCTCGCGGAAGTTGGACCGGATGGGGCTCTCGATGATCTCGCCGATGCCGCCGGTCAGCTTCTTCTGCGGCTTGGCCATCAGGCCGCGCATCCCGGCGAGCTGGCGGATCTGGTCGCGCGAGCCGCGTGAGCCGGAGTCGAACATCATGTACACGGGGTTGAGCCCGCCGCGCGAGCGGCCCATCGCCTTGATCATCTCCTCGGCGATGTCGTTGTTCGCGTGCGTCCAGGCGTCAATGACCCGGTTGTACCGCTCGCCGTTGGTGATCGAGCCCGTCTGGTAGGCGCGCTGGAAGCGCTCCACGCGCTCCTCCGCCTCCTGGATCAGCTTCGCCTTCGCCACCGGGATCTGGAGGTCCTCGACGCCGATCGAGATGCCGCCCAGCGTCGCGAAGCCGAAGCCCGCGCTCTTGAGGCGGTCCAGGAACTCGACCGTCGGCGCCAGCCCCAGCTCGCGGTAGCTGTTGAAGACGAGGTCCGACAGGGTCCGCTTCTTCATGACCTCGTTGCGGAACTGGAGCGGCCTGGGCAGGATCGCGTTGAACAGCGCGCGGCCCACCGTGGTCTCGATCCAGGCGCCCGTGCCGTCCGGCCCCTCCGCCCCCTCTCCTCCCTCGCCCCCCTCCCACCAGTACCGGATCGCCGTGTGGTAGCCCACGCGGCCGTGCAGCAGCGCCATCTCGACTTCGGCCATGTCGCCGAAGGCGGGCGCCGTCTTGAGCTGCTCCTCGAAGTTCACCGGCTCCTTGGTGAGGAAGTAGCAGCCGAGGACCATGTCCTGGCTCGCCTCCGTGACGGGGCGGCCGTCGGACGGCTTGAGGATGTTGTTGCTCGAGATCATCAGCAGCCGGCTCTCGAGCTGGGCCTCGAACGACAGCGGCACGTGCACCGCCATCTGGTCGCCGTCGAAGTCGGCGTTGAAGGCCGCGCACACCAAGGGGTGGATGCGGATCGCCTTCCCCTCCACCAGCACCGGCTCGAACGCCTGGATGCCGAGGCGGTGCAGCGTGGGCGCGCGGTTGAGGAGCACCGGGTGGTCCTGGATGATCTCCTCCAGGATCTCGTACACCTCGGGGCTCTCGCGCTCGACGATCTTCTTGGCGCGCTTGACGGTCTCGGCGATCCCCTTGTCCACCAGCTTGTGGATGATGAACGGCTTGAAGAGCTCGACCGCCATCGCCTTGGGGAGCCCGCACTGGTGCAGCCTGAGCTCCGGACCCACCACGATCACCGATCGGCCGGAATAATCCACGCGTTTGCCCAGCAGAT
>JACQVG010000088.1 GCA_016209905.1 Gemmatimonadota bacterium | reverse complement strand
GCTCACCTCGGGTCGAGTCTTCGTTTCGGATCCCAGATCGCGACGCCGACCCGGGAATCGGCCGTGCCGTAGTAAAGGTACCAGCGGCCGTTGAACGGTACCAGTCCCTCCACGAACGTCGTGCCCTCGACGTACTGACCCGTGCGTTCGTAATCCTCGGTGGGCTGGAGGAACGGCTCCTCCGAGCGGGCCATGAGCCTCACGGGATTCAGCGGATCGAAGAGGGCCTGGCCGGCCGTGTACACGCGCGGCGGCAGCTCCGGATCGCCGTGGGTCTCGCTGTTGCCCGCGTTGTACATGAGCAGGATGCCGCGCTCTGTGAGAATGGCCGGCGGGCCGGCCTCCACCAGCCAGGAGTCGAATGTACCCGGCCGTGGCGAGAGGACTTTGAGGGGCTCGCCGTGGCCGTCCTCGAGCGGCGTCCACTCGATGAGGTCGTCTGATGTGGCGATGAGGATGTCCGGCACGTTGAAGTACATCCAGTACTTCCCGTTCACGCGCGTGGCGACGACGCGATTGCCGACGACGCGGCCGACGATCGCGCCGGACTTGGATTCCACGTCCCGGTACTTCCCGCCCGCCGCTCTCGCGAACGCGGGACCGTGCTTCGTCCAGTGGACCAGGTCCCTCGAGGTGGCGATCGCCAGCCGCGGCACTTCGCGATCCCACTGCGTGTAGGTCATGACATAGGTGCCATCCGCCGTCTCGACGATCCGGGGATCCTCCACGCCCCCGGGCCACTCGTAGCGCGCCTGTGCGTCCCGGTCGGGGTAGAGCACGGGCTCGCGCCGCCGCGTAAAGCGCACGCCATCGCTGCTCTCCGCCAGGCCGATGCGCGATGTGTGCTGGCCGATCTCCATCTTTCCGGTGGCATCCTCGGCGCGGTACAGCACGTACACCTTGCCGTTCCTCACCACGGCGGCCGGGTTGAAGGTGGCCTGCTCCTCCCAAGCGACGAGGCTGTCGTTCATCGGCGAGCGGAACCTCGAGGCCGCGCTCGGCGCGATCACCGGGTTGGCCTGTTTCGGCTTCTCGAACGGGCCGAACATCCAGTCGCGGGCCTGGCCGTGCGCCGGGCCTGGCGTCCACAACCAGAGGCAGCAGGACAGCACGACCCGCGCGCGGACGTAGCGCATCATGGAGTTTCGTGACAATTTATTGCGCTTCGAGGAACCTCACGCCGCGGACCGATCCCCACGGCTACTGGCACCGCCATAATGCAACAGCGCCCTGCAACGGCCAAGACCGTTACAGGGCGAGCTGTCGTGAGTCGGGACGGCGGGATTTGAACCCGCGACCCCCTGAACCCCATTCAGGTGCGCGCCCCTTTTCTTAGTCGTGCACGCTTCCGCGACCAAGATTGCCGCGCTGCCCCTCTGGCTTCCTGAAAGGGGCTCAGCAGCCCCCGAGACTGCAGAAATTTCCGCTCGTCCGGGTCGCGGGGGGGGCGCTTCATTCCCGTGACGTCAGTTCGCGCTTGGGACCGACGTACCCGAGCCAACCTCTTGCGCCAGACTCGGCGCTGATCTCGAAGCTTCGTCCTTTTCGGCATTTCCGGTCACCTGAAAGATCGCGTTGAATTCTACGCAGTAGCTTGGAAAAGCTCAACGGGCTGGCTCCCTTCTCGAGCGGCGCAACTGGTCCAAGAGCTTGCCAAGAGTGGTCTCCGTAACGGGTTCTTCGCTTATGGCGAGCTTCGACAGCTCCAGGTAGGCGTCATAGGATGCTTCGTCCTTCAGCCGCTTTTTCAGCCAGGGCAGATCAAGCTCGTCCCCGAAAGCCGCGAGCATGTCGAGTGCCTGTTGGCCGTAAGCCGTGGTCTGCCAGTGCCTGAATCCGATGATGCGCTCGGCGAGAACCGCTTCCTTCGTGATCACGCGAAAGGTCTCGGAACCCACTCGCATGAGCTCGGCTGGATCGGAGAGATGCGTACCCGGGACTTCTATGAACCAGTCGCCGATGATCCAGTGCCTGCCGTAGCGTCTGAACCCCAAGAGCTTGAACACGTCTTCGATTGGGGCCGCATCTCTGCGCATCTTTTCGATGATCAGGTCAATATCCCCTGAAATGTATACTCCAGGAGCGTGCACCTCGATAGCAGAGCCGCCCACCAGGGTCGATTCGAGACCACCCCGTTTGAAGGCGTCGTAGAGTATCGCCGCGATTTGGGCGACCTGCTGCGGATGGCGCAGCGGGTCTTTCGAGACCCTCTCCCGCGCCGCCTGGCGCAGCTTTTCGCGCAGCGGCTCGAGCTGTAGGGGCGAACTCTTGGAGGGCCGTGCCATGTTCGGGACCGGTAACGACGCCGCGCCTCAGCTGAGGCGGATAGGGTACGCGCCGAATACCCAAGCGCGCAAATCCGGATGGCAAAAGCCCGGCAGCGCATGATTGGCCGCCGGGCTGTGCTCCTCGATCCAGCAGTCGGGACGGCGGGATTTGAACCCGCGACCCCCTGAACCCCATTCAGGTGCGCTACCGGGCTGCGCCACGTCCCGAAACTCCATTAAGTTAGCGGAAGAGCGGGGGTGCTGCAACCCTTGCCGAGCGCGAATCTAGTCAGGACCGACCTCCGTCCGATCTTGACCAGCGGCAGATCGAGCAGGTCGCGACCGGAGCGAGGGAATCTGGTTGCCTTCACGCGGGAGTCCGCCATGCTTCGCCGCCGAGCCGTCGCGCTTGCGCCAGTCTTCGCCCTCGCGACTCTCACGCTTCCGGTCCGGGCCCAGGAGCCGGCTGCGCCGCCGCTCTTCGATGCGCGTGCGGTGAGTGTGCTGCACGAGGCGTTGAGCGGCGAGCGAGCGAAGGACCACGTCATCCAGATCACGCGGCACCACCGTATCCAGGGAGCGCGCGGCTACCGCGACGCCGCGCGCTACGTCCTGGCGGAGCTGCGCAAGGCGGGCTTCTCGGAGCAGGACGCGTACATCGAGAGCTTCCCGTCGGACGGACGGATCCGATACCAGACGTGGCAGTCGCCTTCCGGGTGGCACATCGAGAGCGCCGAGCTGCGCATGCTCGAGCCGTTCCGGGAGCGCATCATCGGCTACCCGGAGATCGCCATGAGCGTGATGACGTACTCCAACGCGGGAGAGGCGACGGGGGAGCTGGTGTGGGTGGGGCAGGGGACGAGCGACGCCGACTACGCCGGCAAGGACGTGCGCGGGAAGCTGGTGCTCTGCACCGGGTACGGCGGGGCGGTCCACCGGCTGGCGGTGCTCGAGTACGGCGCGCAGGCGGTCGTCTGCTACCTGGACGACGAGCGGGCCATGGAGTACCCGGACATGCTGCAGTACACCGGCATGTGGCCGCGCACGGAGGAGCTGCCGCGGGTGACGTTCGGGTTCAACCTGACCCGCCGGCAGGGGGAGCGCCTGCGCGCGCTGCTCGCAGCCGGGCGGCGGGTCGTGCTCAGCGCCCGCGTGACGGGGCCGGGC
>JACQVG010000098.1 GCA_016209905.1 Gemmatimonadota bacterium | reverse complement strand
CGGCGGCATTCGGCCAGGAGCTCCGGCCCCGCCGCGCGGTGAATCGCCCCGTCCACGCCGCCTCCGCCGCGGAGCGCCTCGTTGGCCGCGTTGACGATCGCATCCACGGCGAGCGTCGTGATATCAGCCTGGAGAATCTCGATCATGGCAGTGCGCCAGTTGCCTGGCACGCCTCCGGTCCACGGGCTGCCCCGCCCTACCCGCCGCGCGTGATCGCGTACAGCATCTCGTCCATGGTCCGGCCGTCCTTGGTCACGCTCCGCACGAGCCGGCCCTCGCAGCCGTACCCCGCCTTCTCGAGCACGCGCATGGAGGCGGGGTTCCGCTCGAACACGCCGGCATGGATGCGGCACAGGTCGAAGGTGGCGAACCCATGTTCCGTGACGGCGCGCACCGCCTCGGCCGCGATGCCGCGTCCCCAGAACGTCTCCCCGAGCCAGAAGCCGATCTCCGCCGACCGCCGGTAGACGTCCTCGCGCAGTTCCAAGCCGATGCCGCCCGCAGCCAAGCCACCCACGTCAATGGCCCAGTGGGTCTCGGGCGTTCTCCGCCGCGCGGACGCGATCCACTCCTCGGCGTCCGTAAGGGTGTAGGGGTGCGGAAAGCGATCCCGCAGATTCAGCCATATCTTCCGGTTGTTCGCGTGGGTCGCGAGCGACCGGGCGTCGCCCGGGCCCCACGACCGCACTGTGCACAGGCCGAGCTTCAACTCCACGCCGGCCTCCTCGGGTTGCGCGACGGCGGCCCGGCAAGCACCGTTCACCAGCCGATGCGGAAGACGGACGAAAAGGCCACACTATCGCCGGCCGTCCGACACCGCAAGCGGACGCCCATGACGAAGTTCTCCTCCGATCGGTTTCCTCCCGCAGCGGCGCGAATCGTGATTGATTGCCGGCCGCCGTCACGGGCGCTTAGCTTTCCCCCCTATGACGACTCGACGCGGGCCCCTGCTCCTTCTCGCCGCGCTGGCGCTCCCGGTCGCGGCGCTCGGCGCCCAGAGTGCCGGAGTGCCGCGCGCGACTCCGATTGTCGGCGACATCCGCTTCCTCGCCTCCGACAGCCTCGGCGGCCGGCTCACCGGCTCCCCCGGTAACGACTCCGCCGCCGCGTATCTCGCCCGCCGGTTCCGGCAGATCGGCCTCGTTCCGGGAGGCGATAGCGGGACGTACTTCCAGGCCTGGACGGTGGGCAGCACGACGAGCACGCGACAGGCAGGAGTCGAGGGGCGGGCCACCAAAAACGTCGTGGGCGTGTTGCGGGGCTCCGACCGCCGCCTCGCCGGCAGCGCGATCGTCATCGGCGCGCACTTCGACCATCTCGGCACGGGCCCCTTCGGCTCGCTCGCCCCCGACTCCGCCGGCCGGGTTCACAACGGGGCCGACGACAACGCCTCCGGCACCGCCGCGGTCCTCGAGATCGCGCGGATCTTGGGCTCGAGCCGTCCCCGTCCCGCCCGCACCATTGTCTTCGTCCTCTTCAGCGGCGAAGAAGAGGGTTCCCTCGGCTCGGCATACTACGCCGACCATCCGGTGCTGCCGATGGACTCGACCCTGGCCATGCTCAATCTCGACATGGTCGGACGCATGCGGGAGCGCCGGCTGCTGATCCTCGGCGCCCGCAGCGCCGCCGAGTGGCAGCCGCTGCTCGACTCGGTGAACGCGGGGATCCGGGTCGAACTGCGCGCCTCGGGCGACGGCTGGGGCCCGTCCGACCACGCCACCTTCTTCGCCAGGCGCCGGCCCGTCCTCCACTTCTTCACGGACCTGCACGAGGACTACCACCGGCCGAGCGACGACTGGGAGAAGATCAATGCCGAAGGCATCGTGCTCGTTGCCGACTTCGTCGCCGCGCTGACTCGCCGCCTCGCCACTCGCCCCGCCCTGACCTTCGTGGACGCGCCCCCGCCGGCCCCGGTCGCGGCGGGCACCGGTGAGCGTCCCTACCTGGGGACGATTCCGGACATGTCCGACGAGCCGGGTGGAGTCCGCCTCTCCGGCGTGCGCTCGGGCAGCCCGGCGGAGTCCGCCGGACTGCGCGGCGGCGACATCCTGATCGGGGTCGGCGACGCCCCAATCGCCAATCTCCAGGACTTTCAGAACGCCCTCGTCGCGCACCGTCCGGGCGACCGGGTGGAGATCCGTTTCCGGCGCGGCGACCAGACGCTGACGACGAGCGCCGTTCTCGGCCGGCGGAGCTAGCCGCGCCGTGACCGGCCGCCAGCGCTCCGGCTTCATCGCCGGCGCCGCCGCGGGCGTGGCGCTGTTCGCACGCTGGGTCGGTGAGGGCGGGCCGACCATCGTCGTCCTGCACGGCGGGCCCGGCGCCTCGCACGACTACCTTCGACCGCAGTTCGATGCGCTTGCCTGCGGCCGGACCCTCCTCTACTACGACCAGCGCGGCGGCGGCAAGTCGCAGCCGCCGCCGTCCGTCCCGCTCGGCTGGAAGGACCACGTCGCCGACCTCGTGATGATCGTCGCCGGCCAGGGCCTCGCGCCGGCCACACTCCTCGGCTTTTCGTGGGGCGGGCTCCTGGCGCTCCTCTTCGCGCTCGAGCACCCGGGCCTGGTGAGCCGCCTCGCCCTGGTCGCGCCCGCACCGACCTACCCCGAAGCACGCAGGCAATACGACGCGGAGTTCGGCGCTCGCCAGGCGGCGCCCGCCATCGCGCAAGCGCGCGCCGCGCTTTCCCGATCGCGGCTGCGTGAGCGGGACCCGGACGCTTTCTGGCGCCGCGCCTTCGAGCTCTCGGTCGCGGGCTACTTCAAGGACCCGGCACGCGCCCGGCGGCTGACGCCGTTCCGCGTGTCCGCGCGCGCGAAGCACGCCGTGTGGGGCAGCCTGCGAGGCACGGACCTCAGGGAGCGACTCCCCTCGGTGAGCGCCGAGACGCTCATCCTCCACGGCCGCTACGACCCCGTGCCCCTCTCCGCGTCCGAGGCGCTGGCGTCCAGGCTGCCCAACGCCCGGCTCGTCGTCTTCGAGGACTCGGGCCATGCCCTGTACGCGGAGGAGACGGAGCGCTTCGCGACCGTGCTGGACGGGTTCCTGCCCAAGGAGCCGTGAGCTCCGCTACGGGGCGTCCCCTGCCATGGACGGCGCTGGTCGAAAGCCTCGGCCCCGGCCGCTTCGAGAAGATCCGCCGGGCGCTCGGCGATGCGAAGACCGAGGCGCTCGACCGCGACGCCTTCCTCTTGGATGGCACGGTCGGCCAGCTCTTTCGCGACCTCGTGCCCCAGGACGCCCCAACCGAGACCGTGAACGCCTATGGCGCCCTCCTGCACATGCTCTACCTCCACTGGGAAAGGGATTGGCCGGTGGCGCGGATCGAGCCCCGGGCGCTGGATGGCGCGTTGCAGTCGCCTGCGCCGCTGGCCGCCCGCACGCCGCCGGTCGCCGTCTGCTATCTCCAGCTTCCCGAGCGCGCCGTCTGGGCGGCTTCGCAGCCGGGCGGGCCGCACGAGCCGCTCGACGGCTTATTCGTCGTCGCGGCGCCCGCTCGCGTGCGCACGCTCGCCGTCCTGGGCTTTCGCCCGGAGCGGGTGGGATTCACGACGATGGAGAGCGAGCTGGCGCTGCCGGCCGCCGCACCCGGTTCCCGCGCGGATGGCAGCGCGCCGTTCGCGAGCGTGATCCCGGGCGGCGAGCGGGGCAAGCTCCGCTCGGTCGCCGACGCGCACGAGCTCGCCGCCCTCGCCGTGCTCGCCCTGGGGACAACCACGGGTTAGAATCCGGGTGATGGACAAGCACGCCGCAGCGCACGTCCTCGAACAGATCGCGTCTTTCCTCGACCTCAAGGGCGACAACGAGTTCAAGGTCCGCGCCTTCCGCAACGCCGCCCGCGCCGTGGAGACCCTCAGCGGGGATTTCGCGCATGCAGTAGCGAGCGGCGCCCTGGGGGACGTGAAGGGGGTCGGACCCGCCACGCTCGAGGTGGTCCGCGAAGCGGTGCTCACCGGCCGTTCGAGCGTGCTGGAGACGCTGCGCCGCGACGTGCCGCCGGGCCTGGTCGAGATGCTCCGCATCTCCGGACTGGGCGTCTCCAAGATCCGCGCGCTCCACGATCGGCTCGGCATTTCGACCGTGGCCGAGCTGGAGGTCGCCGCGCGGGACGGTCGCCTCGCGCGACTGCCGCGCTTTGGCGAGAAAACCGCCGAGAAGATCCTCAAGGGGATCGAGTTCCTCCGCCGCACCGGAGAGTACCGACTCTTCCATCACGCGCTGCGGCAGGCGGAGCAGCTGTGCCGCGGGATTCTCGCCCTGCCCGGCGTGGCGGCGGCCGAAGTCGCCGGCAGCGTGCGGCGCCGCTGCGAGATCATCCGCGACTTCGACCTCGCCGTCGCGGGGACCGCCGCGCCGCAGGAGATCAGCGAGCGCCTCGCTGCCTTCTCCGGGGTGCGAGACGTCGTCGGCGTGGGGGACGCCGCCTTCACGGTGCACTTCGAGGACGGCGTCGCGGCCGACATCTACTACGGCGCGCCGGATGCCTTCGGCCATCTCCTGGCCTGGACTACGGGCAGCGCGCGCCACTTGGAGCTGCTGGCCGCGCACGCGGCACGGCACGGGTTCACGCTCGACGCGGGCGGCCTCCGGAAGGATGGCGCCGCCATTCCCTGCCCTGACGAGGCGACGCTCTACCGCAGCCTGGGTCTCGCCTGGGTCCCGCCCGAGCTGCGGGAGGGCGGGGACGAAGTGTCGCGTGCGGCCGCGGGAAAGCTGCCCAGGCTGGTCGAGCGCGGCGACCTCGTCGGCTTCATCCACTGCCACACCGTGTACAGCGACGGGACCAACACCGTCGCGGAGCTGGCGGAGGCGTGCCGGGCCGCGGGCTACCGGTACCTCGGCATCACGGATCACTCGGTGGCGGCCGCGTACGCGGGAGGCCTCACGGAGGAGACCATCGCCCGCCAGCACGCCGAAATCGACGCCGTGAACCGAGCCACGAGCGACATCCGCGTGCTCAAGGGGATCGAGGCCGATATCCTCGTGGACGGCGCGCTCGACTACGGGCCCGAGTTTCTCGACCGCTTCGACTTCGTCATCGGTTCCATTCACTCACGCATGGAGCTGGACCAACCGACCATGACGAGGCGCGTCCTCAAGGCGATCGACGATCCGCACCTGGCGATCGTCGGCCACCCCACGGGCCGGCTGCTGCTGGCGCGCGAAGCGTACCCGATCGACATGGATGCGGTCATCACCCGCGCGGCCGAGCGCGGAGTGGCCATCGAGATCAACGCCGACCCGCAGCGGCTCGATCTCGATTGGCGGCGCTGCGCCGGCGCGCGCGACGCCGGCGTGCCGATCTCGATCGGCGCCGACGCCCACAGCATCGCCGGAATCGCCAACGTGGACGTCGGCATCGGCATCGCGCGCAAGGGATGGCTCCAGGCGCGCGACATCTTGAACACACGAGAGGTGGCGGGCTTCCTCGAGCATGCTGAAGCGCGCAAAGGGCGGTAACAAGAAGCGCGCCGCTGCGGCGTCCCCGCGCCGAGGCCGGCCCGAGCCGACGCGCCGACGCGCGGGGCACGCCGCACGCGCGGCTCGGGCGGCTCGGATCATCGCGCGGCTCAAGCGGCGCTTCCCCGAGGCGCGGTGCTCGCTGGAGCACCGGGACCCGCTTCAGCTCCTCGTCGCCACGATCCTCTCGGCGCAGTGCACCGATGCGCGCGTCAATGCCGTGACCCGCGGGCTGTTCGAGAAGTACCGGACGGCCGGCGACTACGCGACCGCCGACCCGGCGGTCTTCCAGCGCGAGATTCAGAGCACCGGCTTTTTCCGGAACAAGACCAAGAGCATCCTGGGCATGGCCCAGGAGCTGCTCGCGCGCTTCGGCGGTGCGGTCCCGGACACCATGGACGCGCTCACCAGTCTCCCGGGTGTCGGGCGCAAGACGGCCAACGTGGTCCTGGGCAACGCCTTCGGGAAGGACGAAGGCGTGGTCGTGGACACGCACGTCGCCCGGATCGCGGGGCGCCTCCGCCTCAGCAGGCACGCCGATCCCGACAAGATCGAGCAGGATCTCATGCGCGTGGTGCCAAGGAAAGAGTGGACCCTCTTCCCGCACCTCCTCATCCACCACGGCCGTGCGATCTGCGTGGCGAGGAAGCCGAGGTGCCAGATCTGTCCTGTTG
>JACQVG010000006.1 GCA_016209905.1 Gemmatimonadota bacterium | reverse complement strand
GGAATCGTCGCCCGGACGACCGTCCGACCCGTGTCGCCGAGCGACGTGACGAAGCCGACGGAATCCACCATGACCACGCGCTCGCCGCCCGCGTCCACGGAGAAGACGATGGGGACCCGCTCGGCGCGCGTCCCGTCGCCCTTGACCGACTGATACTCGAGCTGGCGCGACTCGCCGCGTACCAGGGTGAGGCGGAGAGGATCGATGATCAGCGCTTCGGCCGGCCCGCTCCCTTCCTGCTGACGATCGAACGCCGCGTAACCCGCTCCCGCCGGGCGACCCGTGCCCGGCCGGGCGGCCGGGGCCGCGGGGCGCGCCGCCTCCGGCTGCGCCTGCACCGGCGCTTGAGGCTGCGGCTGCGGTTGCGGCTGAGCCTGGGGCTGAGCCGGCGGCTGGGCAGGGGCTTGCACCTGGGTCTGGGCCGGCGCGACCGGCATCACCTGGATCGTGGCCTGGCCGGTCTTGGCCGCCGCGCCGGTGCCCGTGCGCGCGGTGATGATGGACACGCCCTGCTCGACGCCCGTCGCGATCCCGTTCTGATCGACGGTCGCGGCGCGCGGGTTGCTCGACGTCCAGGTGAAGGTCGCCGTCGCGCAGGGATTGCTCGCGGCGTCGTACGCCACCGCCAAGAAGGGGCTGGTGGCCCCCACGCGGACCTGAGCATCGGGGGGCGACACCTGAACCTCGACCACCCGGCATCGCCGCTGCTGCGCTACCGCCACGTTGCTGGAGAGGGCGAGCGCGGCGGCACCCAATGCCCCCAGCCCCCACGCGCGAAGGTTCCCGACGGCAGCCATCAGCACAAAGAAAGGGGCCGCGAAAAGGACTGTCAAGCACGTCCGGCGGCTAGGGCCGGAAACGCCGCACTGCGCGCACGTATCCGTCGGTGGAGTCGCCCCCAGCTGCCGGCAGCTCAACGACTTCCTGCGACGGCGGGCCGCTGGGCCGACGGACGAGAACGCGATACCGCCACCCCGCGCGCCCTTCGACCGCCAGGATGAAGGCGTCGCCCTCCAGCCTGGCCTCCAGAATCTTGAGACGCCGGGATCGCGCGCCCCGCTCCGGCGGCTCCTCCTCGCGCTCCAGCCGCCAGCCTGGCAGGTGCCGAATGGTGACCTCGGCGCCCTCGCCCAGCGGCACATCGAAAACCACGTGGACGTCGCGCCCCGTGTCGACCGAGCGGAACGGCGTGGGGTGGCCCCCGACCCGGACCTCCCGGACCCGGGCGCCGGGCGCCAGCGCCGGCTCGAAATGCAGCGTGAGCGGCGCCGCGCCGCCGACGCGCCGCACGCTCACGCCGAGCGCCGAGTCGCTCACGGTGTAGCCGACGTCCAGCACGGCCTCCCCCACGCGCACATGGGAGATCCGGAGCGCCCCGGGCGCCGTGAAGAGATGCGGGGCCAGAGTCAGCACGCCACGGGGGGCGTCGGCCTCCAAGCCGAGGGCGCCGCGCACCAAGGGGTTCAAATACATCGAGGTGGCGAAGAACTGCTGCGGGACCGCCGTCTCCAGTGGTTCGAAGGCCGCGCCGGAGAATACCTCGGGGTTTCGACCGAGCCCCCACAGGTCGAACGTGCGCCCCACCGCGTCGAGCGCCTCGCGCGCGGCATAGACGTTGTGGTAACGGTACTCGGCCAACGCGAGAAACCCGGTGACAAACGGCCATACCGTACCGTTGTTGTAATGCAACGGGTCGAAGAGGGGGCTCTCCGCCGCCAGGGTGCGCGCGCCCCAGTCGGTCGCGACCGTGGCACGGGCCAGCTCCGCGGCCATGGCCTGTCCGCGCGGCTCGTCGAAGAGGTGCCACGCCATGGCCGTGGCGGGCCAGACGGTGAGGTTGTCGTTGAGCCGGTCCCCTTCCAGGATGGCGAACGCAAAGCGACCGCGGTGCGGCAGCCAATAGCGCTGCTCGAGGCTCCGGCGCGCCGCCCCGAAGCGGCGCGCGGCGTCGCCCGCGACGCCGCCGTCGCCGACCGCGCCGGCGAGCTCCTCCATCCGCCGCAGCGCCTCCACCCACGCCGCGGCGAGGTAGATGTCTGATTTCACCCCGATGCCGAGGTCGCCGACCTCGATCGCGCCCGCACCGGCGCGGGAGTTCTCCATGAGGCCGTCGCCGTCCGCGTCCGTGGTCAGGCACCAGCGATAGGCCCGCTCGATGTTCGGCCACAGGGAGCGCACATAGGCGGTATCGGCGGAGGCGCGAAAGAACTCGCCGATCGCGAGCAGCCAGAACGGTGTCGTGTCGCCGTGATAGAAGGCGTACGGGAAGTCCTCGAACCAACGGATCCGGGCGGCGCTCTGCGAGATCTCGTGCGGAATCTTCCCGTCGGCGCGCTGGTAGCGCGCGAAGAAGCCGAGCCCCTGCCGAACCAACTCGAACGCCCCGACCGCCGCCAGTGCGAAGGAGTTGATCGCCGCGTCGCCGCCGAAATACCAGCCAAAACCCGGCCGGGACCCGCCCGGACCCGCCGCCCCGTAGCCGGCCACCGGCCCGCAACCGAGGTCGGGGTTGCAGACCATCGCCTCGTCGAGGTTCAGCTCGGCCCAGCGCACCAGCCGGTTCATCTCGGGCTGGTCCACACCCAGCGCGCCGGCCAACACCGAGTCGGCGTGGGCCACTCGCTCGGCGTACAGCTGCGGCAGGCGCGCCAGGACTCGCCGATAGGTGGCGAGCACGGTGTCGCGCGGGGCGCTCTGTCCCACGATCACGATGGGGATGCCGCTCGAGACTACGTTCACGAGCCGGCCGGCCGGTTCCCCGGGACGCGGCATGGGTGCCGGCTCCAGGTCGCCGACGGCGATCCGCAATTCCGACGGTGCATCGGGGAGCGCGTGGGCCGGGTGCACGCTCGCGCGCGTCGCGAAAGGCGAGCCGACGAGCGCGTTGTGCTGGCGCCGGCTCTCCGAGATGATGAACGCCTTCTCGGCGTCGCTCCAGAAGACGTACTGCCCGCCCAGACCGGCGGGCCAGGCGTACGCGAGATCGCTGCGGAACTGCGCCACGATCTCCATCGGCCGCACCGCCTCGACCTCCAGGACCATCGCCACTGCCGGCTCCCCGATCGGCGCGAAGACGCGCTGCCGCACCGTGAAGGCCGGGTGCACGTAGGTGATGCTGACCCCGGCGGGCGTGACCTCGACCGCGCGCGCGACGTCGCGCCCTCGCACGGGATCGGCGTAGAGCGGCGTCTGGAAGCCGAGCTCGAAGCCGTGAAGCAGCTTGAGCGGCCACGCCCAGACCTCGAACCCGCCGACCTCGGTGCCGAACGCGGCGGCGCGCCGACCGATCGCGCTCAGGTACCCGCCGGGCCGCGCAGCGCCGCGCAGCGCCAGCGGCCCAGCCACCCAGTCGATCCGCGTCGGCTGGAGCGCGCCCCCGCCCTGCGCCGCCAGGGGCGGCGCGGCGAGCAGCGGCAAGAGGCAGGCGGCGATCGAGACGAGAGGGGCGATGCGAGCGCTCATGGGTTGCCGACCTCACGAGGTTGCTGCGGGCAGCTTGCGAAGCGGAGGCGCAGGCGCAATGTATAAGGCCGCTCAAACGAGCGGCAAATGCGCCGTATCTCTCCGGAGGGATCGCGATGTTCGCTGAGGAGATGACCGGGGGCGGATGGGACGTGCCGGGCTCGAGTTCGGCGCCGGAGCCGGCCTGGTCCCCCGCACCCCCCGCGCCCTGGACGCCCGCGCCACTGCCGGCGCCCTCGCCCGCGAAGCGGAAGGCCGCGCCGAAGAAGAAGAAGGCGGCGAAGAAGCCCGCGAAGAAGAAGGCAGCCAGAAGGCCGGCGGCAAGGAAAAAGGCGGCCAGGAAGCCCGCGCGCAGGAAGCCGGCGAAGCGGGCGGCGCCCAAGCGCAAGGCGAAGAAGGCAGCCGGGAAGAGGAAGGCTGCGAAGAGGAAGCGCCGCTAGCAGATCCGGCGCCGCGCCGGGGCGTTTGGCGCGCGCGACCGACGCGCCAGCCCAGCCATCCGGGCTTGGTGACTCACGCTGTCAGGGCTAGGTTGACGGCATGACCCGTCGCGCGCTCGGCCAGGCCGCCGGACGCCGTCCGTGACGTCCGGGCGCGCGCCGCTCGTCGCGGCCCTGGCCGCGCTCCTGCTCGGGCTTGGCCTCGGTCTCGGCCTGCGCGGCGTGGAGCCGGTCGCCACCTGGCTCTATCTCGCCTGCTGGTACCCGACCCTGCTCCTGATGGCCGCGCTGATCGCGAGGCGCGAAGGGCGGGACCCGCTCACCAACCGGCCGCTCCACGCCCTCTCGCTCTTCGCCTGGTCGGCGGTCTTCTGGTTCTTCTTCGAGCTCGTCAACTGGCGGCTCTCGAACTGGTACTACGTCTTCGTTCCCCCGCGACGCCTGGAGCGGTGGATCGGCATCTCGCTCGCGTTCGCGACGGTGCTGCCGGCGATCTTCCTCGCTGCGCGGACGCTCGAGACATGGGGCGTCGTGCGCCGCGTCCGCAGCGCGCCGCTCGTGGTCACCAGGGGCGGGCTGCGCCTGTCGTCGCTGTTCGGTGTCGTTTTCCTCGTGCTGCCTCTCATCTGGCCGACGCGCTTCTACCCGCTGGTCTGGGGCGCGACGACCCTCCTCGCCGAGCCGGCGCTGTACCGACGCGCGCCGCGTTGGTCCCTCATCGCCGACCTCGAGCGCGGCGAGGCCGGCCGCATCGCGCGGCTTCTGGTGGGCGGGGCGGCCATCGGCCTGCTGTGGGAACTCTACAATTCGTTCGCCCGCAGCCGCTGGATTTACACCGTGCCCGGCCTCGAGGAACTCAAGCTCTTCGAGATGCCGCTGCTCGGCTTCCTCGGCTTCCCCATCTTCGCGCTCGAATGCTGGTCGGTGTTCCACCTGTTGGCCTCCTACGGGATCTCGACGCCGGAGGAGCGCCTGGACAGGCCGATCCAGTGGGCACGAAAAGCGGCGACTGCGGCTCTCGGCGTGGCGTTCGGTGTCGGGGTCCTGATCGGCATGGAACGCTACACGATCAGCAGCACGACGCCGTCCGTGGTCGAGGTTCCCGGGCTTCCGCCCGCCGTCGCGTTCAGGCTCGCCGCCGACGGGGCGACGCCTTTTCAGCTTGCCCGCGCCTCGGCTGGTGAGCTGGCGCGCACGGTGGGCGCCGGCGTGGAGGAGGCCGCCTGCTGGGTGCAGGCGTTGCGACTCGTGACCCTCCGCGGCATCGGCACCGCCAACGCCGGGCGCCTGGCCGGGGTTGGCATCCGGGACATCCGTACCCTGGCGATCCAGGATCCCGACTCGCTTGCCGCCCGCCTCCGGACGTCGCGGGCGGTGGGCGCGACGCCGACCCGGCCGACTCCCGCGGAGGTCCGGGTCTGGGTTCGGGCGGCGCTCAAGGCCTCGGAATCGGAGCGGCGCCCGGCGGCGCGGAGGGAGAGGTGACCGGCGGAGCGGTTTGGCGATCGGGCGGCCTGGCGCTCGGGTGCGCCGCGGCCCTGCTGGCCGGCGCCGCTGCCGACCGCCCGACCGCTCCGGAGTACGACGTGCTGCTCGTCGGTGGCACGGTCGTGGACGGGACCGGAGCGGCGGCGCGCGAAGCCGACGTGGCGATCGCGGGGGATCGTATCGCCGCCGTCGGCAGCCTTCGGGACGCGGCGGCGCGCCGGACGATCGACGTCACGGGACTCGTCGTCGCGCCCGGCTTCATCGACATGCTCGGTTGGTCGCAGTACACCATCCTGGTGGATCCGCGCGCGGTCAGCAAGCTGACCCAGGGGATCACGACGGAGGTCAACGGCGAGGGCACCTCGCCCGCGCCCGTCAACGACAGCACCCTCAAGGACAGCCGTGCCCAGTTCGCGGCGTGGGGACTCGTCGTCGACTGGCGCGACTACGACGGCTACTTTCACCGCCTGGAGCGCTCGGGCATACCCATCAACATCGGCTCGTTCGTCGGGGCGACCCAGGTGCGGCGCTACGTCCTCGGCGACGCCCGGCGGGACCCCACGCCGGACGAACTGGCGCGCATGGTCGCGCTCGTGGACACGGCCATGCGGCAGGGCGCGCTGGGCTTGTCCACGTCTCTCGTCTACGCGCCCGCATACTACGCCAAGACCGAGGAGCTGGTCGCCTTGGCGCGAGCGGCGGGCAGGCGCGGCGGCATCTACATCTCGCACATCCGCAACGAGGGATCCCGGATCCGCGAGGCGCTCGGCGAAGCGTTCCGCATCGGGCGCGAGGCCGGCGTCCCCGTCGAGGTCTGGCACCTCAAGCTGGCCGGGCGGGCGAACTGGGGTCGGATGCCCCGGATCCTCGCGCTCTTCGACTCGGCCCGGGCGGCGGGCCATCGGGTCGGCGCGAACAGCTACCCGTACGCCGTGTCCGCCGCCGGGCTCTCGGCGGTGATCCCCGCGTGGGCGCACGAGGGAGGGGACGACGCGTTGGTGGCGCGGCTTCGGGATCCCGCCACGCGGGCGCGAATCCGTCGCCAACTCGCAGGCCGCTCCGGCGCGCAGGAGAGCTTCGTGCGCAGCGCCGGCGGGCTCTCGGGCGTGCTGGTGCTGGCCGTCCTCGACACGGCGCTCAGGCGGTTCGAAGGGCGCCGCATAGACGACATCGCGCGGGCGGAGCGACGGGATCCCTACGATGTCCTCTTCGATCTGTTGATCGCGGACAACGCGAAGACGGGCGCGGCCTATTTCTCGATGAGCGAGGCCGACGTGGGCGCGGCGGTCGCAGCCCCATGGGTGGGTGTCGGGTCCGACTTCGGCGCCACGGCGCCCGATGGCCCGCTCGGCATGCGGCGCGTCCACCCCCGAGCGTACGGCACCGCCCCCCGTCTCCTGGGCCGATACGTTCGGGAACAGCGCGTGCTCTCGCTGGAAGCAGCGGTGCGGAAGCTGACGGGCGTGCCGGCCGAACGGCTCGGCCTTGAGCGCCGCGGCCTGCTGCGCGAAGGGTACTTCGCCGACGTAACGGTCTTCGACGCGAACATTATCGCCGATCGTGCGACGTTCGATGATCCCGGCCAGCCCTCGGTCGGAGTCCGGTTCGTCATGGTGAACGGCCGGTTTGTCCTGGATGGCGGGCGGCTCACCGCCGAGCGGCCGGGCCGCGCGCTCCTTGGGCCGGGCAGGAGCGAACGGTGAGCCCAGGGAAGGTGTTCTTCGCCTTCGTCGCGGTGGCTGCCCTCTTCATCCTGCTGGGCCCACTTTCTGGCGGCCGGAAGCTCAACCGGGCGGCGGTGATGGTACTGTCGGCCGAGGCCCTGGTGCTCACGCTCTTCTCGGCGCTGTGGTTCGGGTCTCTGGGGCACGGGGGTTGGCCGCTCGTTTTCCTGCTGGTGGGCGCGCTCGTTTCCGGAGCGGAGCGCGGACTGCGGTTTGCGTTCCTGCGCGCGGCGGTGAGGGGCGAGCTCAAGATGCTCGGTCTCGGAGTGGGCAAGTACCTCTTGGCCGGCGCGCTTCTCGCGTGGCGCCTGGGCTGAGCCTCCCCTAGCTTTCTGCGCCATGAATCCCGTCCACCGAGCGATCGAGCGGGCGAGCGCGTATTTCGCCGAGCGCCGCAGCCGGCAGGGCGTGGTCGCCCGGCGGCTGCTGCAGGCTCCCCGGCCCGATGACGGCCGCCTCGCCCAAGCGCTGGTGCGCGAGCGGCGCACCAAGGCTCGCGCTGACGGCAGCAGGGGAGGCGACCTGGTCGCCACCGCGTGGTACGCGTGGGAACTGATGGATCTCGGCATGAAGGCCGACTCGCCGCCGGTCAGGCGGGCCGTGGGCTGGCTGCTCGGCCGGCAGGACAAGGACGGCGCGTTCGGGCTCGGATGCTCGCCGCGACGTCACGAACTGCGCCTGTGCGTCCACAGCATCGGCGGCTTCTTCGCCTACCGGTCCTCGGAGCGCACCATCCGGCGGCTCACGCTCCCCACGGGGGTGTGGGTCACCTCCGACCTGGGGTCGCGGTTTCTCGCCTCGTGCGTTGCGCTTCGAACGGTATTACGTGCCGGACGGGAGGAGAACACGCTGGTTCGCCGGCACATCGGCAGCCTGCTCGCGCTTCCGAAGATGTGGGACAACTGGGGCGGGTTCTGGACGCCGACGCTGACGGTGGGAGCGCTGGCGGCCATCGCGTGGGCGCCGCTGCCGTTTCGCGCCCAGCTCCCGATTCTCTCCGAGCACCTCGGTCTCAACCAGAAACCGGACGGCTCCTGGCGCAACCTCGACATCGTGCACGCCGTGGATGCGCTGGCCGCGGTGCCGCTGCCCCAGGCGCGGGAAGCCGTCGCGCTCGCGGCACCCAGGCTCGCCAAGCTCCAGTCCCAGCGCGGCGTACTTGGCAGCGGGCCGTACGCCGAGGAGCGAACGCTCGTGGCGCTGCGCGCCTGGCTGGTCGCCCGCGAGTACGCCTGAATCAACCGCCCTTACGCCCCCGAGGTCGAGATGGCCGACGCACCGCACGACCAGCGGCCGCAGATCCGGCTCAGCACCCTCTCGCACGGTGCGGGTTGAGCCTGCAAACTCGGCCCGACTGAGCTCGCGCAGGTTCTGCGCTTCGTCCCCCGAGGGAGCGATCCGGCGGTGCTGGTGGGTGCGGGCAGCGACGACGCGGCCGTCATCCGCCTCAGCGCCGAGCGAGCCCTAGTTCTCACGACGGACTTCTTCACGCCGATCGTGGACGACGCCTACGCCTTCGGGCAGATCGCGGCGGCGAACGCGCTGTCCGACGTGTACGCGATGGGGGGGCGCCCGCTCTACTGCCTGAACCTGGTGGGCTGGCCGCGCGCATCGCTCCCGCTCGAGATGCTGGGAGAGGTGCTGCGCGGCGCCGTCGAGATGGTGGCGCGGGCCGGGGCCCTGATCGTCGGCGGGCACTCGGTAGACGATCCGGAGCCCAAGTTCGGGCTGGTCGTGGTGGGCGAGGTCCACCCCGACCGGCTGACGACCAACGCCGCCGCCCGCCCCGGCGACCTTCTCGTGCTCACCAAGCCGATCGGATCGGGCATCATCGCCACGGCCATCAAGCGGGAGGCCGCGGCCGCAGACACGGTGCGCGCGGCGGTGGAGTGCATGACCACGCTGAACGAGGGCGCGGCCCGGGCCGCGCAGGCGGTCGGTGTGCGCGCGGCCACCGACGTCTCGGGATTCGGTTTCCTCGGCCACCTGCGTGCGATGCTGCTCGCGAGCGGCGCGGCGGCGGAGGTGTGGGCTGGTGCGGTCCCGCGGCTCCCCGACGTGCGGCGGCTCGCCGCCGCCGGTCACATCCCCGACGGCACGCGGCGCAACCTCGGTGCCCTCGCGGAGGGCACCCGCTTCGACGGAGCGCTGGACGAGACCGAGCGGCTCATCCTCGCCGACGCCCAGACTTCCGGAGGGCTGCTGCTCGCCGTGCGTCCGGACGCGGCGTCACGCCTCACCGAGGCGCTCCGGTCGCGCGACGTCCCGGCCGCCGCCGTGGGCGTGGTCGTGGCGGGCCCGGGAGGGGCGATAACGGTGCACGCAGGGAACGCGGTGCCCGCCTGAGGGCTGGCTCCGGGAGCAGTCTCGGAGCTTGACACGGGCGGCGCCGGACCGGCATCGTCGCCCTATGTTCACGCGGCTCCTGGTGGGGCTCGACGGCTCGAGCGGAGCCGAGGCCGCCTTGACGACCGCGATCGACCTGGCGCGGCGGTTCCGGTCCACCATTGTCCTCGCCGTCGTCACCGACATCCGGCGACTCGAAGCGCCGCTCTTCGGAACCACCGCTCCCCCCTGGACCGAGGGCGTGCCGGTGGCTCCGGCTGCGGCCGAGCTGGGCGCCGCAATGGACCTGCGCGCGCGCAAGCTCCTCGACGCGGGGGCCGCCCTCGTGGAGGCCGCGGGGCTGCGAGCGGAGACGGTCCGAGCGGCGGGGCTCGTGGACGACGAGCTGGTCCGACTCGCCGGCCAGGCGGAGGCGCTCGTCGTGGGACGGCGCGGCGAGCTGCACGGGCGGCCGGGCTCGCTGGGGACCGTCACCGTCAACGTCGTGAAGAGGGCGCCGAAGACGGTGCTCGTGGCGGGCGAGCATCCCTCGCCATGCGAGCGGCCCGTCGTCGCCTTCGACGGCGGCGACACGAGCACTCACGCTCTCGCCCTGGCGGCGCGCTACGCGGACGCGGTGGGCGTCCCGCTCGATGTGGTGCACGTGACCGCGGACCGCGCCGCGGGCGAGGAGCTGCTGGCGAGGGCCGGCGCCTTTCTGTCGAGCCGGAACGTCGCGTTTGAGACGCACTGTCTCGAGGGAGACGTGGTGCGAGCCGTCGCGGATTTCGTGGCGCGCGAGCGGTCGGACTTGCTGGTCGCGGGAGCCCACGGCGGCCGGCGGCGCTCCTGGTCCGTCGGCTCGCACGCCGAGAAGCTGCTGCGCGCCACCTCCATCCCGGTCATCATCGATCGCTAGCGAGCCGGTGTACGCCCCGCCGCGCCGCCGCGCCGGCCCTGCGGATCTGGTGGTGATCCACGCCGACGAAGCCTGCCTCGGCAACGGCATGGAGCCGCCGACGCCCGGAGGGGCGGGGGGATTGATCGAGGTCGCCCGGCGAACCGAGGCGCCGGCGCGGGGCAGGGTCGGCATCGCCCGGCGCGACTACTTCGTGTGCGAGCCCGACACGACCAACAACAGGATGGCGCTCCGATCGGCGATCGCGGCGCTGGAGCTCCTGGCCGCGAAGGGCCGGCCGCTGCGCATCCGGTTCGTCTCCGACTCGAGCTACCTCGTCGTCGGGATGCAGGAGCGGGTGCCGGCGTGGCGCGCGCGGGGATGGCGCCGCAAGGGGGGCGCGGTCGCGAATCTCGAGCTGTGGCAGGCGCTGGTCGCTCTGGCGGAGCGCCACAACGTGCACTGGACCTGGGCGCGCGGGCACGCCGGTCATCCGAAGAACGAGTACGCGGACTTCCTGGCGACGAGGGCGGCGGGGGATCAGCGCGAATCCGGCGGGCTGGTGCAGTCCGGATTCTCGGAGTGGCTGCGGCGTGAGCGGCTGAAGGGGAAGTACCTGCACTACGACCCGGACAACCTCGCCGGCCCCTGACGGCCGGTCTCACTCTCGACGTCGCCGCGCCGCAGCGTGCACGCGCTTCTCCCCGCTCCCTCTAGTTGTTCGGCGCGCCGCCCTGAATCCAGTTGCGAATCGTCTGAACGACCGGCGAGGGCATGGGATAGCGCGTGAGCGGCATGCGCCGATTTCCCCTTCTTTCCGCCGGGTCCTCGCTCATGATGAGCAGGAAGTATGACGAATCGGGCTCGAAGGGCCTGACCCTGAGCAGCGCGGGGACCATTCGGGAAGCCACGCCGACCAAGCTCGCGTAGCTCATTCCGGCCTCGAGCGACAGGTCCTGCTGCGGCGTCGCCCCCGCGTGGCAGGCGCCGCTCGACGCGCAGGTCTCGGTGAGGATCGGCTGGATGTCGCCGCCAAACGATGGATCGTCGATGGGCGTGCGGATCGCATCCACGGGGCGCTCGATCGAAAGGTCAGCGCAGGCGGTGGCGGCGGTGAGCGCGGCAGCCGCCAGAGCGACGCGCACCGCGCGGCTCATCGGTGAGCTCGGAGCGCGTAGCCGGCGCGCGTTCGCAGCGTGAGCAGCGCTCCCGGGGCGTAGTACAGCTCGGCGCCGAGCCGGATCTCCGACGTCGGGCCCCACGCCGCACCGACGGCCGCGTGTAGGCGGGTCAGGCGCGCTCCCAGTCGCTCGTCGTCCAGAACGTTCGCGGAATTGACGAAATGGACGTCGAACCGCACGTCTTCGCGGCGCACGCCGATCATCGCGTAGGGCTCGAGCCTGCGGGCGCGCCACCCGGCGAACGCGAACGCGCCGTCCAGTGCGAGCGCAAGCGGCCGGACGCGGTCGTCGGACTTTAGGCCGCCGAAACACGTCTGATCCGCCGGATCGGCGATCGCGCTCTCGCCGCACGTGATCGCCGCGTCGAGCGTGCCGTAGTGCGCGCTCGCCCGCACCACCGCCCCCCAGCGGGACGAGACCGGAATCCGGCGCAGCAGCGCTCCGGAGATCATGTGCGGGCGCACGCCGCAAGCGCGCACGGGGGGCACGTAGCCGAGCTCCACCACCCAGGACCCGGCCGCCCTGGACCCCCTCAGGCGGGGAAAGACCGGGCAGAAGTTCGTGTCCTCCTGCTTGGTCCCGCCGAATCCGACCAGCCGATCCCGCTCCGAGAGGCTGGGGATGTAGGTGGCCTCGGCACCCAACTCCAGGCGCGCCGCAGGGTCGTGAAGTCCCGTGGGCGTGAACTGCATCACCGCGGCGTAGTAGCCCATGAGCTGCGCCTGCGGGTTGTCCGCGGACAGCTGACGGCGCTCCTGCGCGCCGGCTGCGGTGCTCACCGCGAGCATGAGCACGCCCGCGAATCTGCTTGACAAGGGCATCGGCCCCAATCTAATGTGCCGCGCCACTACAGCGAGCGGCATCTACCGTGTTTTCCGCGCCTCCCGCAGTCCCGGACGAGCTCGACCGGCTCTTCCACCGCCTGGTCGCCAACCTGTCCGACCTCGATCCGCCGCGGCTGCAGCGCCCGTTCGCGGTGTCCGAGCTGTACGAGAACCTGGTGCCGTACCGGACCCACCGGAAGCAGCTACGCATCGACACCAAGCAGGACTACGAAATGGTGCTGCTGCGCCTGCTGGCGGGCGAGCGCGGCTATGCGGCCGTCGAGCCGGAGGAGGTGCGCGAGGCACTGGCGCGGGAGGCGGCGGGCGTCAATCCCGACACCGGGCTCTTCCGCCGGTACGCGGGCGCGAAAGTGCGACTGGATCCGGACCGCGTGAACGACGCGCTCGGACGGACGCGACCGGAGCGGGATGCACTCGCGCCGCCGGCGCTGGTAGAGGTCGAGACGCCGGCGCCGCCGCCCGCCGCGGCGCCGATGCCCGAGCTCTCGGTGCTCGAGGCGCCGCCCGCCGAGCGTCCGGACCTCGACGCCGCGGCGCTCGTGGCAGAGGGAGAAGAAGAACCGACAGAAGACCGGCCCCGAGCCGAGCTGCCATTCTCGCTCGAGGAGGATGAAGAGGCCGAGCCGCCGCCGACGCTGCCGCGCCAACCTTCCGCCGGGAGCACCTCCTGCGCCTACTGCGGTGGCGAGCTGCCCCTCGGCCGCGCGGTGATGTTCTGCCCGCACTGCGGACAAAACGTGGGTGTCGTGCATTGCCCCGCCTGCGGCAGCGAGCTGGACGTGGGGTGGCGCTATTGCATCACCTGCGGAAACCAGATGGCGGGGCTGGGTTGAAGCGGTACCGCATCGCGACGATCCCGGGCGACGGTATCGGGCCCGAGGTCGTTGACGCCTCGCTACCCGTGCTCGAGGCGGCCGCGGCGCGCTTCGGCTTCGCGCTCGACTTCGAGCGCCTTCCGTACTCGGCCGACCACTACCTGGCGACGGGCGAGACGCTCCCGGACCGAGCATTCGAGCACCTGCGTCACGACGTGGACGCGATCTACCTGGGCGCGCTGGGCGACCCGCGCGTGCCGGGCAACGAGCACGCCCGCGACATCCTCCTCGGTCTGCGGTTCCGGCTCGATCTCTACATCAATTTCCGGCCGGTGCGCCTGCTCCAACCGGACCTCACGCCGCTGAAGGCGGCCGGGCGGCCGGGTGGAGAGGTGGACATCGACTTCGTCATCTTCCGTGAGAATACCGAGGGCATGTACCTCGGGCGGGGCCGGGTGGACGGCGAGGAGTATGTCGCCGAAGAGGTGCATACCGTTCACGGCGTTACCCGCATCATTCGCGCCGCGCTCGAGTGGGCCAAGGCCCACGGGAAAACCAGGGTGACGATGGCCGACAAGTCGAACGCCGTGCCCGCGCACCGCCTGTGGCAGCGGCTGTTCGGGGAGGTGTCCGCCGAGTACCCCGGTATCGAGACGGAGCACCGCTACATCGACGCCCTCGCCATGGACATGGTGCGCAAGCCGGAGCGGCTTCAGGTCGTCGTGACCAACAACCTGTACGGCGACATCCTCTCCGACCTCGGCGCAGCTCTGGTGGGCGGTCTGGGGCTCGCCCCGAGCGCCAACCTGCACCCG
Source organism: Gemmatimonadota bacterium (assembly GCA_016209905.1). Classification (GTDB taxonomy): domain Bacteria; phylum Gemmatimonadota; class Gemmatimonadetes; order Gemmatimonadales; family JACORV01; genus JACORV01. The sequence goes on along the minus strand of JACQVG010000006.1, from coordinate 11,673 downwards.
GGCCGCGCGGGACTCTTCGAGCCCGTCCACGGATCGGCGCCGCGACACGCCGGCAAGGACCGCGCCAACCCGATGGCCGCCATCCTCACGGGCGCGCTGATGTGCGAGGCCCTCGGCGAACTCGACGCCGCCGCCGCGCTCGAGCGCGCGGTCCGGGCCGCCCTGGCCGCCGGGGTCCGCACGCCCGACTTGGGCGGCACGGCGGGAACGCGGGCCGCGGCGGCCTGGATGGCCGAGCGCGTGGCCCGGTCGTAGCGCGTCGCCGCCGACACCTCCCTCACCGCTGCCTTCGCTTGCTGGCCCCTTCCCGCGGGGTGATATTCCGCGGCGTGCCACGAATTTGTGGCCTGGCCTTCGGCACGCGGCGGAGCGCGTTCACAGTATGAAGACGCAGGGCAAGGACCTGGACGTGGTGTTCCTGAGCGGCGTGCGGACGCCGTTCGGAACTTTCGGCGGAACCCTGAAGGACTTCACGGCGATCGACCTGGCGGCCGAAGCCGCGCGGGAGGCGCTCGGGCGCTCGGGCCTCGAGCCGGGCGAGATCGACCACGCCGTTTTCGGCAACGCCCTCCAGACGTCCGCCGACGCCATCTACTTCGCCCGCCACGTTGCGCTGAAAGCGGGGCTCCCGATCGAGACCCCGGCGGTCACGGTGAACCGCCTCTGCGGCTCGGGCTTCGAAGCGATCATCCAAGGCGCTCAGCAGATCCTCCTCGGCGAGTCCGACGCGGTCTTGGCCGGGGGCGGCGAGTCCATGAGCCAGGCGCCGCACGTGGTCCGCGGCGCGCGCTGGGGGTTCCGCCTCGGCCCGACCGCGCCCCTGGAAGACCTCCTGTGGGCGTCGCTGACGGATCCCCAGTGCGGCTTCTCGATGGCGGAGACCGCGGAAAACCTGGCCGAGAGGTACCGGCTCACGCGCGAAGAGGTGGATACGTACGCCGAGCGGTCGCAGCGGCTGGCCAAGAAGGCGTGGGATGAGTGCGTGTTCGAGGAAGAGGTGATCGCCGTCCCGGTGCGCGACCCGAAAACGAAGCAGACCGTGCCGTTCCGCGCCGACGAGCACATGCGCCCCGAGACGACCGCCGCCGGGCTCGCCGCGCTGAAGCCGTACTTCAGGAAGGACGGTCTCGTCACGGCGGGGAACGCGAGCGGGATCTCGGACGGGGCCGCCGCGTGCGTCCTCGCGTCCGAGCGACTGGCGCAGGCCAAGGGGCTGACGCCCCTCGGCCGGCTGGTCGGCTGGGCGGTCGCGGGCGTGGAGCCGAAGTACATGGGCATCGGCCCGGTGCCGGCGATCCGCGCGCTCCTCGAGAGGACCGGAGTGACCGTTCAGGGCGTGAACCTGATCGAGGTCAACGAGGCCTTCGCGCCGCAGTACGTCGCCGTCGAGAAAGAGCTGGGGCTGCCGCGTGACAAGGTGAACGTGCACGGCGGCGCGATCGCCATCGGACACCCGCTGGCCGCCTCGGGCGCGCGCATCACCATCCATCTTCTCCACGCCCTTCGCCTGCGCGGCGGCGGTATCGGCATCGGGAGCGCCTGCATCGGCGGCGGTCAGGGGATCGCCGTGCTGGTGGAGGCCTTCGCGAAGTAGGGAGTGTCCGCATGGGTGCCCTGGAAATCATCGGCTTGGCGGCGGCGCTGTACACGCTCTCGAGCCTGCGGATCATCAAGCAGTACGAGCGCGGGGTGGCGTTCTTCTTCGGCCGGTACTGGAACACCAAGGGACCGGGGCTCCGCTTCCTGCCGACCTTCATCGCGCACATGAACCGGGTCTCGCTGCGCATCGTCGCGCTCGACATCCCGCCGCAAGACGTGATCACGCGCGACAACGTCTCGATGAAGGTGAACGCGGTGCTCTATATGCGCGTCAAAGACCCGTCCCTGGCCATCATCCAGATCGAGAACTACCTCTACGCCACCAGCCAGCTCGCCCAGACCACGCTCCGCAGCGTGCTGGGTCAGCACCAGCTCGACGATCTCCTCGCCGAGCGCGAGAAAATCAACGAGACGCTCAAGGCGATCATCGATGCGCGGTCCGACGACTGGGGCATCGAGGTCTCGGCCGTGGAGGTGAAGGACGTGGATCTGCCGCCGGAGATGAAGCGGGCGATGGCGCGCCAGGCCGAGGCCGAGCGCGAGCGGCGCGCCAAGATCATCAACGCGGAGGGCGAGCTGCAGGCCTCCGAGAAGCTCACCCAGGCGGCGCGCATCATCGGGACCGCGCCGGCCGCGATCCAGCTGCGCTTTCTGCAGACGGTCACGGAGATCGCCTCCGAGAAGAACTCGACCACCTTCTTCCCCGTGCCGATCGACCTGCTCCGCCCCTTCGCGGACGCGCTGGCGAGCCGGGCGGGCGACGCCGGGGCCGCGGCCGGTACGCCGGCCGCGCTCCCGTCGGGCGCGGCTCCGGCGCTCGACGCCCCGCGTTCCGAGCCGTCGCTGCCGCCCGCGCGGGAGCGCCAGGGCGCCGAGCGCTGACGGGGCGCGCCGGCGTGGCCGCCCCACTGCCGTCCCGCCGCATCGACCGCGACGCGCTGGAGCGCATCATCCAGCGCGCGGCCGAGCTGCAGGCCGGGGAGATGGACACCGGTGAGGGGCTGACCGAGGCGGAGCTGCTCCGCCTCGGCTCCGAGGTGGGGATCCCCGCGCGCTATCTGCGCCAGGCCCTCTACGAGGAGACGGCGGCGGGCGGGGCAGCCAGCGCGCGCAGCCCGCTGGTGCGCTGGGTCGGGCCCAAGACCGTCCTCGCCTCCCGCGTCGTGGCGGGCGAGAAGGCCACGCTCGAGCAGTCGCTCGCCGACTGGATGACCGAGGGCGAAGCGCTCGCGGTGAAGCGGCGCCTCCCGGACCGCACGGTGTGGGAGAGACAGAGGGGATTCGTCGCCGAGATGAAGCGGGGGTTCGGCTACGGCGGCCGCTCGTACGAGCTCGCGAAGGCGCGCGACGTGGCTGCCGCCGTGACCCAGCTCGAGGACGGCTACTGCCACGTCGAGATGACCGCCGACCTGTCGAACCTGCGCGCGGGCTACGCCGGTGGCGCCTCCGCCGTAGCCGGCGTCGGCGCCCTCGCCGGCCTTGGCGTCCTCGCGATCTCGGCCGTCGCCACGTACGGCCTGTTCGCCTTCGCCGCCTCTGCGGGACTCGGCTCGGCCATCGGCTGGGCGATCGCGCGGGCCTATCGTCGCGACGCGGAGCGGGTCCAGCTCGCCCTCGAACAGATCCTCGACCGGCTCGAGCGCGGCGAAATCCGACCCAAGCATCGCCTCGCCGGCCCCCGCGCCTCGGCGTTCACGCGCATCGCCGACGAGCTGCGGCGAGCGATCACCGAATCCCCTTCACCCCCTCAAACGCCAAAGGGCCCATGACCGAGATCAAGACCGTCGGCGTCCTCGGCTGCGGACTGATGGGCAGCGGCATCGCCCAGACCGCGGCGGCCGCCGGCTTCACCACGGTGGTGCGCGAAGTCAGCGACGAGCTGATCGCCAAGGGCAAGGGCGCCATCACCGGATCGCTCAACAAGCTGGTCGAGAAGGGCAGGATCGAGGCGTCGGCCCGCGATGCCACGCTGGGTCGGCTGCGCTTCACCACTCGGACCCCCGATCTGAATGAAGCCGACATCGTCATCGAGGCGGTGACCGAGGACCTCGAGCTCAAGAACGCGCTCTGGAAAGAGCTCGACGCGCTCTGCCCCGCTCACACCATCTTCGCGTCGAACACCTCGAGCCTGACGATCGCCGCCATGGCGGCGACGACGCGGCGCGGCGACAAGTTCGTCGGGCTGCACTTCTTCAACCCGGTGCCGCTCATGAAGCTGGTGGAGGTCGTCCGGACCGTCACCACCGCGCCCGAAACGTTCGACCGTGCCTTCGAGTTCGCCAGGCGGCTGGGCAAGGAGCCCATCGCCGCCAAGGACAACTCGGGGTTCGTCGTGAACCTGCTCCTGGTGCCGTATCTCCTCGACGCCATCCGACAGTTGGAACGGGGCGTCGCGAGCGCGCCCGACATCGACAAGGCGATGCAGCTCGGTTGCGGCCACCCGATGGGGCCATTCATCCTGCTGGATTTCGTAGGGCTCGACACCACCTTCAAGATCGCGGAGATCATGTTCGCCGAGTATCGCGAGGCGCGCTACGCGCCGCCGCCGCTCCTCAAGCGCATGGTCCTCGCCGGCTACCAGGGCAAGAAGTCGGGCAAGGGGTTCTACGACTACGGCACGACGCCGCCGACGCCGACCAACCTCGGGCTCTGACGAATGTTCGGATTCGACTGGCCCCGCCTCCACGCGGCGCTCAACGACCTGCCGGCGGCCCTGCTGCTCACGGCGGTGCTGTTCGACCTCCTCGGCGCCGCGCTGAAGCGGGATTCCCTCAAGGCCGCCGGCTTCTGGTCGCTGATCGTCGGGGTCCTCGGCACCGGAGCGGCGGTGCTCGCCGGCAAGCTGGCCGAGGGAGCGACGGAAGCGACCGAGCACAGCGCGCAGGCCCACGCCGTGCTGGAGACGCACGAGACGCTGGGCTTTATCGTGCTGGTGCTGTTCGCCCTGCTCGCGGCGTGGCGCCTGGTGCGGCGCGGCGTCTGGGGCCCGAGAGAACAGCCGGTCGCCCTCACCGCCGGCGTGATCGGCGTCGCCCTGCTGGTGTACACGGCAGTGCTCGGCGGCAACCTCGTCTTCGACCACGCGGTCGGCGTCGCACCGGCGGCTGCCCGGGCGGCGTCGGCTCCGGCCGGCGCGGCGCGGCCGGGTCAGGCGGATGGAGACTCCGACGACGCCCCGGCGCTCGACTCGAACAGCCCGCACACGCACCGCTGAGCCGCGGCCGCGCTCCGCCCGGCGCGCGGTGGCGCTCGCCGTCCTTGCGGCCGGCGCCGTGGGGTGTGCCGGGTTGGGGGGCGTGCGTCCCGGCTACGGCCCCCTGCCGGGGAGCGTCCTGCTCCAGCTCGACGTGCCGCCCGACACCGTGGTTCGCGCGCTCGCCTCCGCCGTGCAGGCGGCGCGCCTGCACCTCAAGCGGTTCGCGCCGAGCGAGGGGTACCTCGAGACGGAGTGGTACCATCTCGATACCGGTGCGTCGGGTTCGGCCGGGCCCCGCGACCTCGACCGCGTCGTGAAGCTGCGCTTCTTCGCCGATCCCGCGGCCGGCGCGACGCGCCTCCTCGCGGAGTGCGTCACCCGGCTGGTCTACGACCCGAGCCTTCCCGAGCGGGAACTCGAGCGGATGGTGGCGGAAGGGCACCCGGGGCGCCGGCTGCTCGAGCGCATCCTGTCCGGCCTCCGGGAGAGCGCGGGGAGTTGAAGCGGGCCGTGCGAGCCTCCGCCCGCTGCCCCGTCATGCGTTCGGCTGGACGTAGCTCCTCACCCAGCGCTCGAACATCTCCAGGTCCACTACGGCATCCCTGCAGGGCCCGGCGGGGAGCCTCATGGTGAGGCCCAGCACCGGCACCTTGGCGGCCACGTCGTGCAGGCCGCTCACCATGTCCCGCTCGCATGCCACCGCGACCACCGCCCGGGGGCGCCGCTCGCGGATCGCCCTCCGCGCCAGCTGGCCGCGGGTCGCCACGAACACGGGCACTTCGTAGCGGCCGGCGACCTCGAGCACGCCGTCCAGCGTCGTCTTCGAGAGGCAGCGCGGAATCAGGACCAGGAGCTCACCGCGCCCGACCTTCCGCCCCCGACGTGACGCCAACCCGTTGTACACCTCGACGGCGGCGTGCTCGACCCAGTCGCGCACGCCCAGGCGGCGGGAGACCTGGGACGTCCATCGCATCAGCCGCAGGAACGGGCCGCGTTCCGCCAGGGGCTCGGGGAGCAAGAGCCAGCGGCCGTAGTAGGACGCGATCAACAGCGCGAACCAGAGCCACGAGAGGAGCGAGAAGGCGGCGAGCCCGAGCCACAGCGCCGTGGGGAGCGGCGCCCACAGAGCGGCCAGCCGCGGCGACAGCACGAAGAGCAGCAGGCACGCAGCGCCCATCGCCGCCGTCATCGTCAAAGCTGCGTACCGGAAGAACCGGCCCGCCGGCGCGCTGAAGTCGCCCAGCCCGGGGAGCGGCCTGCCGTCCCACTCGTCCCACTCGTGGCCCAAACGGCGGTCCACTTCGATGTGGATGAGCTCGGCCTTCGACCCGCGAACGGATGTGGGCATGAAAGCGCGAGTATCGCGGCCGCCACAGTGCTTGTCAAGCCGAAGCAGCGGCCGTTAGCTTGCCCGAGTGTATGTCCCTCCCCGCCTGCGCGGCGCATTCCGTACCGATGAGACAGCCCGGGCGCTCTACGCGGAAGGGGCCGGCATCTTCCGCATCGTACCGGCGGCGGTGGCGGTCCCGGCCGATCTCGAGGACGTGCGATGCCTGGTGCGGTGGGCGGCCGAGACCGGCACGCCCGTCGTGCCGCGCGGCGCCGGCAGCGGGATGGCCGGGGGAAACGTGGGACCGGGTGTCGTCGTGGACCTGACGCGGGCGTTCCGCGAGCCGCCGACGATCGACCCTGTCGCGAGGCGCGCCCGCGCCGGCGCGTCCGTCACCTATCGCGAGCTGAACGCCGCGGCCGCCGGCTACGGCCTTCGCCTGCCGCCCGACCCGTCGAGCGGAGCGTTCTGCACCATCGGTGGCATGGTGAGCACCAACGCCGCCGGCGCGCGGAGCCTCAAGTACGGCGCGATCCGTGACTGGGTGGACGCCGTGGAGTTCGTCACCGCAGACGCCGAGCCGGGACGGGCGGGCGAGGCGGCGCCGGCGGCGGACTCGCTCACGGCCGCCGAGCGCCGCTTCTTTTCCGACGTCGCGCCCGACATCCGGCGGCACCGCGCGCAGTTGGAGGCGCGCGGGCCCTCGACCCTCAAGAACTCGAGCGGCTACGACCTCAGCCGCCACGCCGACGAGGCGTGGATCCGCAACCTTCTGATCGGGAGCGAGGGCACGCTCGCCATCGTCTCGGCGGTCGAGGTCAGACTGGCGCCGCTGCCCGAAGAGCTGTCCACGCTGCTCGTCACGCTCCGCTCCCTGGGTGACGTGGCGCCGGCCGTGGACGCCCTCGGCCCCCTCGCCCCGTCGGCGGTGGAGCTGCTCGACCGCACGTACTTGGACCGCGTGCGCGCCGCTGCCGGGAGCCGGCTGCCGTCGGACGCGGAAGCGGTGCTCCTCGTGGAGCTCGAAGGGGAAGGCCGGGTCGCCGCGGACCGGCTGCACGGCATCGCCGAGTGCACGCTCCTCGCCGCCGATCCCTCGGCCGGCACCCTCTGGGAGCTGCGCCACCTCGCGAGCCCCATTCTCGCGGCGCTGCCGGACCACATGCGCTCGCTCCAGGTCGTCGAGGATGGGTGCGTCCCTCGCGCCCGGCTCGGCGAGTACATCGCGCAGCTGCGCGACATCGCCACGAGGTGCGGGTTCGAGGTCGTCATTTTCGGCCACGCCGGCGACGGGCACGTCCATGCCAACCTGCTCGCGGACGTCACTCGGGCGGACGTAGTCGAGCGGCTCCGCCAATGCCTCGACGCCGTGACGGCCGTGCAAGTGGGCCTGGCCGGGACTATGGCGGGCGAGCACGGCGACGGGCGCCTGCGCGCGCCGTACCTCGACGTGCTGTACGGCCCCCTCTTCGTCGAGTACTGCCGCCGGGTCAAGGCGGCCTGGGACCCGGGGCAGATCCTGAATCCCGGAGTCAAGATCGCGCCGGCGGATGCGCTGGGCGCGGGGTCGCTCCCGCCCGACGCGCTCAAGGTCGGCTCGCGCGCGCCCGCGCTGCCGGCGGAGGTGGCAGCCGCGCTGCGCCGCGTCGAGCGCGAGGCGTCCTGGGGCGCGTTTCGGCTCGATCTCGCGCCGGCGCCCGCCGCATCAGCGCCGCGGCGAACGCCTGTCGAGCCCTGACCGTAACCGCGCCCCGTACCGCCCTTCATCCGACGCTCAGCCCATGGATCTCTATCGCGCTCCCGTCGTCACCCTCATCGGCCGCCCGCAGTTCCTCGAGCCTGCGCACCTGCCGGTCAACTGGCTCGGCGAGGCGACGGACGGCGAGAAGCTGGCGGAGTTCGCCGGCCGCCTCTGCTACATGAGCCAGCGGAACCCCGCCCAGCGGCCCACCGCCGAGTATCTGGAGAACATCAAGAAGCAGGGCCACGGCTCGGTGCTGGAGCACGCCGTCTACGTCTTGCTGATCGAAGGGATCTCACGCTCCTGCTCGCACGAACTGGTGCGGCACCGCGCGGGGTGGGGCTACAGCCAGCTCAGCCAGCGCTACGTGGACGAGTCGCACGCGGCCTTCGTCGTGCCGCCGGCGATCCTGGGAGACGAGCCGCTCGAGGCCGAATGGCTGGCGCAGGTGACTGCCGCGCAGGCCGCCTACGTGCGGGCCGTGGAGGCGCTGATGACGCGATACGAGTGGATCGCCGACAAGGGGCATCGGCGGAAGATGGCGAGGGAGGCGGCGCGCGCCGTCCTGCCCAACGCCACCGAGACGAAGATCGTGGCCAGCGGCAACGTCCGCGCGTGGCGAACCATGCTGGAGCTGCGCTGCGGCGAGGGGGCCGAGCAGGAGATCCGGCGCCTCGCGGTGGCCTGCCTGCGCGTGCTCGCCGCCCAGGCCCCGCTGCTGTTCTCCGACTTCGAGATTTACCGCGCCCAAGACGGCTTCGACGCGGCGCGGATCACCTACCACAAGGTGTGAGACGAGGGCCGCCGCTCCCTCAGCGGCGGCTCGCCTCGAGGACTCGCAAGTAAGCGACCAGGTCCCAGAGTTCCTGATCGCTGAAGACGCGTCCCCAGCGCGGCATGTACATGCCGTGCTGCCGCGAGCCGCCCGCCTTGATGTCCGCAAACACGCGCGCCTCGTGGCCCTCGAGCGACAGCGCGGCCAGATCGCCCGGCCGGGGCCTCAGTGCGCCCGCCAGCTTGCCGTCTCCTGCGCCGCGTGCGCCGTGGCAGTGAACGCAGTGGGTCGCGTACAGGAGCCGCCCGGCTGCCGGGTTCCCTCTGGAGCCCGGCGGACTGAAGACCGTGACGTACGCCAGGGCCGCACGCACCTCCTCAGGGCTCAGCGCGTGCCAGATCGGCGCTCCCGCTTCGTCCCCACCGCCGGCCCGGGGGTCTTGCATGCCCGCCACCATTTGGTCCACCGACCGCCGCTGGGCGAGCCGGCCGAGATCGGGCAGCGGGCCGGGAAACGCCCGAGCGGCGGGCCCGTCGCCGTGCCCGTACAGTCCGTGGCAGGTCCAGCACAGGTCGTTGTAGAGCGCTTGGCCCCGCCGCTGGTCCGGCAGCAGCGGCGCCGATCTGACCGGGGGAATGGACTCCAGCACGGCCGGGGCGAAGGGCACGGCCACATCAGGGGACCGCGCGGTGTCGGGCGGGCCGGCTGCCGCCCTTCGGTCACCGGTGCCGCACCCGCCCGCCAGCGTGGCCGCCGCCCACCAGGCGGCGAGCCACGCCCAGGCTCCGACCCTTCCCGGTCGCCGCGGCATGTCCCTCCGGCGTGCTGGTGTCCCGAGTCAGAAATCCGTCGGCATTCGGACGCCGCGGCGTCCTCGGTGCGCAACGTATCTCTGACTCGGGACACTAGAGCTGCAGCGATCTCACATACGCGACCACGGAATCAATCTGCACCCGCGTCAGCATGCGGCCGAACGCCGGCATGCCGCGGCGCCCGTGCTCGACGACCTCGCCGAGCGCGAAGTCGGACGTGGCCGTGCGCTGCGCCGCGTTCGCGAAATCGGTCGGCCGGGGATTCATCGCTGCGGCCGCGGGTCCGTTGCCACGCCCCTGCGGGCCATGGCAGGCCGCACACCTACCGCGGTAGATGTCGCGCCCGGCCAGGAGCGGCGCATTCCCTGCCTGCGCCTGTTGCTGATCCAGCTTGGCCGCTCCCCCTACGTCTTCCTTGCCCGCCCGAGGCTGAGCCGGAGCCGGCCGCCGCGGCGTCGCTGCCTGCCGGCTCCCCGCCGAGCCGACGAGAAACTCCCGGACGGCACGCGTCTCGGCCGGAGTGAGCCGGGCCACGAGACCCATGTGAGTCGCGATCGAGTTCCACTGCGATGCCGTGTATGCGTCAACCGCGCGGATCCGATGACAGCTGCCGCAGTTCGCCGCCCAAACATCGGGGCCACTCGGCTCCTGCGCCGCGGCGGGCAGCGCAGCCAGACACAGCACCGCCGCCGAGAGCGCCGCGACGAGTCGCAACCGCGGGAATGTCGAAGTGTGCATGACCGGTCCTCCTAGAAACCCACGGTGAACTGCGCGATGAACGAGTTGTTCTTGACGCTCGTTACGCCGCTGCCCGTCTCGCGATTGATGTTGTACGCGAACCGGAAGGCGGCGGCGTCGGACGGGTAGAGGTTGAGGCCGACGCTGATGCGCGCCCTGTCGCCGGACTCGGCGGGGAACTCCACGGCCGAGTAACGCGCCGCGACCTCGACCGCGGGCCGAACCAGGTACGAGCCGAGCAGATAGTATCCGCTCTTGGTGAGGTCGTCCCCATCGGTCGCGCCCTGGCTCGCGGACATCCACTCGCCGCGCACCTCCAGCGAGCCGCGGCGGTAGCTGGCGTCAACGCCCAGGATCCGCAGGTTGAGGTCATCCTCGTCGTTGTAGGTGCCGTTGTAAGCCGACGCGCCAATGTCGAAACCCATCGAGCTGACGAACCCGAGGCGGCCGCCGACGGCGATGTTGTTGTCCACATCCACGACGTTGTCCCGCATGTCGCGAATGCTCCCGCCCGCATCGCCGGCCAGGCCGTTCACGCCCCACACGTCGTACGTGACCCGCCCCGACGTCCCGACGGGGGCCGCCCCACGCACCATGGCGCCCACGTCGCTGTACGCCACGGGCAGAACGGCGTCATTGGGCAGGGGGCGACCGGGAATGCGGTTGACCCAGGCGGGGTGCAGGTCGGCGTTGAAGCGGCCGAAGGGCACCAGAAACTTCCCGACGACGATGTTCGCGGACGGCCAACGGGTGAAAGCGAGGTAGCCGTACTCGAACTCTATCTCCTCCCCGCCGTGCTCGTACTCGACCTCGACCGCGGCAAAGACGTCACCACGGAGCTGGCCCAGTAAGATCAGGTTGAAGTTCTGCGCGTCGAAGTAGTTCCTCGACGTCCGCGGGTCCGAAGCCGACGCAGTCCTCTGGAACCACTCGAATTCCTCCGAAGCGTAGCCGCTGACCATCAGCCCTTGCGCGAGCACCGTCGCGGGAGCGACGAGGCCCCCGACGGTGATCGCCGCCCAGAGAAGTGCCTTTCGCATAGTGCCTCCGTGGTGAGATGACCTTGCGCGCGCAGGCCGCCTTCCCGAGCGCTCCTGCCCCCCCGGGGGATCTCCGGCGCACCATTCGGACCACGGGTTCGGGATCGGGGATCGCGTTGCCGTGCAACTGGTTACGCAACACGCGCGGCCCGCGGGCGTGCCGCGGGCCGCGTGAGATGCCCAAGCGCCGTGGGGCGTTTGCCCCGGCCCGGTTCAGTTGATTCCGTACTTTTCCAGGCGGTAGCGGAGCGTGTCGCGCGTCAGGCTGAGCAGGCGCGCGGCGCGAGTCTTGTTGCCGCGGGCGGCCCGGAGCGCCTGCGCGATGAGCGTGCGCTCGATTTCCTCGAGATCCACGCCTTCGGCCGGCAACGACACCACCCCGCCCGCACCGCCGTGAGTCGTGGGGTCCGCCGTCTCGCCGAGGCGCACCTCGAGCGGGAGC
>JACQVG010000087.1 GCA_016209905.1 Gemmatimonadota bacterium | reverse complement strand
GGGGGGTCGGGGGGCGTGGGGGGGTGGCGCGTGGCGCGGTTGTCTGCGATTCCTTCCCTAGGGACGAGTTGAGCCGCCCCATCCGGGGCTTGCCGCGTGCGGAGGGCCGATGAGACGACGCGTGTTGATTCTGTGTGCCGGTGCGATCCTCGGGGCCGGAGCGTGCGGGAGCGGCACGGCTCCTCAGCCGACAGGGCAGCTTGTTTTCAGAAAGGACGCGACGACGTGTGAAGAAACCGTGACCACGGCGCTCTTCATAGACGATGCCAGCATTGGCCAGTACGTCTTCAGCCCCGGCAGTCAGCGGAGCTTCTCGGTTTTCGCCGGCACGCACACGGCCAGAGCGACGGAGCTCGGGGGCAGCCAGCGGGAGTTCCCGGCGCAGGCCGTCGAGGTGCCGGTCAATGGCTCGGCCCTGTACCTCATGGTTTGCCGCTCCCTCCCTCCGCCGCCGGAGGACGGCCCAGGCCTCGACGGCTAGCAGTAGGGGGCAGAGTTGCAGAGTTGCAGTGGTGCCCAGGGGCAAGGAGGCAGTGGGGGGCAGGATGGTTGGAACGGCACTAGTGTCCCGAGTCAGAGATACGTTGCGCACCGAGGACGCCGCGGCGCCCGGCCCGCCAGGCGCGACGAGGGCGCATACCGCGAGGTATGAAACCGAGGAGCAACGCCGCGGGACGGGATGCAGCGGCGTCCGAATGCCGACGGATTTCTGACTCGGGACACTCTAGAAAATCGTGTAGATGAAGGGCGCCAGAACGGAGCCCTGGGCGAAGACCAGCAGCCAGCCGACCAGCAGCAGGATGAGCAAGAGCGGAAGCAGCCACAGCTTCTTCCGCACCCGCATGAAGAGCCACAGCTCGCGCAGCAGGCTAGGCCGGCTCATCGAGTCATGCCACTTAGAACTGACGTCTGAGGTCGCTGCGCCGCTGCTCCGGCCGCCGGGCCACCCACACCGTGCTCGCCCTCCGCGCGCGCGTGAGCGGCCGGTACCCGATGAGCCGCATGATGAGGCCCATGGGCGTGACGACCAGGTAATACACTAGCGCCAGGAACACCGGTGTGGTGACACGCGAAATCACGACGGCCAGCCGCATCCAGGCCCGGCGCACCGGGCCGAGCCGGGAGGGGACGAGCAAGCCGGCGAGGAGAAGTGCCGCACCCACGCTCATCAGTACGCCCGCTCCAAGGGGACGGGCGCGCCACCAGAGCAGCGCGGCGAGCGCCAGGAACGCCGTCCCGAGGACCAGGCCGAATCGCCTGCCCTCGGCGGGGCTCAGTCTGGCCGGAGCGACTCGCGCCACTCTCGGCCCTCCTTCCATTCGGGTTGCGTCGCCTTGTCGAGCAGGAACGGCCACAGCACGAGATAGTCCAGGTGCGTCCTCATGAAACATCGGTACGCGTCCGCCGGCGTGCAGACGATCGGCTCGCCCCGCACGTTGAACGAGGTGTTGACGAGGACGGCGCAGCCGGTCAGCCGCTCGAACTCCGCAATCAGGTCGTAGAAGTTCGGGTTCGTGTCCCGTTCCACCGTCTGGATTCGCGCCGAGTAGTCAACGTGCGTGACGGCGGGAATGTCGGAGCGCGCCACGTTGAGGCGATCTATTCCCCACAGCCGCCGCTCCTCGGCGTTCATCGCGATCTGCCGTTCCCGCCTGAGCGGCGCGACGAGGAGCATGTAGGGCGAATCCTGCTCCAGCTCGAAGTACTCCCCTGCCCGCTCCCTGAGCACGCTCGGCGCAAAGGGCCTAAATCCCTCCCGGAACTTGATCTTGAGGTTCAGCGTGGCCTGCATGCGCGGGCTGCGCGGGTCCGCCAGAATACTCCGTGCCCCGAGCGCCCGCGGCCCGAACTCCATCGCCCCGTCGAACCAGCCGACGACTTTCTCGTCGGCGAGGAGGCGAGCCACGTGCCGGAGCAGCGGCTCCCGCTCGAATCGCTCGTAGACCGCGCTAAGAGGCCGGAGGAAGCTCTCGATCTCCTCCGGATCGAACGCGGGGCCGAGGTACGCTCCCCGCATGCCGTCCCGGCCGGCTGCGGGCCTGCGGGGCTTTTCCAGGTGGCGATGCCAGATTAGCTGCGCGACCCCGAGCGCGCCGCCGGCGTCGCCCGCCGCGGGCTGGATCCAGATCCGCTTGAAGGGCCCTTCCCGCAGCAGGCGGCCGTTGGCCACGGCGTTGAGGGCGACTCCCCCCGCGAGGCAGAGGTTTTCGAGCCCGGTCTCCCGATGCAGCGTCCGGGCCATGCGCAGCATGACCTCCTCGCACACGACCTGAACCGAGCGCGCCAGGTCCATGTCGCGCTGCGTCAGCTTCGACTCGGGCGCGCGCGGCGGGCCCCCGAATAGCTCGTCGAACGCCGCGCCGGTCATGGTGAGGCTGGTGAGGTAGTCGAAGTACGCCTGGTTGAGAGAGAACGACCCGTCCTCCCTGAGATCGAGCAGCTCGCGGTAGATGACGTCCACGAACCTCGGCTCGCCGTACGGGGCCAGCCCCATCACCTTGTACTCGCCGGAATTGACCTTGAACCCGGTATAGTAAGTGAAGGCGGAGTAGAGCAGGCCAAGCGAGTCGGGCCAGTGCAATTCCTTGAAGAGCTCGACGTCGTGACCCCTTCCTACGCCGCAAGAAGCGGTCGCCCACTCGCCCACGCCATCGAGGGTGAGGATGGCGGCCTCCTCGAACGGCGAGGGGAAGAAAGCGCTGGCCGCGTGCGACTCGTGGTGCTCGGCGTAGAGGAGCTCGCCCTCGTAGGCGAGGGCCTCGCGGAGCACGCGATCCAGGTAGAGCTTCTCTTTGAGCCACACCGGACCCGCCGCCCGAAAGGAGCGAAACCCGGCCGGGGCCACGGCCAAGTACGTTTCGAGGATGCGCTCGAACTTGAGCAGGGGCTTGTCGTAGAAGCCGACGAAGGCCAGGTCGGCCGCCGTGATTCCGCCGGCCTTCAGGCAGTACTCGACGGCCCGGGAGGGGAAGCCGGCATCGCCCTTGATCCGGCTGAAGCGTTCCTCCTGGGCGGCCGCGACGATGGCGCCGTCCAAGAGGAGGCAGGCGGCGCTGTCGTGATAGTATGCTGAAAGGCCCAGAACGTACGTGCGGCCCGAATCGGGTGTTAGGTTCCCCACGAATTGTCGAAGGTTCGAAGCGTGCGGCGACGCCAGAGATGGCCGTAAACGTAGACCAGCGTCTGGACCCCGGCAATGCTTAGGCGCGCGGCCGCGAACGTCCTGCTCGTGACGGCGCCGGTCGCCGCTGCCCTTTTGGTCGGCGAGGCCGTCTGCCGGCTGGCCGGATACACCGGCCTCGAGATGTACAGCGCCGACACCGAGCTTGGGTGGGTGCTGGCGCCGCGTCAGGTCACGGTCACCAGGGCGGGACGTCTGCCGGTCCTGATCAACGACCACGGCTTCCGCGACGACCCGCTAGGGAT
>JACQVG010000084.1 GCA_016209905.1 Gemmatimonadota bacterium | reverse complement strand
GTGACCCTTGGCCCGCTCACCAACCTGGCCCTCGCCCTCCGCCTCGACCCCGCGTTCGTGCGCTCGCGTGTCGTCCGGCATGTCGCGATGGGCGGCAACCTGCGGGCGCCGGGCAATACGGGCCCGCACTCGGAGTTCAACGTCTGGTGCGACCCCGAGGCGGCGGCAGAGGTCTTCGCCGCCGGGCTTCGCACCGAACTCGTCGGCCTCGACGTGACGCGTCGGCTTGTCATTCCCGCCGCCGCGGTGGCCAAGCTGGCGACGCACGAAGACCCCGAGGCGCGCTGGTTCGGCAAGCTCCTGGGGTTCTACGTCCGCTTCCACGAGGAGCACGAGGGTCTGGCCGGAGCGGTAATCAACGATCCGCTCGCCATTGCGCTCGCCGTCGAGGCGTCGTGGGGCACGTCCGAGGTAATCCCCGTCGCCGTGGATCGCTCCCTGGGCCCGCTGCGCGGTCGGACGACGCCCGGCCACGAAGCGGATCCCCGCGTCCGGGTGTACCGTGACGTGCACGTGGAGCACGTGCATGAGTTGCTCCTGACGCACCTTTTCGGCCGGTGGCTTTCCGAGGCCGATTTCCACCCGTAGCTTCCCGGCCGATGACCGCACCTGCCGCCCCAACTCTCAAGGTCGCCATCGTCGGTGTCGGCACGATCGGCCGCGGCTGGGCCGCGCTGACCGCCGCCAGCGGCTGGGAGACGACCCTCTACGACACCGACGTGCCCGCCGCCGACCGCGCGGTGGCGGAAATCGGGCGGCGCGCGCGCGCCCTTGTCGCCCTGGGCCGCGCCGTCGGCGAAACCGCCGAAGCCGGGCTGCGCCGCGTCACGCTCGGCCGCTCCCTCCTCCAGGCATGCCGCGACGCGGACTGGGTCATCGAATCGGTCCCCGAGGACCTGCACCTCAAGCAGCGGACCTTCGAGAACCTCGGCCAGCTCGTGCGCGCCGAGGCGATCGTCTCCTCGTCCTCGAGCGGACTGCCCATCACGGAGACTGCCGCGCGGTGCCGGAATCAGCAGCGCTGCGTCGTGGTCCACCCTCTGAACCCCCCCGAGCTCATCCCGCTCGTCGAAGTCGTTCCCGGCAAGTTCACGTCGCCCGCCGCCGTCGAGAGGGTCCGCGGCTGGCTCCGCTCGCTGGGCCGGATTCCGATCCTGCTCAAGCGCGAGGTGCCGGGGAACGCCGTCGGCCGCATCGCCGCCGCGGTGTGGCGCGAGTGCATCGATCTCGTCCTCGCCGGCGTCATGGACGTGGACGACATTGACCGGGCGGTGTCGCTCGGCCCCGGTCTCGGCTGGGCCGCGGCAGGGCCCCATCTCACCTACCACCTCGGAGCCGGCGACGGCGGGGTGAACGTGTTCCTCCAGCAGCTGCTTCAGTCGTTCGAGGTCTGGTGGGGAAGCCTGGCGCAGTGGAACCGGCTCGAGCCGGAACAGGTGCGCGCGCTCACCGCGCAAATCGAGCGGGCGTACGGCGAGAAGATCGACGTGCTGAGAGAGGTGAGGGACCGGAGACTGGCAGCGATCCTACGAGCTATCGAGGCCGCCAGGAAAGCGCGCTAGCCGGCTTACGGCGGCCGGCAGCGCGACGACGCCGCGGGCTGGCCAGAGTCGCCGCTAGAAGTACGTCGCCACCGAGAAGAGCAGTCCCGCCTGATCGCTCGGGTTGTTGAACCGGTCCGTCGTCCGACCTCGAACGAAGTTCAGCTTCAGCACCGTGTCCTGCGTCGGCCGGAAGTTCAGGCCCACCGTCACCCGCCTCACGACGTCACCCGGGATGTCCGCGTCGAAGTCCACCACGTCGAGCCGAGCTCCCGCAGCGAAGAACGAGCCCGGCATGGTCCGAACCCAGGCACGGCCGAAAGGGCGCAGCGCCTCGACGTACAGGCCCCGCTGGCGCGACGCGTAGATGCCGCGCAGCCCCGGCGGGACGTCGATCGTCGCCGCCGCCGCCTCGCCGACAACCCGGACGCCCGCCACGCGGGCCTCGGCGTCCACGACCCAGATTGTCAGGTCGCGCCGCTCGTCCACCGCCACGCCCTCCGACCGGTAGACGTTGTAAGCACCGTGGTGGCTCGAGACTCCCACTTCGTAGCCCACCCGTGGACTCCACGCCGCGCGCCCGACCAAGGCTGGGGAGGAGTTGTTGTCCTCGACGTTTCGGCGACCCAACGCGACGCGCGTGCCCTCCGCCGCGTCGCTGATGAGCCCGTCATCGAATCCGTTGACGGCGTACAGCTCGTAGGTCAGTCGCGTCGCTCCGCCGAGGCCCACCAGGCCGAGGACGCCGAGGCCGGGCTCCGAGAGCGCCACACCCAGCAGTTCCGTCGAGACCAGGGGCCGATCGGTGAATTCGTTCCGCGGGCTGTCGTGCGAGAGGTTGAAGCGACCGAGGGGCGAGAGGAGCATCCCCGCGCGCACGGTGAGCGCGGGGTGGATGCCGACGTCTATCGCGGCATACTCGACCGTGATCTCCTCGCCTCCCTCCTCGAACTCGAGCTCGGCGGCAATGCGCACGAAATCGCTGACCTGGGTGGCGGTAAAGATGTTCCAGCGCCTGAGCAGAAAGCCGGCCTCTTCGGTGGCGCCGTCCGCCCGCTCCCAGCGCGCGTGCGCCTCGGCGTAGCCGCCGATCGCCGTGCGGCCCAACAAGCGCGAAAGGTAGGGCTTGTCGAATACGCCGCCCTCGACGAAGGGCCGCGGCGCGCGGGTGGTGTCCTGGGCCGCCCCCCGGGCCGCGAGACCCGCCGCGAGCAGCGCCAGCGCCGGCACCGCACGCCGGAGTCTCACCACGGGCCGGGTACCAGCCGATACCGCGTCCGCGCGGCGTGCTCGGCGTCGCCCGCGAGGTTCTCCCGGAGGAACGCGTCCTCCCTCGCGCTACGGAACGCGAAGACCGTCGCCACCGCGAACCAGCGCAGCAGGCGCTTGATCACGCCGCGCTTCCCAGTTGGATCACCAGTTCACCCTCGGGGGTCAGCGCGGCCGGGAAGCGCCGCAGCGGCCGCTCGGCGGGCCCGCGCAGCACCCGGCCCTGTCGGTCGAACATCGAGCCGTGACACGGGCACACGAGCTGCGCGCCCTCGACGTTCACCGTGCAGGCCAGGTGGGTGCATATGGGTGACAGCACGGCGAACTCGCCGCCGCCCAGCGCCAGGACGAAGAGCGGCGCCGCCTCCCCAATCGGCTGGATCTTGAGGTAGCCGCCGGGCTGCCCGAGCTGCGCGAAGTTCCGGATCGCCAGCCGGACCACGCCGCCAACCGGCGCCACCGGCGTGACAACGAGCGTGGCGCAGGCAGGGAGTGCGGCCGACGCGATCGCTCCGGTCGCGAGCCCGACGAAGCGGCGCCGGTCCATGGCGCTCACCGCGACCCCACGAAGTCGAGTACCGCCGCGCGGGCGTCGGGGCCGAGGGCTGCGAATCCGTCGCGGGCGGTCTGCGCCTCGCCCCCGTGCAAGAGGATCGCCTCCTCGATGCTGCGCGCCCGCCCATCGTGAAGCAGGAACGCATCGCCGTTCAGGAACCGCCGCATGAGGCGCAGCCCCCACAGCGGGGCGGTCCGCCATTCGCTGCCGCTCGCGCTCCCGTCGGGCCGATTGTCCGCCAGGCCGTCGCCCATGTCGTGAAGCAGAAGGTCGGAGTACAGGCGCACCGGCTGGTTGGCCAACGCCGCGACCGGATTCGGCCCCGTCTGGAGCACGGGCACGTGGCAGCGCGCGCAACCGAGCGACCCGAATAGCGCCGCGCCCTGGCGCCGGGGGGGCGAGTCCGCGCCCGGCGCAGGGGGCGCCAACAGCCGCACGTAGTTCACGACCGCGCGCACGGTGCCGGCGGGGATTTCCGGATCCGCCACCCGATCGGCCGCCTCGGTCGCCCGGCTCGCCAGCGGGTTCCGGTTCTCGACCGGGAGGAAGTCCGACGTGATGCCCATGTCCTGATGGTATGCGCCCGCCACCTGGTGGAGGATGCTGGCCACCTGCGCCTTGCGGCTGAACCGGCCGAGCCGCGGCTCTGGGCCCCCGCCCGGCTCGTCGGCTGGCACGAAGTCCGGCGGCGTCACCCAGTTCGGCCGCCCCGAGATTCCGTCGCCGTCGGTATCCAGCGAGTCGGTCAGCGCCAGGATCGTCGCTTCGGGTATCGCCTCGATCAGGCCCACGCCGAATACCGGCGGAGGCAGGCGGACGGAGACCTGCACTCCTGCCGGCAGTCGTTCCGCCTCGGCGCCTGGAATGGCCTTGTCCTGGATCTGCGGGCCTCCGAGCTCCAGCGCCGGGTCGAGCCCGATGCTGAAGCGCGTGAGCGCGTTCTCGATCCGCCCGCGACCGTCCGCGCTGTGGCACGCGGCGCACGAGACGTTGTTGAAGATGGGTCCGAGCCCCTCGCTCGGCGCGAACGGACGCCCGAACTCTCGGTCGCCGCGCACGAACGCGGCGAGCTCTGCCGCCGTCAGGCCGTCCACGGGACCGTCGAACACCTCTCCCGGATCGGGCGCCTCGGTCGTCAACAGATCGCACCCGGAGGCCGCGACTGCGACCGCCAGGGCGACCGCTAGCGCCGCTCGACGAGGATGCACGACGCCAGCTCTGTGCCGATGATGCATTCTTTCCCTTCCCCCCCAACCCTCACGGTGATCGACCCGCTGACCGATTACCGGCCGACTACGAAAGGCTCGACCGGGCGCCGCCGCCGAGCGCCCGTACTCCGGCAGAAGGCCGCCGCACGCCGCCACAGGCAGGCCCGGGTCTTAGAACACCGTTCCCAGCTCGACCAACGTGGCGTTACGGCCCCGCTGCAGCCGGCGCTCGATCGTGAGCCGGATCGTGTAGCTGGTCCCGGGGAGGTGCGCGTTGACGTAGGGCACGAAGGCCACGTCCCCGCCGTCGGCCGCGCGGTCCTCCACGCGCCCGCCGACTCCGAAGAAGTAGTGAGGGAGGTACTCCCCCTCGACCGACCAGCGCCCCCGCACGACGCCGCCGCTCCGGTCCGCGCCGACCACCGCCGTCCAGTACAAGGGCGGGCGCGCCCCGGTCGTGACCAGGTTGGCCAGATACCGGTCCGAGTCGTCGTAGAACGCGTGGGCGCCGAACGAGGTGAGGCCTCGCCGCACGAAACTCTCGAGAACGACCCCCTTGAGTCTCCACTCGATCTCGTTGCTCGCCTCCGTCCGGGCCTCACGGGCCAGCGGAATCGAGATCTCGCCCGAGATCGGGAGGCCGGCCGCCGCGGTCCACCGCCACCCGCCGAACCCGTCGCCGTTCCACGCGGCCCGCAGCGCCGGCGAGCGGCCCGCCGGAGCGAAGCCCCGCAACGAACGCTTGCGCGCGCTCAGAACACCGGCGCCGGGCAGGGACGCCGACAGCGAGAGCGGCTCGCTGATCCCCAGCCGGCGGGAGACATCCACCTGCGCGATCTGCCGGAATTGTCCGACGGTGAGCTCCAGGCGCCGGCCCGCCGTGGTCAGGAAGAGGTCTTCGAAGCGGCCCGCGCGGTCGCGTATGGTGCCGTTGCCACGCGCCTCCCGGCTCACCGGCCGCCACTCCACGAAGTACGAGAGCCAGGGAGCCACGAGCTTGCCCCCGGAGATGACTTCCACGCGGTTCAGATAGCCGCGCAGCTCGTCGGCCAGCGAGTCGGGAACGGGCAGCCGTTCGGAGCGCCCGCTCAGCCAGATTGCCAGCGGCCAGGTCCGCCGGGAGGTCAGGGCGGGCATCGTGTAGCCGCGCGCCACGAACGCCTCGCCGAAGGCGTTGAGCTTGGGGGGCGCGACGTGGCACCGGCTGCATTCGACGCCGTAACGGCGCGCGAAATAGGGTATCGCGCCGGCCGTGCGCGGCAGTGGGGCGAGCGCGAGAGCGAGGCCGAGACCTAGCGCCGCTCGACGAGGATGCATGCTGCCAGCGCCATGCCGATGACGCATTCTTCTCCTTCCTCTCCGCCCACCTTGACCCTGATCGGCCCCCCGAACGGCTGCCGATCCGTGACCACGAGCAGTGCCGCCGGGACGAGGCCCAAGGACTTAAGGAAGCGCAGCCGCTCCGGGTCGTCGTCATCCACCTGCCGCAACTCGACCCGCGCCCCCACCTCCATCTGCGCCAGGGACGGGTAGTCGGACTGCTCGATCTCGCCATCCCGAGTCGGGATCGGCGCGCCATGGGGATCGTACCGGGGACTCCCGAGCGCCTCGGCCATCCGCTCGACGAGCTCGTCGGACACGGCGTGCTCCAGCCGCTCGGCCTCCTCGTGAACCGACGCCCAGTCGTAGCCGAGCTTCACGATCAGGTAGGTCTCGAGAATCCGATGGCGGCGCACCACTGCCAGCGCCGCCAGCCGTCCCGGGCCGGTCAGCCGCACGCCATGGTACGGCACGTGCTCGAGATGGCCCGACTCGGCCAACTTCTTGACCATCCCGGTGACCGACGCCGGGGCGAGGTCCATCCGCTGCGCGATCTCCGAGGTCGCGGCGGCACCGCCGCGCTCCGAGAGCCGGTAGATCGTCTTGAGGTAGTCCTCGACCGAGCGCGATAGCGGCGCCGTCATCTCACAACTCCCCTCCGAGCGCCTGGTAGACCAGCAGTCCGTTGAGCAGGAGAATGATCGCAGCCACGACCGCGGCGAGGGCGGTCGTACGCCGGCGGTTGGCAAAGCTCCCCATCAGTGCGCCGTTCTTCGTCAGCCAGATGAGCGGGATGATCGCGAAGGGGAGGCCGAAGCTGAGGCAGACTTGCGAGAGCACCAGGATCTTGAGCGAGTCCACCTCGAGGTAGATCACCACCAGCGCCGGAATCATCGTGATGAGGCGGCGCAGGAAGAGGCTCATCCGCACGTGGAGAAAACCCTGGAGGATGACCTGCCCCGCGAGCGTCGCCGTCGTGCTCGAGGAGAGGCCCGACGCCAGCAGCGCGATCGCGAACGCGACCGCGGAATAACCGCCGAGCAGGGGCGCCAGCGTCTCGTGCGCCTGCTCGATCGAGGTGACGACGACGCCCCGCTCGAAGAAGGTCGCCGCCGACATGATGAGGATCGCCGCGTTGACGAAGAACGCCAGGTTCAGCGCCACAACGCAATCCGCGACCTGGGACCTGATGTGCCGGCGGCTCGCCAGAAGCGGCCGCCGCGCCTGCACCAACGCGGAGTGAAGGTAGATGTTGTGCGGCATGACCGTCGCGCCCAGCATCCCGATCGCGAGGTAGAGGCGGCCGTCGCTGATGTCCGGCGTCACCAGGCCCCTGGCGATTCCCCCCAGCGCGGGCTTGGCGAGCAGCAGCTCGTACAGGTACGCGAATCCGATGACGGCCACCAGCGAAATGATCGCGTACTCCACCGCGCGGTAACCGAAGCGCTCCAGCGCGAGGAGGGCGAACACGACCACGCCGGTGAGCAGCGCCGCCTGGAAGAGCGGGATCCCGAACAGGATGTGAAACCCCAGCGCGGCGCCCAGAAACTCCGCGAGATCGGTCGCCAGCGCCGAGCCCTCGGCGGCAACCCAGAGGGAGTAGTTGAGCCAGGGCCGGAACCGGTCCCGGCAGTTCTCGGGAAGGCTCTTCCCGGTGACGATCCCCAGCTTGGCTGAAAGCGCCTGAAGGAGGATCGCCATGGCGTTGGAGAGCAGTAGCACCCACAACAGCGTGTAGCCGAACCGCGCCCCGCCCTCGATGTCGGTGGCCCAGTTCCCCGGATCCATGTAGCCGACCGACACGAGGAAGGCCGGCCCGAGGTAGGGCAACCCCCTCCGCAGCCTGCTCAGCAGGGAAGGCGAAACGACGTGCTCAGGGGCGGCGACCTCTCGGTCTCGAACGACGTCTGTGGTCAAGGCAGCATTAAATCGAAAGTTAGGGTAGGCTAAATGTGAACAGCGAACTCGGTTGCTGTCAAGCGCCGAAGTAACGACGGCTGGGCGGGAGATTTACAGCGGTGCGAGGCGTTCGATCTGCCGGAGAATCCTCTCGGTCAAGCCCCAGATCGTGTACCGACCGATGACGACCGAGTCGAACGTGCGGGAGCCGACCGGCAGACGAACGGTCAGCGGCCGCCGACTCTCAGGCGCGAAAAGGTCGAAGACTCGAAGCCACACGACCTCCTCGACCTCCGGGCCGGCGGCCACATTCGGCTGCGTCGCGAGCAGGAAGACGAACGGCGTCACGACGATTTTCGGAAGGAACGGGCTGCGGGGGTTCTCGTCGTCCAGGGCGCCGAGCTGCGCCCCGGTCGCGTCGAGGTTCAGGCCGGTCTCCTCGAACGTCTCCCGCTGCGCCGTTGCGGCGAGCGACTCATCGGCGGCGGCGCGGTAGCCTCCCGGAAAGGCCATCTGACCTGACCAGGGGTCGGCCGCTCGCTCGGTGCGTCTGACGAAGAGGATGGCCGGCTCCGGCCGCGCGGCAACGATCACCGCCACAGCCGCCCGCTTCGCCCCGTGCTCGGTCGCGCTGACCGGGACGTGGCTGGCGAGGCCGACTCGCAGCCGCCCTATGATTCCTGTGTGATCGTCCAGCGAGCTCCTCCACCTGGCAATCGGCACGCGCGGTGACAAGCGGGGCGCGCGACGGGCCCGCGCGCCGCACGCTTAACAGTAGCATCCGCGATGCGTCGAAACTCTGCTATTGCACGAGTGGTTAGATTGTGTACATGGACTCCAACCCGGGAGGACCGATTCGTATCTTCGGGGTCAGCCTGCTGGCGGTCGCGGCGCTCGCCGCGGCCGGCCTGCTCTGGAGGCGCCGCCAGGAAGCCATCCGCACCTACTTCCCCGTGAGCCGCCGGAGGGGCCTCGAGGGGTTGAGAAGCGCGGGGCTATAGCTTCCGACGCTCCCCAAGAGCCTGAGCGGCCCGGCCACTCCTCGTGAGTCCGGGCCGCTCGCCTTTTCAGCGCAGCGCCGCAGCGAAGAATCGGACCGTCCGATCCAGCACGCTGTCGAACTCCGGCGTGCTGCCCGCCCAGGGATGGCGGACGCCGAAGGTGTGCCCGGCCGCGTGGGCGAGGGCCAGTTCGACGCAGCCCGGCGTCGACGCCCCGTGAAGCTGCTGCGCTTCCAGGTGCGGCACGGTCTCGTCAGCCTGCCCGTGCACGATCAGCCAAGGGATTCTGATGCGGGCCGCCGCCGCCAGGACGTCCAGCGTCCCCTCGCTGTGGGCCTCGCAATCGTCGAGCGTATCAGTGTAGATCGCCAGCACCTGCCCGGTCCGCGTGTTGACGACGTCGATTTTTCCCTCGGCTCGCCAGCGTCGGAGGTCCTCCACCGGCCAGCGAAGGAAATGCGACACCGCGGCCCACGTGACCAGCGATCTCACCCTGGAGTCGCGGGCGGCGTGCAGCACGGCCAGGCCGCCGCCCCGGCTGTGGCCGAAGAGGCCGAACCACTCGGCACCCCGCCCGGCAAGGAAGTCCACGACGGTGCCGACATCGGCAAGGTCGCCGCTCGGGGTTTGGTGGCCCCACCGCTCGAGCTCGTCGAAGGACTCGCCGTCGTCGCCGACGCCACTGCCCGAGAAATTGAAGGAGACCGCCGTGAAACCGGCCCACGCGAGCCGCTCCGCCACACGGGGGAAGAAGCCCCAATCCTTGAAGCCCTTGAACCCGTGGCAGATGACGACGACCGGCCGGACCTCCCCCGGCCGGGCGCCGGAGCGGATGTCCACGCGCAGCGGACCGCCGTCCGCGCCAACCAGCCGCAGCGCTTCTAGCCGTGCCGTGGACATGGGGCTATTTTCTGCGCTCCGTGACAATGGACATCGCCCGCCAGTCGGCCCCGTCGCTCTGGGTCGTCGGCCGCGGCATCACCGTGGCTCGTGAAGCGTTGGTCGGCAGGTGGTCCGAATGGATCGTCGCCCGCCAGGCCGCGGGGCAGGTGCTGGAACCCTGCGCGCTCGCCCGTCCGCTGGGGCTCATCCTCGACCTCCTTGTGCACATGACGGGCCCGCTCCGTCGGGAAGCGAAGGAGAGCTGGTACGCCGCCACGGAACTGTACGGACGCCTCGCCGAGGCGCGCGGGCTTTCGGCCGGTGAGGTCGTGGACGAGCTGCAGCGGCTGCGCGAGCTCCTGATCCGTGAGCTCGCCGACCTCTTCGTGGCGCTTCCCGCCCGCCAGCAGCTCCTGACGATCGTGCGCGTGAGCCGCGTCCTAGACATGGCCGTCTCGAACGCCGTGGTCGGCTACACCGACGCCCTGGTGGCGAAGATGTTCAGCCGGGAGGGAGTGCCGGTGCCGACGGCGGATTCGGTGCAGGAGCTGTTGGCGCAGTTCCATGCGCTCGAGCCCGAACTGAAGCTGCTCGAGGAGCGACTACCCCGCTGAGATCTCCTCTCCCCCGTCCACGTTGATGACGTTGCCGGTCGCCCACCCGGCGTCCGGGTGACAGAGGGCGACGAGCGCGCCGGCCACGTCCTTGGGAGTCGTGAGGCGCTTGGCGGGGTTCTTGTGGGCGGCCCCTTGCAGCAGGCGGTCGCTCCCTGGAATCTTGCGCAGCGCGGGCGTGTCCGTGACGCCCGCGCGCAGCGCGTTGACCGCGATTCCCCGCTCGGAGAGCTCGTAGGCCAGCTGCCGGGTGTGCGACTCGAGGGCGCACTTGGCCGCGGACACGGCGCCGTAGGCGGCGATCGCTCGCGTCGAGCCGGAAGACGTCATCGAAAAGACCCGGCTGCCCGGCCCCATGAGGCCGCGACGCACCAGGTCCTGCGTCCAGTACACCAAGCTGTGGGCCATCACGGCCAGCGTCATGTCCATCTGCTGCTCGGTGATCGCGTCGCCGCCGATGAACGGCTTCAGCGTGCCGAACGCGAGCGAGTGGAGCAGCACGGCCACCGTCGCCTGCTCAGCGGCCAGGGCGTCCACCACCTCTTTGCGCTTGTCGGGATCGGCGGCATTCACGTTGAAGAACAGGGCGCGACGCCCCAGCTTCTCGATGCCGCCCTTGACCTCCGCCACGCGCGCGAGGCCCGCCTTCCGGTCGAGATGCACGCCGCAGACCTCGTAGCCTGCGGCCGCCAGCGCCAAGGCGGACTCGGCGCCGAAGCCGCTCGAGACGCCGAGGATCAGAGTCCAGCGCGGCGACGCGGTCTGTGCGTTGAACACGATGACGCTCCCCTCGAAGTGCCGGGAATCTGCCATCCGGGACAGCGCCGGGGCAACCGGGAAGGGCGGTAGGGAGTGATGCACGAGCGACCCGAGACTTCGCTCTCGGTGAAGATCGCGGCCGGCCTCCTCGCAGGTCTCGCCGTCGGTCTCGTCGCCTCGGCGACCGGCGTACCGTGGCTGATGCGCCTCGCCGTCGGCATCGAGCCGGCAGGCACCATCTGGATCAACCTGATCCGCATGACCGTGATCCCGCTCGTAGTCGCCGCGCTCGTCTCGGGCGTCGCCAGCATCGGCGACGCCCGGCGGCTCGGCCGGCTCGGCGTGCGCACTCTCGCATTCTACTGCGGCACGCTCATCATCGGGGCCTTTGTCGGGCTGCTCCTGGCGCTGCTGATACTGCCGCTGGCCCCGATTCCCGCCGATCTGGCCGGCTCGCTGCGCGGCGCCGCGGCCGCCGGCGCTCGGGAGATCGCGCAGCAGGCGCACCAGGTACGAGGTTTTCGGCAGTTCCTGCTCGACCTCGTGCCGACGAACCCGGTGCAGGCGGCGGCCGAGGGCGCGCTGCTGCCGGTGATCGTCTTCTCCGTGCTCTTCGGTGCGGGTGTGGCCGGCCTCGACGAGCGGCCGCGGCAGGCCATCCTCAGCCTCGCCGACGCCGTCGCGGCCGCGCTCATCCGCCTCGTCGGGTGGATCATGGTGCTGGCCCCGCTCGGTGTCGCCTGCCTCGCCGCTCCCGTCGCAGCGCGGTTCGGATGGGCCATGCTTGCCAGCCTGGCGGCGTTTGTCGCGGTCGTGCTCGCTGGCATCATCCTTTTCGGCATCGTGGTCTACGGCGGCGCCGTGCGGCTGCTGGCACGCGTCGGCCTGGTCCCCTTCGCTCGCACGATCGCGCCGGCCCAAGCGGTCGGCTTCACGACGGGCTCCTCGATTGCCGCGCTCCCGGCGATGATGGACGCCGCCGTGCGCAAGCTCGACATCTCGGCGCCGGTCGCGAGTTTCGTGCTTCCCCTTGGCGCGGCGCTGAACCGCCCCGGCACCGCGATTTACCACACCAGCGCCGCGCTCTTCATCGCGTCGCTTTACGGGATCAGCTTGAGCGGCGCGCAACTCGCCATCGTGCTTTCCTCCACCTTCCTCATGACCTTCTCGGTGGCGGCAATCCCGTCGGCGAGCGTCTTCACGCTGGCGCCGACGCTGCTCGCCGCAGGCCTGCCGGTCGAAGGGATCGCGCTCCTCCTGGGGGTCGACCGCATCCCCGACATGTTCCGCACCGGGCTCAACGTCACCGGGCACCTCACCGCCGCGGTCGTGGTCGCGCGCGGGGAGGGGGAGGCGATCGGCTGAGCAGCTGGCCGTGGTGGGCGGGCGCGCTGGCGGCCGCGCCCTACGCGGCCCTCCCTGCCGTGGCCGCCGCGGGCGGCCGCCCCAAGCCGAGCGTGCGCGACTGGCCCCCGCTCCCGCGCGAAGCCTCGCCGCTGGTCTCCGTGATCCTCCCCGCGCGCAACGAAGCGCGGAACATCGAGCGCTGTCTCCGCTCCCTGCTGGCGAGCACCTATCCCGACTTCGAGGTCATCGTCGTGGACGACCGCTCGACGGACGATACGGCGGTCATCGCCGAGGGGATCGCGGCGTCCGACGCGCGGGTGCGGGTGGTGCGAGGCGACGAGCTCCCGGAAGGCTGGTTCGGCAAGCCGTGGGCGTGTTGGCAGGGCAACCGGGTGGCGCGCGGGAGCGTACTGCTTTTCACCGACGCCGACACGCGCCATGGCCCCGCGCTCCTCGGTCACGCCGTAGCCGGGCTCCGCGCCCGGTCCGCCGACCTGCTCACGGTGTTGCCCCACCAGGAGTGCCTCACCTTCTGGGAGCGCGTCGTGCAGCCGCAGTTCCTGTTGGCCGGCGTCCTGCTTATCGGCTTCCGGTTCGGCTCCCCTGAACGGTTGAACCGGTCCACGGATCCGTACAGCGCGGTCGCGAACGGTCAGTTCATCCTCGTCACCCGCGAGTCCTACGAGGCGACAGGCGGCCATCAGAAGGTGCACGACCAGGTGGTCGAGGACATGGCGATCGCCCGGGAGTATGCCAAGGCGGGCCGGCGGCGCGTCATCGCGGCCGCGCTCGACGACATGACGACCCGGATGTACGCCTCGCTCGGCGAGATCTACGAGGGGTGGACGAAGAACGTGTTCGTCGCCCTCCGGCAGTCGCTGCCGTGGCCCGAGGCGGCCTACCTCCTCATTGGGCTGATGCTGCTGGCGCCGCTCTTTTGGCTCGCGCCGCCGCTCTTCGCGGCGCTCGGCCTCGCCGGCGGGGTTCCCGCGATGGCGACGTTCGGCCTGCTCGGCACGGCGGCGTCGTTCGCCTGCTGGCCCGCTGTGTCCCGCTACACGCGACTGCCCCTCGGCTTCGCCCTTCTCTATCCCCTCGGCGTCATGGTCGTGGCGTCCATCCTGGTCCGGGCGACGTGGCGCGGGTCGCGGAAGATCGAGTGGAAGGGGAGGGTTTACGAGAAGAGGGTGTAGGGTGTGGGGTGTAGAAGGGCAACTGGGGACGAGACCATGACCGCACATACGCATTATCTCTGGTTCGAGACGAAGAAGCGGCAGGAGATTATCGATATCACCGAGGAGGTCGAGAAGCAGGTCGAGAAGAGCGGTGTGAAGGAAGGGTTCGTACTCGTCTCCGCGATGCACATCACCGCGTCCGTCTTCGTGAACGATCACGAGTCCGGCCTCTGGCACGACATTCTGCACTGGCTCGAGCACACGGTCGCCCCGTGGGACCCGAAGCGGTACAAGCACAATGACACGGGCGAGGACAACGCCGCGGCGCACCTCCGAAGCCTGACGGTGGGCCACGAGGTGATCGTGCCGGTCACGAAAAGCCGGCTCGACTTCGGGCCCTGGCAGAGGGTGTTCTACGGGGAGTGGGATGGGCAGCGGCGCAAGCGGGTGATCATCAAGGTGGTGGGGGAGTAGGGGGCCGGCGGACACCTTTGCGGGCGCGGACGCCGACCCGGGTCCGCCCTCGGCGCAACAAAACGCACCACCGTGCAACGGCCGGCGACCATGCCGGCCGTTTTCCTTCTCATCGTGCGCACCGGTACAGCCCGAGCGCACCCCGTGGCCGTCAGTCCCGAACTCCTGTCGCGCTTGAAGTCGCTCGACGACCTGCTCGAGTTCGTCGCCGCCCTGGGCTACACGCCCCACGGCGACGAGCTGAATAGCGCCGCGCAGGCTCGGCTCGGCCTCCGAGGAACGGGGCTCGCCATCCGTCGCGCCGCGATCGTCGGCCGGCACGGGGCATTCCTCATCTACGGCGCCGTCCTGGACGCCGCCGGTCGCTCCGAGGTGGCTCTCGCCGCCGAGCGGCTCGGCCGCGCGACGCCGGGCGAGCGCCACCTCCTCCTGGTTCTCGACACGCCGGCCACCACGTTGGCGGTCGCCGCGCTCGCCCCGAAGAACAGCGGGTTTCACGTCCGCCAGCTCCGAGTCTCGCTCGACAATCCAAGCCCCGTCGCCGCGGAGATCCTGAGCGGACTCGCCCCCCGGCCCAGAGAGACGCCGCTCGCTCTCGCCGTCCGCGCCGCCGACGTCCTCGGCGAAGAGGGCCTGACGAGCCGCTTCTTCCGTGAATTCGCCAGGCTGCACGCCCGCGCCGCACAAAGCCTCCAGCACATGCCCCGGGCCTCGTCCGCCGAGCGCCGTGACCTCGCCCTCATCATCCTGACCCGCGTCCTCTTCCTCTACTTCGTGCAGGCCAAGGGGTGGCTCGCCGGCCGACGCGACTTCCTACCGTCGCTTCTCGACACAGCGCTCGGCCGCGGCCACTCCTTCCACCACGCGACGTTCGAAACGCTCTGCTTCGGCACACTCAACGCCCCCGAAGGAGCGCGCTCGCCCGCCGGGCGCGCCCTGGGCGACGTGCCGTTCCTGAACGGCGGACTCTTCGAGCGCCACGCGCTGGAGCGGAGGTTCCCTCGCGCCGTCCTCCCGAACGAAACGTGGCGCGAGCTGTTCGACGACCTGTTCGAGCGGTTCCACTTCACCGCTCGGGAGGGCGACCAGCGGGACGCGGTGGACCCAGAAATGCTGGGGCGCGTCTTCGAGGGCCTCATGGCCCGCGACCGGCGCAAGAGCTCGGGCGCCTACTTCACGCCCCGCGAACTGCTGCGGGAAACCGTCGAGAGAGCGTTGCGCGCGGCCCTGGCGGAAAGTGCGCCGGAGGCAGTGCGCTCGATCCGGGTTCTCGACCCGGCGGTGGGCTCCGGCGCCTTCTTGCTCGAGACGCTGGCCCAGCTCGAGCAGCTCCGCGCGGCGCACTGGGCCTGCGAGTCACCCGTGGAGCGTCGCCGGTCGATCGTGCGCGACAACCTCTTCGGCGTGGACTTGGACCCGATGGCCGTCCGCCTGGCCGAACTCCGGCTCTGGCTCGCGCTGGTCGTGGATGAAGACGCCACTTGGCGGCAGGTGGCGCCGCTGCCCAACCTCGACCAGAACCTCCGCCAGGGCGACAGCCCGCTCTCCCCTCTCGACCTGGCGCAGGTCGCACAGCTGCCCGGAGCCGCCGGCCGCGTTCGAGCGGTGGCCGAGCGGCGTGCCGCCTACTTCGCCGCCACGGGGCGCGAGAAAGCAGCCTTGGCGCGCGCCATTCGCGAGGATGAGCGCGCCCTCGCGGCGGCGAGCGTCGACGCCGCCATCACCTCCCTCGGCGCGCGCCTGCTCGACGCCGCGGCGGGAACCGGGCGCGACCTGTTCGGCGAGCGCGTCAGACGCCGGCCGACCACCGCCCGGCGCGTCGCGTTGTGGCGTCGGCAGCGACGCGAGCTGATGGCCGCGCGTCGGCGCATCGCGACAGAAGAGACCCTGCCCTTCTTCGCCTACGACGTCCACTTCGGGCACGTGATGGCCGACGGCGGCTTCGACTTGGTCATGGGCAATCCGCCCTGGATCCGCGGCGAGCGCCTGCCGCAGAGCACGCGCGCCGTGCTCGCTCGACGGTTCGACAGTTTCCGGCCCAGCTCGGCGCACCCGGGCGGCTTCGCCCACCTCCCCGATCTCTCCGTCGCGTTCGTCGAGCGCGCGCTTGAGCTGGCGCGGCCGGGAGGCGTCATCACTCTCCTGCTGCCGTCGAAGCTGCTGCGCGCAGGCTACGCGGGGCCGTTGCGTGCGCTGCTACGACGGCGCGCAACGGTGCTGTCCCTTGATGATCGCGCGCATGCCGAGAGCAGCGGCTTCGCGGCGACCGTCTTCCCGATGATCTGCGTCCTGTGTCGCCGCACTCCGGACCCCGAAGCGATCGCCACGGTGCACGTCGCCGGCGCGTCGGGCGCGCGGATCGCGGGCGCCACCAGGCAGCGGGATCTCGGCCTCGACGAGGCGCCCTCCCGCGCGCCCTGGCTCGCCCTGCCGGGCGACCTCATGCGGGCGATCCGCTCCGTGCTTCGCTCCGGCCCGCACCTTCGCTCCCGTTTCCGACCTCAGCTCGGCGTGAAGACCGGTGCAAACCAGGTCTTCGTCCGTGAGTGGGAGCGCGCCGACGAGCTGCCCGTCGCCTGTCGGGTCCCCGCGCTGCTCGGCCGCGACATCTCGCCCTTCACGGCGCACCCATCGGCGGTGCTGCTCGCCGCCCTCGACCACGAGGGGCTGCCCGCCCCGCATGTTCCCGCGGAAGTGGCCGAGTACCTCAGGCCGTTCAGCGCCGAGCTGACGCGGCGTGCTGACGGTCGCGGCAAGCCGCTGTGGACCCTGTTCCGCACCGAGCTGCTGCGCACCCCCTGGCTCGTGATCTGGCGCGACATCGCCCCGCGCCTCGAAGCCGCACCGCTCGACCGCCGCTCCAGCCCGTCCCCCATCCCGCTCAATACGTGCTACGGCGTAGCCGTGCCCGATGAACGGACCGCCTGCTGGCTCGCGGCCTGCCTGAACAGCGGTCCGATCCGCTGCATCGCCGCCGCGCTGGCCGAGCGCGCCAGCGGCGGCACGTTCCGCTTCAGCGCCTGCACCGTTGGGGCGCTCCCGCTCCCCACCCACACCGAGACCCGCCACGGGCGCGCCCTCGCCCTCCTCGGACGCGAGGCCGCCCGCGGCGAGCCATGGGACCCCAATGAGTTGGACCGCCTCGTCGTCAACGCTCTCGGCCTCGACGCCGACACGACCGCCCTGCTCCGGCACCTGGGCGACGCTCTGCGCCGAGACCCTCGCTGGAGTCGCTGACCCGCTCTTCCCCGCGCTGAGCCTCGCCGAGGTGGTCACGCCGGCCACGGCGGCGCGCGCCGTCCTTGCCGGCCTCCTGGAGCCCCTGGACACACCGCTCGCCCGGGAGACCATGCCGGCCTGGCTGCTTCCGCATCAAGCCGACGCGGTGGCCCGTGCGCGCGGCATTCTCGAACGGTTTGGCGGCGTGCTGATC
Organism: Gemmatimonadota bacterium; assembly: GCA_016209905.1. GTDB lineage: Bacteria > Gemmatimonadota > Gemmatimonadetes > Gemmatimonadales > JACORV01 > JACORV01. The sequence continues at coordinate 2,262 of JACQVG010000084.1, read as the reverse complement.
GCCGACGGAGTTGGGCTGGGAAAAACGTACGTCGCCCTCGCCCTGGCGGCGCTCGAGCGACGGAGTGGCGGCGAGGCCGTCGCGGTCGTGCCGGCCGCGCTGCGCGGCGAGTGGACGCGTGCGTCGGCGGCGACCGCGGTGGCGATTCCGGTTTTCACTCACGCCGCGCTCGCCGTGCGCCGCTTCCCGCAGGCGAGCCAAGCCACGCTGGTGCTCGTGGACGAGGCCCACTCGTTCCGAAACCCTCGCACACGGCGCTACGACGCGCTGGCGCGCCTCACCGCCGGGCGTCGGGTCGCGCTTCTCTCGGCGACGCCGCTCAACAACTCGGTGAGAGACCTGGCGGCGCTGATCCACCTGTTCGCGGGATGGGACCGGTTCCGGGAGTTCGGCGTGCCGGACCTCCTTCAGTTGCTGGCATCCGGCCACCACGGCGGCGCGTCGCTCGCCCTGGGGGCACTCTCCGTTTGCCGCACCCGCCGCCTCGTGGAAAGAAGGTTCCCCGAACTGCGCACGGCGTTCCCCGAGCGAGTGCTTCTGCCGCCCGTGCGTTACGATCTGGACGCCGTTTGCGGCGGCCGTCTCCGCTCGATTCTCGCGGCGCTGATCTCGCTCGGCGGCGCCCACACCCGCGCCGAGCGCGGCGGGGCGCTCCTGCACCTGAACCTGCTCCGGCGCCTTGAGTCGAGTCGCGCCGCCTTTCGCCGCAGCCTCCTCCGCCATCGCAACTTTCTCGCCGAGTGGGACGGAGCGCGCGAGAAGGGTGTTCCGCTCTCGCGAGCCGCGTTCCGCGCCGCCTTCCCGCACACCGACGACGACTCGGCGCAGCTCGTTCTCTGGCCCCTCCTGCGCAGCGGCGACGCCCCCAACTGGGACGGCGACCTGGACGCCTGGTGCCGCGCGATCGACGGCGCGCTCGCGCTGATCGACGGGCTGCCCGCGGATCAGGACGCGAAGTGCGACGCGCTCGAATCGCTGCTCGAGGGCGAGCTCGCCGGCCGCAAGACCATCGTTTTCACCGAGTTTCGCGACACCGCGCTGCACCTCTTCCGCCGGCTCCGGAGCCGGGGTCGCGTTCTGGCGGTCCTGGGCGACGCGGCGTGGGCAGGGGCCGCGCGCGTCACACGCGGCGAGGCGCTCGACGCCTTCGCGCCCGGCTCACGCGGCACGCCGGCCGACCCGCTCCTCCAGGCCGACCTCCTCATCGCCACTGATGTGGCGAGCGAGGGAATGAACCTGCAGGACGCCTGCTCCGTGGTGAACTACGACCTGCCGTGGAACCCGGTGCGCGTCATGCAGCGCGTCGGCCGGGTCGATCGCCTCCACTCCCCCCACCGACAGGTCCACGTCGCCCACCTCGTCCCTACGAACGGCCTTCACGACCTCACGGGCGTCCTGCGCGTCCTCCGCACCAAGCTGGCGCACACCGCGGCGGTCGGCGCGGAGCCCGACCCGATGGGCGCCATGTGGTGGATCGACCGCGGAACTCCCTTGCCCGAAGCCATCGAGCGCGAGAGCTGGCGCCGCGTCGAGCCGTTCGAGGCGCGCGAGCGCTGGCGGGCCCTCATCGGCACGCCGCCACCGGGGACAGGGCGGCTCCCCCGCGTCGCCGCCGGCGTCGTGGAAGACGGCGAGGCCCCCGCGGTAGGGGTGTTGCTCGCGCTCGAGTGGCCCGGAGGGCGACGGATTCCTCTCGCGTTCGTGCTCACGGCCGCAGGCGAGCTGAGGTCCGACGCCTCGGCGCTCGGAGCGCTGGCCGAGCGCGCGCTCGGCGCCCGCACCGTGCCAGCCGGTGCGGGAGAGTTCGCGAGCGCATTGGCGTCCACGCTGCCGTTGGCGCGCGAGCAGCTGCTGGCGTGCTCCGCCGCCCGGCACGGCACGCACCGGGTTGGGCCGGGCCGGCGCGCGGCGCTCGAGGCGCTCTCCCGCTCGGCCCGCGACGCCGAACGCCGGCGGGATATCTCCATGGCGGCCGACATCGAGCAGGCCATCGGCGCCCTCGCGAGCGAGCTGCCCGCGGGCCTCGACCGGCTGCTCGCGGAGCGCGTCGCCATGGCCGGCCAGCAGCGCGAGCTCGCGAGCCTGATCGGTGAGCTGCTGCGCCAAGCGAGCCCGCCGGCGGGGCCGCCCCTCGACGGCTCGCCGCGACTCGTCCTCGTGGCCGCCCTCGCCATCGCCACCCGCTGCCCGGCGGACTGATCGCCCCTGGCGCTCCCCCTGCGGCCCGGCGCCAACCACCGAGGAACCTTGCCGCCTGCCTGT
>JACQVG010000086.1 GCA_016209905.1 Gemmatimonadota bacterium | reverse complement strand
GCTGAGCAGAGTTCCCTCCTCCGAGACGGTCGGCAGATCGCTCGCCCACCGCGTCGCGATCCGACCGATCACGCGCTCCCTCGCCAGGCCCACGACCCAGGTGATGGCGCTGTCGCCGCCGCCGCTCGAGCGCGCCAGCAGGACGCGCCCCCACGGGTCTACGCGCAGCGCCGAGGCCGGTGCGGGCAGGGCGAGAGCGGGCCGCTCGCGGCGCCCGAAGCGGTCGATCAGCGCCACCTCGCTCCGCTCGCGCAGCGCGACATACAGGCGGTGACCCGACGGGGAGAAGGCCACCGCGAGCGGCCTCCCAGCGAGCCGGACGAACCACGGGTGTTGCGGCTCGCGGTCCTCGAGCACCGCCACGCCCGAGTCGGTGGCGAACGCCACCGCATCGCCGTCGCGGCTGGCGCTCCGGTCCACGGCGTCCGGCACGGCCGCGACCAGCGAAACGCCAGCTTCACGGGACACGACGGCGAGCGTGTCGGCGCCCCTGCGGCGCACCGTGATGAGCCGCGCGCCCGGCGCGGCGAATGCCGCGTGCACCCCACGGCCCGGCGACGCTGACCACGAACGCGTTCCCCACGACTGCGACTCGATCACAGCTCCCGAAGGGGAAACGGCCAGCAGAACCCCGTCGGCTCCGAGCGCGACCATCGCGCCCGCGGGCGCGACGGTTCTCTCGCGGAGCGCGACCAGGTCGAACGAGGCGATCGCGTTCGCCGAGTCGCGGTACAACAGGCGGCGCCCGGTGACATCCACACCGACCGCCGCGTGTGCGCCCGCGATGCGGCCGCCGCCCGCCCAGGGTGTCTCGGCCAGGTCGGGCAGGCGGTGCACGCGCAGTCGCCCTCCCTCCGCGGGAAGGCGGAAGGCAACCGCGGGCAGACGGTGGGGACCCGGTGTGGGAACGGAATCGGCGGCGCCGCCGTCAGCGGCGCCACCGCTTGAGGAGCCGGCGCATCCCGCGAGGAGAAGAGCTAGTGGCCAGAGTCTCGGCAATGGAGCGCCTCCGGGGCAAAATAGTGCCGCGCTGGCCCGACGCCAAGACACTGTGACGATCCGGACAGACCGAGTGGGCGAGGTGTGCCCCGCCCACTCGAGACTGCCCACGGCCCTTCGCCCGATCGCCGGCGCCTAGAAAGGCGGCCCGAGGCTGACGATCCAGTAGCCGCCTTTTTGCGGCCGGTCTCGCGGCACTGCGTAGTCGACTCGCAGGATCGTGAAGCCGAGCAAGTTGACGCGCAGGCCGATCCCGTACGAGGTGACCGGAGTGCGGACCTGGGCCAAGTCGGTGCCCGTGGTGCGCGACCAGCGGAGGTCGGAACCCGCGTTCCACGCTATCCCGGCGTCGTAGAAGAGCGCTGCCTCGATCGGCGGGAAGCCGACCGGCAGGAATCCCAGGGTCAGGTTCCGGATCAGCGGGAACCTGAACTCGACACTGGCCACCGCGATCCGGGAGCCGATCAGCTGGTCAACCTCCGGGCAGCCGGTCTGGCTGTCGCTCGAGACGACCGAACACTCGGCGTTCTCGAACGACCCGAAGGTGTAGCCTCGCACCAGGTCCGGCGATCCGATGTACACGGGGAATTGGTCCCCGTCGCGGCCGAGCCGCCCGACGGCCAGCACGCGCGTGGCGAAGCTGAACGGGAACTTGATCAGGTCGTACCGGCGGTAGTCGCCGAGCAGCTGCGTGTAGCGCCAGTCGCCGAAAGCCGGCGCCACCTCGAAACGATAGCGCCGCCCGAAGAAGGGGCTGGTGTAGCCGAAGAGCGAGTTGTCCTGCACCAGCGCGACCGACGGCTGCGCGTAGGTGATGCCGCCCTCGGTGGAGACGCTGTCGAGCTGGGCGACCGCTCTGCCCAAGTCGTCGAACACCGTGATGAGGTTCAGCGTAGCCTGCGAGACGCTTACGACCCGCGCTCCGAATTCCACCCGCCGGAACCGGTTGAGGGGATAGAAGGTCTGCCCGAACGCTTGGCGGACCACCAGCCGCCGCAGGCGCTGCGTCAGCGCGCTGCCGCCGGGGAACTCCTCGTACGACGAGGAGCCGTAGAAGAAAATCGGCTCCTGGGCGGCGCCGACGAGGTAGTTCCAGCGCCGCGAGAGGTTGGCGTAGAGCGCGAGGACCTGCGCCTCGGAAAGGCGGCCGTTCACCGCCCCCGAGAACACCAGGACCTGGTTGCCCAGGATGTCCGACAGCTGGATCGCCGTGCCACCGAAGAGTCCGCGGCCGAAGTTGTCGCGCTGGTAGCCGATGCTCGGCCGGCTCACGAAGTCCGGGGTGAAGCGCACCCCGTAGCGCCGCAGGGTAAACTCCGCGGTGTCGGGGAGCGCCAGACTGGAGCTGTCGAGGAGCGCCGCGACGGAGAGGGGGGGTGGGCCCGCGCTGTCGCCTCGATCGGGCCGCACGTCCGACGGCCGCAGCCGCCCGCCGCTCCGGTAGATGGACGTGGGGCTGGGCTCGGCGGGCGTGCCCGGCGGTTCCGCCGCCGGAGCGGGCAGTCGCGACAGCGGAGCGTCGGTCGCCGGTGGCGCCGGCAGCGCCGTCGCCGTCGCCAACCCGCCCCGCAGCGGCAGCGCACTTGCGTTGGCGAGCGCCAGCCACGGGGTCGCGGGCGCTTGATACGGCTCGCGCCTGAGCGATCGCGGATTGTCGATGGCGTAGACGTTGTATTCGCCGTTCTCGTAGTAGGTGAACACCAACCGGTCGGCTTCGCGCGCCCAGGAGATGGCCGGCGACAGATCGGTGATCCCGGAGATGCCGGTGAAGGCGCGGGTGAGCTGGTAGGCCTCCCGCTCCCCCAGGTCGTACAGGAACAGATTGTCGATCCCGCTCCGGTCGGAGAGGAAGGCGAAGGATTGGCCGTCCGGCGCCCAGACGGGGTTGGTGTTCTTGCCGACGTCCATGGCGGGCAGCGCCGCGACCGAGTCGCCGTCGAGGAAGTAGAGCGCGACGCGCAGGTTGCCGAATCGCAGCAGGTTGAAGTCCGTTTCGGGGCCGCGGTCGGTCACGAACGCGATGGTGCGGCCGTCCGGTGACCAGGCAGGCATCAAGTCGGCGTACCGGTCGTTGGTGAGGCGCCGCAGGTGCTGTCCGTCCGCGTCCATCACGAACAGGTCCGACCAGCCGCCGTCGGAGCCGGTGAACACGAGGCGCTGGCCGTCCGGCGACCAGCTCGGGTTGGTGATGGCGTTGAGATCCACCCGGTGCTGGGCGAGCACCCGGCGGCGGCGCACGTCGAGGATCGCCAGCACGTCCCGGTCGCCGCTCTTGGCGGCGAACGCGAACCGGCCGCCGTCCGGCGACCAGGAGCCCGTCGAATTGATGAACCGGAGCGACTCGAAGTTGGGGTTGAGCGCCGAGCGCACCAGCCGGCGCCGCACGCGGCCGGTCTGCGCGTCGGCCAGGTAGAGGTCCACGAAGAAGAAGTCGCGCTCGGAGAGGTAGGCGATGTCGCGCCCGTCCGGAGAGATCTGGGGCGCGACGTGCAGCGTCCCCTTCGAGAGCCGCCGGGTGAGGACCGGCCGACCGAACCGCCGTGCGCGCTGGTTGTCGGCGAGCTGCGGCAGATACATCGTCTGCACCGCGTCGCGCCACTCGTCGGAGAGCTGCTCGAGCGAGATTCCGAGCACGCGCTGGAAGGACCGCTCCACGCCGCCCGACAGGGTCGCGCTCAGGATCGCGCCGACCACCTCGTCGCCCCATTTCTGTCCGATGTAGGCCCAGATCGAGTGGCCGTACCGGTAGGGGAAGATCCGCGGATCGTACGTCAGCTCCTCGATCGTGGGGAGCCGGCCCTCCACGGCCGCGTCCCGCAGCGACATGGCGGTGTGCGGGTCCGTCGGCCCGATGGAGAGATACTCGGCCATCCCCTCCATGAACCACAGCGGCGGGTTGACCTGGGACAGCGCGGCGAGACCGGCGCCGGGGCGTCCGCGGCTGAACACGTCGTACTGGAAGGCGTGCACCATCTCGTGTTGCAGGACGTGCTCGAAGTCCGCGTACGAGCCGGTGAACGGCAGCACCATACGGTGCTTGAAGAACTCAGTGACGCCGCCGGTGCCCTCGCCCAGCTCGCCGCTGATCGCGTTGGTCTGCTGAAAGTCCGACTGCGACGCGTAGAGGATCAGCGGCTTGCGCTCCCGCCACTCGTGCTGGAGCAGCCGCGACAGCCGCGCGTAGCCCCGCTCGGCCATCCGCGCCGCGTCGAGGGCCGCCGCCCGCTCGCCGCCGTAGTAGTAGACGTCGAAGTGGGCGGTCTGGATGACCTGGAAGTCGAAGTTGCGGTACTGAACCTTGTTCTGCCCGAAGTACTGTGCCCGGGCCGCGGCGGGAACCGCCAGCGCCGCGGCGACGAGGAGAACCGAGCTCCGACGCATGACTCCTCCCGTTCCGGCTAGACTGCGCGCTGCGGGGCGTCCCCCCACAGCCCTTCGAGCTGGTAGAACGAGCGCAGCGCCGGGTGGAAGACGTGGACCACGAAGTCCACGAAGTCGAGCAGAACCCAGCGGCCAGCCGCCAGCCCCTCTACGTGATGCGGTCGCACGTCCCGCGCCTTCAACTCCTCGAGGACGTGCTCGGCGATGGCGCGGACGTGCGTGTCGGACGTGCCCGAGACGACGAGAAAGAAGTCCGTTGCATCGCTCAGCCGGCGCAGGTCGATGACAACGCCATCCACCGACTTCCGCTCGTCGCAGGCCGCCACCGCCCACTCGAGCGTCACGCCCGTCTCCGCCCGCCGCCGGGGCCGCCTGCGCCTCGACCGGATGGGCGCCCCGCTCCTCATAGCCGCTCGCGGCCGGTTTTGTTCCGCCGCGGGTCCGGCGCGACGTCGTCCGCCTGGTAGAAGATCCCCCACGCACCCGGACCGACGTGGGCCGCCAGCACAGGGGTGACGGGCGCCACCAGGATCTCGGCGGGACGATAGCGCTGCTCCAGCGCCTTTCGGATCGTCAGGGCGACGTCGGGCACGTCGGCGTGCACGACGCCCATGCGCAGCTGCGTGCGCCTGGCCGGCATGGCGGCGTCGAGCAGCGAGAGCACGCGCGGCAGCAGCGCCTCGCGGCCCCGCACCCGGTCCACGGGCGTGATCCGCCCCTCGGCGTCCATCGAAAGAATCGGCTTGAGATCGAGGAGCCCGCCGAGCCACGCCTTGGCCCTGGACACTCGGCCCGAGCGCAGCAGGTTGTCCAGCGTGTCCACGGTGAAGAACATCCCCGCCTGTCCGCGGATCCGCTCCAGCTCCCGTGCGATCTCGGCCGCCGCCCACCCGGCCTCCGCCAACTCGGCCGCCCGCAGCGCCAGGAACCCCACGCCGAGGGACGCGCTGCGGCTGTCCACGAGGTGGATCCCCCCGGGCGCGAAGGCGCGCCGCGCCGCCTCGCCATTGCCGTACGTACCGGAGAGGGCGGCCGAGACGAGCACCACCACCACCTCTTCGGCCCCGGCGCGGGCGTGCTCGTAGGCGGCCGTGAAGGTGGCGGGCGCCGGTTGGCTGGTCGTCGGGTGCACGTCACCCTGGCGCAACCGACGGTAGAACTCGGTGGTGTCAATGTCAATGCGGTCCTGGAAGACCTCGTCTCCGAAGACCAGCTGCAGGGGGATGAGGCCGATGCCGTACCGGTCGAGCAGCGTGTCCGGCAGGTCGCACGAGGAGTCGCACAGGACCGCGACGGCCCGCCCCACGGCCGAGAGCATGCGATGCTGCTCGCGCATGTCCTCCGCCTTGCGGGTGAGCACCTCGCCCCACCCCTCGGCCGCCTCGAACAAGGGCGCGGGATCGTCGAGGTGGAGGTGGACGCGAAGCAGGTCGGTCGTCCGCACCACCAGCAGGGAGCCGCCCAGCGAGTGGAGCCGGGCGCGCACCTCCGCGGAGCCGGGGAGCCGGTCGCCGCGCACCAGGACCTCCGCGCAGAAACGGAAGTCGCGGTCGGCCGCCACCTCGGCCGTCGCCGCCGGCGCCCGGGCCCCGAGCTCGGCCGCCTCAGCCGCGGCCTCGTGCGTGAGCTGGCCGTCCACGAGCCGCACGATCCCCTCGATCATCCGCACGAATCCCTTGCCGCCCGCGTCCACGACCCCGGCCTCCCGGAGGACCGCCAGCAGCTCCGGCGTCCGCTCGAGCGCCCGCTCGGCCGAGGCGAGAGTCCCGCGTAGGACCCCGTACACGTCGTGGCCCAGCTCGGCCGCGCGCTCGGCTCCCGCGGCGGCTTCGCGGCACACCGTGAGAATCGTCCCCTCGACCGGCTCTTCGAGCGCCGCCTGCAGGCGCTCGAAGCCGCGGCGGATCGCACGGGCCAGCTCGGCGGCGCGGAGCCGGATGCGCGCGCCGATGCCTTCGTCGAACCCGAGCAGGAAGTGCGACAGCATCATCCCCGAGTTCCCGCGCGAGCCCATCACCGCCGCCTCCGCCGCGGCGCGGGAGACGTCGGGCAGCGGGGCGTCGCCCAGACGCTGCACCGCCTCGGCGATCGAGCGCATCGTCAGCCAGAAGTTCGTCCCGGTATCGCCGTCGGGGACGGGGAACACGTTGATGCGGTTGAGCTCCTCCCGGGCCGCGCCGACCCATTGGGCGGCCGCCAGGAAGGATCGCCGCAGGCGCGGCCCGTCGAGATACCCGATCGAGGCGCCCACCTGCGCTATTCCCGGACCACCCAGACCCTGATCTCGGGCTTCACGTCATGGTGAAGCCGAATGGGCACCTGGTAGACCCCGAGCGCCTTGATCGGCTCGTCCAGCTCGATCGCCTTGCGGTCGATGGCGAACCCCTCCGCCTGGAGCCGCTCCGCGATGTCGCCCGAGGTGACCGAGCCGAACAGCTTGTCACCCTCCGCGGCCTTCATGGTGAAGGTGAGCGAAACGGGTTCCAGATCCATCGAAAGCTGCCGCCACCTCGCCACCTCGGCGCTCGCCTTCCGCTCCCGCTGCCGCCGCTCCGCTTCGAGCCGGCGCCGGTTTCCGTCCGTTGCCTGCAGCGCCAGGCCGCGCGGGAGGAGGAAGTTGCGCGCGTAGCCGTCCTTGACGCTCACGACGTCCCCGGTCCGGCCCAGCTTGTCCACGTCCTGTCGGAGGATCACGTCCATCGGTCGCTCCCTATCGTCGGGCGCCGCGGGCCAGACGCCGCCAGTCCACCCAGGTGTCGGTCACGCCGAGCCCCAGCGCGACGGCCGCCGCGACCGGCATCAGGAACAGCGCCACCAGCAGGGCGCCCACCGCGGCGAAGGCTCCCCCGACTCCGATCGCTGCGGCGAGCGCGGTGACGACGGCCAGCCCTCGAACCACGTACAGGCCGCCGAAGAAGACCGCCAGGTTGCCGCCGAGCCCCCGCGTCTCGTGCAGGCCCGGCACGGCGAGAGCCACCAGCGCGAGGACCACGCCCCAGATGAGGTGGTCGTTGAAGCGGAACTCGCGCAGGGGCGGCAGCGGACTCCCTTCGGGTTTCCGGGCCACCAGCCGATAGAGTGCCCACGCCAGGGCGAGCGCCGCCACCGACTGGAGCAGTACCAGCCCCGGCAGGAGCTGGCTGACGAGCCGGACGCCAGCCAGCGCCGATGCCTCCAGCGCATTCACCAGCCCGGAGCCGGCCCCGCCTCCCGCCGTCGCGGCCGCGATCGCGCCGATGACGAGCCGCGCCTGCGCGCCGAAGTGCCGTGTGGCCAGCCAGTGGAGCTCGGCCCACGAGAACTCGGTGACCCCGATCAGCACGGCGGCGCTCGCCCCCGCGGTCGCGACGGCCACGAGGGCGGTTGTGAGGATCCCCGCCACGGCCGGCGGCCGCAGCGCGAGCGCGACCACGAGCCCACCCACGAGCAGGAACACCCACGCCCGCTCCGCGCGGGCGAACCCGTCCGCCGGTCCCGCCGCTCCCGCCGCCCCCCAGACGACGAACACCGCGAGCAGCGCGGCGAGCAGCGCCTCGCGCCGGCTGGGCTGCTGGAAGCCCAGCAGCGTGGCGAGCGGGGCCGCGATCAGCGCGATCGGGCTCACGAACGCGATCGCGAGGTAGCCCAGGGCGCTCCACAGCCAGCGGAGCGGGCGGACCTTCGGGCTAGTGGCCGTACCCTTTGATGTACGGCAGCAGCGCGAGCTGCCGCGCCCGCTTGATGGCCGAGGAGAGCTGTCGCTGGTGGCGCGCGCACATCCCCGAGAGCCGGCTGGGGAGGATCTTGCCGCGGTCGGTCAGAAACCGGCCCAGGGTGCGCTCGTCCTTGTAGTCGAGGACCCGCGCGCCCGCCTCGCAGACGGGGCAGGTCTTGCTGCGCGACCTCATTCCTCCTCCTCCTCGGCGACCACGGCGGTCTCGACCGGAACGGCCGCGGGCGCCTCGATCTCCATCAGCACGAGGAGGAACCGGACCACGCCCTCGTCGAGCTTGATCACGCGCTCGAACTCGGGGAGCCGCGCCGAATCCACCTCGAACTGGGCGATGACGTAATAGCCCGTGTCGCTGTGCCTGATGGGGTAGGCGAGCGATCGCTTGCCCCAGTGCTGGACGGTCACCGCGGTGCCGTCGCCGAGGAGGGCATGGAACTTGGCCAGCCGCTCGTTGATGGCCGCTTCCTCCAGCGCGCTGTCGAAGATGTAGACGACTTCGTAACGGCGGGTCACGAACACCTCCCTCTGGTCTGTGCGGCCCCCGCCTGGTGTGAGCGGAAGCAGGTGATGGGTCGGTGCAAAGCTAGCGGCCGGGACCGCGTTGAGGAAGGGGACTCCGTCCCGTCTCATCCGCTGAACCGGAACAGGAGCACGTCGCCGTCCCGGACCAGGTACTCCCGGCCTTCGACGCGCAGCAGCCCCGAGTCCCGCGCCGCCTTGTAGCCGCCCAGGCGGACGAAGTCCTCCCAGCCGATCGCCTCGGCCCGGATGAAGCCGCGCCGCATGTCCGAGTGCACTTGGCCGGCGCACTCCGGGGCCGTGGCCCCGCGCTGAAAGGTCCAGGCGCGCGCCTCGTTCTCGTTGACCGTGTAGAATGTGCCGAGGCCCAGCAGCCGGTAGCCCGCGTGCACGATCCGATCGAGACCGGGCTCCGCGATACCGGCCTCGCGCAGGTAGTCGGCCCGGTCGTCCTCCGTGAGCTCGGCAAGCTCCGCCTCGAGCTTGCCCGAGAAGACGACGACCTCCGCTCCCTGCCGATGTGCCGTCACTGCTTCCGCGAGCGCGCGCACCAGGGGGCCGGTGCCGGCCGCGAGCGTGGCTTCGTCCACGTTGGCGGCGCACAGCGTCGGCTTCGCCGTGAGGAGGCCGAGGTGCCTTAGCGTCGCGAGCTCCTGCGCGGACCGCGCGGCCGCGCGCGCCCCGGCTCCCCGGTCGAGCGCCTCGCGCACGCGCTGGAGCAGCTCAACCTCCGGGGCCGCCGCCCGCTCGTGCGTGCGCGCGGCCTTGCGCTCCTTTTCGAGCCGCCGCTCCACCGTGGCGAGGTCTGCCAGCGCGAGCTCGGTCGTGACGACGTCGTGGTCGCGCACGGGGTCGATGCCCGGCTCGACGTGCGCGACGTCGGGCTCCTCGAAGCACCGCACGACGTGCGCGATCGCGTCCACCTCGCGGATGTGCGCGAGGAACTGGTTCCCGAGCCCCTCGCCCTTCGACGCCCCCTTCACGAGCCCCGCGATGTCCACGAACTCCACCACCGCGGGGACGACCTTCCCGGACTTGGCGACGGCCGCGCTCGCGCCGAGGCGCGGGTCGGGGATCGGGACAATGCCGACGTTCGGCTCGACGGTGCAGAACGGGTAGCTCTCCGCGGGGACCTTGGCGGCGGTCAGGGCGTTGAAGAGGGTGCTCTTGCCGACGTTGGGCAGCCCGACGATGCCGATGCGCAGCATCGGCGGAATCTAGCCGGGCCGCAAAGGCAGCCCAACCGCTGCATTCCGTTCGACGCGGGAAACGCGGTGTTGCCCCGTCAGACTCCGCGCTGCAACCTTAGGCCGGCATACCTGGAGGCAACATGGTGGCGATCACGTTGACGGCAGAGGAAGCGGCCCTGCTCAGGCAGGTGCTCACCGGCTACCTGTCCGATCTGCGGATGGAGATCGCGGACACCGACTCGAGAGACTTCCGGGAAAAGCTCAAGGAGGAGGAAGCGTTCCTGAAGCGGCTGATCGAGCAGCTTGGCACGGAGGCAGCCGCGACCGGCTGAAAGCGTCGCTGGTCCCGACCTGCCCAGGTCGGATCAATCACCGCCTGCCGGCGGGGCGAGCCGGTAGAATGGTCAGGCAGAGGTCTGCAAAGGGCCTCTGACCAGCCGGGCGCCTAGCGTCTCGCTCACATCCGAAACGCATACTGCACCTTCAGGAGCAGCTCGTTCCCTGCGAAGGTCCACCCGTCGGTGAGCCGGGTGATGTTGTGGTTGTAAACGACGAAGAGCTCCCCGAGCGGATCGAACGTCCAGCGTAACCGGGTGTTCGCGCCGAACGCTTCCGTGCCGTTGTCGTACTGGAGAAAGCTGTTGAGCTGGAGATCCGGGGAGAGGTTGAGCTTCAAGCGGGTTCCGATGAGGTCCCTCGTGAAGTCCCCCGCCACCAAACGTCCGATGTCGTGCTCGGCCTCGATTTCCGCGGTCACGAGTGGCAACGGATTCCACGCCGCCGACAGCTGCAGCTGGTGCAGCGTTCCGTCGAAAAAGGTGCCGAACCACCAGGTGGCCTGTCCACTCAGGCGGCGCTTGGCCGCGAATTCCGCCTCGACGCGGTAGCGGACGTGGTGGTAGCGCCCGGGCGAGATCACGACGCCCGGAGCGACGTCGAATGGCTCCACGATACGCTCTCCCTCGGGCACGACATTGAACTCGAACCGGTCGCCGCTCTCCAATCGCCAGTTCACCGGGGCCATGAAGACCCGGTAACTCTCCCAGCGCCCTTGAAGATCGGTCACCAACACCGGGACGAACTGGTGAAACATTTGGCGCACGAGCCGCCACCTCGGGCGCGGTTGGTAGTTGACCGACAATCGCATGGCATGCACACCGGGGCGCGGCACGAATCCCAGTGAAGGATCGAAGTCGTCCCCCACCCGCCGGTACGTCAGCGCGATGTCCCACAGATCGTTCGGGTAATCGACCTTCAACCCCACGGCGCTGCGGTCGCGGGTTAGACCATCGCGACCCATGCCGGCGGCCCACACTCCCACGAGGAAGTTCTTGTCGCCCGCGAAGGTCGACGTCTGATACGTGAAGTCCACGCCGGCGAGCCAGCTGTTCCGGCGACCGAGCGGATCGCCCCAGGTCGCGATCAGCCCCGTTGACGACTCCCGCAGGATGTTCTGCTTCAGCCGGAGCACGCCCATCGTCGTGGCCGCCGCAAGGGTGTCGAGGGTTCCCGTTCGCACCGCCAGCGCCCCGACGTTCGTTGCGCCCATCTGACCGTTCAACTTGCCGCCCGCGCGCAGCGGGACCTCCCGTCCCACCAGCAGGCCGATGCGGCGACTGAAGAACGGGACGACGTCGGTGCCCAGCCCAAGGCCGAAGTCGAAGATGTCGGCGCCCTCGAGAAAGAACGTCCTCTTTTCCGGGAAGAAAAGCGGGAACCTGGTGAGATTCGTCTGCCGGGCGTCGACTTCGGTTTCGGCAAAGTCCGTGTTCACCGTGAGGGACCCGAGCAGGTTTGTGCCTACGCGCTGGGTGGCATCGACGCTGGCGTCCGCCTTGCCCTCGAGGCGCGCGTTGCGGGCCGGTAGCGCGCCGCGGGCAGTAATCGCTGGCCGCAGGCTCAGTCCCACGCCCAGTGC
>JACQVG010000083.1 GCA_016209905.1 Gemmatimonadota bacterium | reverse complement strand
GGCCAGATCTTCCTCGAGACCGACCTCTTCTACTCGAACGTGCGGCCGGCGATCAACGTCGGCATCTCGGTGAGCCGGGTGGGCGGCAACGCGCAGATCAAGGCGATGAAACAGGTGGCGGGCCGGCTGCGGATCGATCTGGCGCAGTACCGCGCGCTGGAGGCGTTCGCGCAGTTCGGCTCCGAGCTGGACCAGGCGACGCTCCGCCAGCTCGCGCGCGGCCGGCGGACCGTCGAGGTGCTCAAGCAGGGCCAGTACTCGCCGATGGACGTGGCGGGCCAGGTCGAGATCATCTACGCCGTCACCAACGGCTTCCTCGACGACGTCGAGGTCGGGGCCGTGCACGCGTGGGAGACCGGGTTCCACCAGTACATGGCGGCGAACCACCCGGAGCTGGCCGAGGAGATCCGGGTCAAGCGCACCCTGTCGGGCGAGCTCACGGCGCGGCTTCGCAAGGCGATCGACACCTACCGGGCGCTGCGCAAGTAATGGCCAAGACGCGCGCCCTCAAGCGCCGCATCCGCTCGGTCGAGAGCACGCGCAAGATCACCCGGACGATGGAGATGGTCGCCACGTCCAAGCTCAAGCGGGCGCAAGACCGCGTCGTCGCCGCGCGGCCCTACGCCGCGGCCCTGGCGGCGGCGATCTCGGACCTCCTGACGCCGGAGCTGGCGGAGCGCTTCGCGCTGCTGCGCCGGCCGCCCTCCCCCGCCAAGGGCGGGCCGGCACGGGCTGCCGTCCTCCTCCTGACCTCCAACCGCGGCCTGGCGGGCGCGTTCAACGCCAACCTGATCGGGGCCGCGCGCGAGCGCATCGGGGCGCTCGAGGGAGCCGGCTACGAGGTGGATCTCTACGCGGTCGGCAAGAAGGGGATCAAGTACTTCCAGTTCGTCAAGCGCCGGCTGGCGCTCGCGCGGCTCGACATCGGCGACCGGCCGACGGCCCTGCACGCCGAGGATCTGGCGCAGCAGTTGATGGCCGAGTACGAGGCGGGGCGCCTGGCGTCGGTGGACGTGGTGTACGCGCACTTCAAGTCGCCGCTCTCGACGCCCCCCATGGTGATGAGGGTGATGCCGATCGAGACGGGAGGACGGACGGACGGACCGGCGGACCGGGGCAGCAAACCGTCCGTCCGCCCGCGCGTCCGCCTGTCCGCCAACTACATCCTCAAGCCGGGCGCGGGCGAGCTGGTGGGCGCACTCCTGCCGCTCTACGTCACGAACGCCGTCTACCGCGCCCTGGTGGAGACGGCCGCGTCCGAGCACGGCGCCCGGCGCACGGCGATGAAGAACGCGACGGACAGCGCGGGCGACATGCTCGAGATCCTGCGGCGAACCTTCAATCGCGCGCGTCAGGCGCAGATCACGCAGGAGCTGGCGGAGATCGTGGGCGGGGCGGAAGCGTTGTAAGGGCGGGACTGCGGGGGAATCGCATGGCGCGGAACATCGGCAAGGTCGTCCAGATCATCGGCCCGGTCCTCGACGTGGAGTTCGAGCCGGAGCAGCTGCCTGAGCTGTACACGGCGCTCAAGGTGGAGGGCCCGGGCGCGGACGAGCGGCGCGTGCGCCTCGTGGCCGAGGTCCAGCAGCACATCGGCCGCAACCAGGTCCGCGCGGTCGCCATGTCGTCCACCGACGGCGTGGTGCGCGGGATGGAGGTGGTGGACACCGGCGGTCCCATCACGGTGCCCGTCGGCAAGCCCGCGCTGGGCCGCATCCTCAACGTCCTGGGTGAACCGGTGGACGGCGGCGAGCCCATCCCGCCGGACGCCGAGCGCTGGCCGATCCACCGCGATACGCCGAAGTTCACCGACCTCGAGCCCAAGACGGAGATCTTCGAGACCGGGATCAAGGTGATTGATCTGATCGCCCCGTTCGTGAAGGGCGGGAAGATCGGGCTGTTCGGCGGCGCCGGGGTGGGCAAGACCGTCATCATCATGGAGCTCATCCACAACGTCGCCATCGGGCACGGCGGCCGGTCGGTGTTCTGCGGCGTGGGGGAGCGCACGCGGGAGGGCAACGAGCTCTACCTGGAGATGAAGGAATCGGGCGTGCTCCCCTCGGCGGCGCTGATCTACGGCCAGATGAACGAGCCGCCGGGCGCGCGGCTGCGCGTCGGCCTCGCCGGGCTCACGGTCGCCGAGTACTTCCGCGACGTGGACGGCCAGGACGTGCTCGTCTTCATTGACAACATCTTCCGATTCACGCAGGCGGGATCGGAGGTCTCGGCGCTCCTCGGCCGGATGCCGAGCGCGGTGGGCTACCAGCCGACGCTCGCCACCGAGATGGGCGACCTCCAGGAGCGCATCACCTCGACGAAGCGCGGCTCCATCACGTCGGTCCAGGCTATCTACGTGCCGGCCGACGACCTCACCGACCCGGCCCCGGCCGCCGCCTTCAGCCATCTCGACGCGACCGTCGTGCTCTCGCGCGACATCGCAGCCCTCGGTATCTACCCGGCGGTGGACCCGCTGGATTCCTCCAGCCGGATCCTCGACACGCAATACCTGGGCGAGCGCCACTACCGGGTGGCCATCCAGGTCCAGCAGATCCTCCAGCGCTACAAGGATCTTCAGGACATCATCGCGATCCTGGGCATGGACGAGCTCTCGGAGGAGGACAAGGTGATCGTGGCGCGCGCGCGGCGGCTGCAGCGCTTCCTCTCCCAGCCCTTCAGCGTGGCGGAAGCCTTCACCGGAACGGCCGGCAAGTACGTCAAGCTCGCCGACACGATCGAGTCGTTCGAGCGGGTCGTCTCGGGGGAGTTCGACGAGCTGCCGGAGCAGGCGTTTTTCATGGTCGGGAACATGGACGACGTGATCGAGCGGGCGAAACAGCTCGAGCAGGCATAAAGAACTGGCCCGCAGACGCGCAGGGGGCAATCGGCAGTGGGTGCCGTACCGATGTCGAGCGGCGGAACAATGCGGGTGAGCGTGGTGTCGCCGGAGCAGGTGTTGTTCGAGGGCGATGCGTCCTCCGTCGTCGCGCCTGCGTACGACGGTCAGGTCGGTATTCTCCCTCGGCATGCGCCCTTCATGGCGCTGCTCGGCGAGGGCACCCTGGCGATCCGCACCGGAGACGAGGAGAGCCGGTTCGGCGTGTCGGGGGGATTCATTCAGGTCGTGGACAACGTGGTGCGGGTGGTGGCGGAGCGGGCGCAACCTGCCGCGGTGTGAGCGACGTCACGGTGCTCTGTCTTAATCCCGCCCAGCTTGCGGGAACGGGTCCCGTGCTTTCTTTTGGCGCCGTGCTATCTTATGGGGCGCTTGGCGGCCTCGGCCCGGCACTCTTTCGGGAGGAACATCATGACTCGGACCTGTAAGGTGGCGGCGATGGCGCTGCCGCTCGTCCTTTTGGCGCGGGCCGCATCGGCGCAGGCGGTCGCCGGAATCCCGGTGTACTACAACGCGGGCGGCGGCAGCGGCGTCTCGGCGGCGGCAAACGTCGGCAAACCCAACAGCGACGCCGGAGGTGGTGCGGCGTATGCCCTGACGGGGGCTCTGGCCCTGAATCGCCTCTACCTGACGGCGAGCGTCGGCTCGTACAACCCCGAGGGCCCGACCGGCGCGGAGAACACCTTCGGGGGCACCGCCAGCCTGCGGATCTTCGGCGGCCTGCTGATGCCTGTCTCCGTCGCGGTCCAGGGCGGCGTGAGCGTCTTCAAGGCCGGCGGAGTGACGCAAACGGAGATCCCCATCGGCGTCGCCATCGCACCGAGCGTGCCGCTCTTCCCCATCAAGCCGTGGATCGCTCCGCGCGTCCAGCTGTCGCGCCTCTCGGGCTCGGGCAGTTCGACGAACGCCACCAGCGTCGGGCTTTCGGCGGGCGTCAACTTCAACATGCTCCTCGGTCTCGGCGTGCACGCGGCGGTGGACATCCGCAAGGTCTCGCGCAAGATCGACGCGGACGAGCCGACGGCGGTCATTCTCGGCGTCGGCGCGCACTTCAACTTTCGCGTGCCGATGATGTAGTGCGGATACTCCCTCGAGGGGGCGCGCCTCGCGCCGCCCCCTCGGCTCCTCCCCTCCGCTCGGAATTCTTGAAGACCTTCCCCGTGCGATCTTGTCGCCATCGCCGGCCGGCGAGCCTCGCGCTGGCAGCGGCTCTCGCCGTCGGTTCCGCAAGCTGCGCCATGACCTTCAGCGCCCGCACGTTGGGCGTCCCGGCAGCCATGTCCGCGCCGGCCGCGCAGCCGGTCGTCGGGGACAGCTTCCACGTGACCATCCGCGCCATCCACATCTTCTGGGGGACGTACCCGGCGCGGGTGCCGAACCTCCAGCACGTGCTCGCCGGGCAACTGGTAGGCGGCCGCGGGGTTCACAATCTCGGCATTCGCGTGCGGCGGCGCTGGTCGGACATCCTGGTGACGGTGCTGACCGCAGGAATCGTCACGCCGACCTCTGTGACCTTCGACGGCATTGTCGCGCGAGCCTCGCCGTAGCAGTTCCGGTGACGCCGATTCCCTCGCAGTCGTGACCCATCCGGGAGCCGCGCCGCCGGTGACCCCTGTCACGGTGCGACTGGGGTCGGCAGGCAGTATCTTGGGGCGTCCGCCGGGGCCCGGACCTTCGGAGCCGGGGCCCGCGGGCGGGACCAACTCCTACTGGAGGCTTGCGATGGATGGAAACAGGCGCGTGAGGATCGCGCTGTTGGTCGGCACACTGGCCGGCGGCATGGCCGTTCGAGCCGACGCGCAGATCGAAGGCATGCCGCTCTTCACGAATCCCCGCTACGGGACCGGAGTCCGGGTCCACGGCGATGTCGGCCAGGCGAAGGACGACCCGACGGATCGGCAGGTGGTGCAGGGAGGTGTGACCCTCGCCGTGGGGCCTGTCGGCCTGGGGGCCAACCTCGGCATGACGCGGGACGACTTCGACGAGCTCCGCACGTCTAGCGGCACCTCGAATCGCACCACCAACGCGACCGTGAGCGCCGTGGCGCAGATCCGTGTTGCGGGCGGCGGCCCGTCCCAGTGGTCGCTCTCGCTGTTCGGCGGTGCGAGCACGCAAGTCAACGCGACGGACGCGGCCGATCTGGTCGGGATTCCCCAGGCGGTGATTGACTCGCTCCACCTGGACAACAAGCTCTTGACGTTGCCGGTGGGGGCGGCGCTCGGCCTGCGCATTCCGCTCGGGCTGGCAAGCCTGAATCTCTGGGGTGCGCCCCGACTGCAAATTCGGCGGTTCACCGGCTGCACGGGCGAAGGGTGCAGCGAGACGAAGTTCCGCTGGGCCGTCGGCGCGGACCTGCCCATCTTCCGGATCATCTCGGTCCGCGCCGCATATGACAGCGGCAAGATCGAGGACCAGACGGTGAGCTACATCGGCGTCGGCGCCTCGATCGGTATCGGCGGGATGAGATAGAGGAAAGGGGGCAGGGAGCAGGAGGCAGGGGCCAGGGTTAGCGGCCGGCTCGTTCCACCAGCTCAATGACTAGCTGAAGCGAGCGTTCCGCCGCGCCCAGGCCACGCTCCACGACCGCCCGCGCCGCCGCCCCCGCGGCGGCGCGGGCGGTCTCGTTAGGGGTCTCTTGCGCCTGCTCCAGCGGGACTTCATACTAGGCCCGTCCCAAACTCGCTAATACTCCAAGGCGCTCGAGTGAGTGCCAAGTACGCCGAGAATCCCACTGGGGAGGTCGCATGAGACGAAACAGGATGGCCGGCGGGGTGGTCCGTGCATTGGCGGTGGCGGCGTTCTTGGTGTCCGCAGGCTGCTACCACACCATCATTAAGACCAACCTGACACCGGGCACCGAGGTGCACCACGAGGCATGGAAGCCGGCGTTCATCTCCGGCCTCGTGCCGGCGCAAGTGGATGCCAGCTCCTACTGCCCGGGGAAGCGGTGGGCCAGCGTCGAGACGCAGGCCAGCTTCCTGAACGTGGTGGTCGGGGCGGTCACCTTCGGCATCTTCACTCCCATGGACGTGAAGGTGACCTGCGCCGCGAACTGAGCCGCGGTCGCCGAAGTGCAAGGGGGGCCGGCACGGTCGCCGGCCCCTCGCTTTTTCCGCGGGGTGCGATTCAGCGCAGGCGCCTGAAGAACACCACGCCGAGCGTCAGGATGGTCACGGGCAAGACGAGGTCGACCGCCCTCAGCGGGACTGCGGTGCCCACGGAAGCGGCCACGCGCGCGGCCAGCGCGAGGGCCAGGAGCCACACGCCCCAGCGTCGCATGCGCCAGTAGCCGACCAGCGCGGCGACGATCACGGCCAGCGCGAGCACCGTCGCCGCCGCGCGCAGCGGCGAGAGCTCCTGGAACGCCTGCCAGCGCGTCAGGATCCGGGCGGCCCCCAGGGCCACCGTGCCCCAGCCCACGAGGCAGACCATCGTCAGCACGAGCGGCCGCCGTTGGGGACCGTCGGTCCCGGCGGCGGCTGCGTTCGGCGCGTCCGTGGTCACATGCGTCTCCCTTCCGCAGCGGGTTCGACGAGTTCGAGGACGATGGCGAGCGACCGGTCGGCCGCTCCGAGCCCACGTTCGACGACCGACCGTGCCGCCGCTCCCGCGGCTGCACGGGCGGTTTCGTCTTCCAGCCAGCGCCCGATGACGGCCTCGAGCGCCGCGCGGCCGGCGGCGCTCGCGCCCCCGCCGGCCTCCAGCAGGAGCCGCGCGTCGCGGCTGCTTTGCCAGCGCGGGCCGAAGACGACCGGCACGGCCAGCGCGGCCGGCTCGATCACGGCGTGCAGCCCCGCGTCGTGGAACCCCCCGCCGACGAACGCGATCCGCGCCGCGGCGTAGAGCTCGGCCAGCACGCCGACGCGGTCCACCACGCACACATCCCATGCCGCCCGCCCGAGCGCCCGCGCCGCCTCCTCGAGCGCGGACAGGCGCCGGAGCGCGAGGCTCCCGAAGGCCAGCTTGAGGCGCCGCTCGAGGTCGGCGAGTTGCACGCTCGAGGGCTCGTGCGGCGCGATCACCAGGCGCAGCGGCCGGCGCGCACGGACGGCGGCCAGCGCGGGTAGCAGCGCGCGCTCGTCATCGGGCCAGGTCGAGCCCGCGACCACGACCGGCGCTCCCGCGTCGGGCGCCAGAGCGCGCAGCGCTTCGCCGTTCCGGTCGATGGCGGCGGCCCGCGCCGCGGCGGCGTCGTGGCGCGTGTCGCCGGAGACGACGACGCGGTCCGCGGGGACACCGAGCGCCGCGAGGCCCTGCGCGTCCGCCGCGTCGATCGCGCCCACGCGCGTGAGGGCGGCGTACGCGTCGGCGAGCAGCGCCCGCGCGAGCGCACCGCGCCGCGATGATGTCGGCGCGAGCGCGGCGGAGATCAGGCCGACCGGAACGCCCCGCCCCACCGCCTGCCTGACCAGCTCGGGCCACACGTCGGTGGCGCTGAAGACCAGCGCCGCCGGCCGCAGCGCCTCCAGCGCGGCACTAGCGTCCGCCACGGTGTCGCAGGGCACATAGCCGGCGAAGTCGGCCGGCAGCGTGCGCGCGAAGCGCTCGGCCGAGGGGGAGCTGTGGGTGTAGGCGATCTGCCAGTCGGCTCGCGCGGCGCGCAGGCGGACGATCACTGCTTCGGCCTGCCGGCCCTCGCCGACCGACGCCGCGTGGAACCAGACCAGCGGCCGAGCCGTATCGCGGTGACGGGCGGCCCAGTCCGCGATGGCGGGCGCCGCTCCGCGCCACCCGGCGGCGGCGCGGCCCAGCTTGCCGCTGTTGCCGGCCAGGATCGCGGCGAGCGGCCGCGCTAGCGCCCACGCGCCGCGATAGAGGAAACGCCACACGCGGAGTACGTTACCAGTGCCGGCGATGAAAGAGTATCTGAAGCGCTCGCGCGCACCGCGCTACAGCATCCTCTTCGCGCTGCCGCTGCTGCTGCTCTACGAGGGGTTCTCGGCGCTGCTCACCGGCTCGGCCGTGGAGGGCGTGCGCAACGGCGCCGACGTGCTCCTCAAGAGCCTGTTCCTGTCGCTCGGCGGCCGCGACGGTCTCGCGGTCTTCGGGGCGGTCCTGTTCGGCACCGGCGCGCTGCTGGTGTGGCGCGACCAGCGTGCCTCGCGCGAGCGCCTCGAGGCTCGCGTCTTCGGGTACATGCTCGGCGAGAGCGCCGGGTACGCCACCGTGTTCGGCTTCGTGGTGGGGTGGCTGACGCGGCTCGTGCTGTTCGGGCCCGGCGCTCTTCGGATCGGCGGCGCCGCGGCGCTCGACCTGCCGACGCAGCTGGTCGTGTCGCTGGGCGCGGGGATCTATGAGGAGCTGCTGTTCCGGGTGCTGCTCACGGGCGGGCTGCTGTGGGGCTTTCACGTCGTCTTCGGCACGGGGCGCACGGCGTCGGCTGTGCTCGCGGTGGTCGTCTCGTCCCTGATCTTCTCCGCCTTCCATTACGTGGGCGCGCTGGGCGACAGGTTCACCGTGCCGAGCTTCACGTTCCGCGCGATCGCCGGGGTGGTGTTCAGCGTGCTGTACGTCACGCGGGGCCTCGGCATCACGGCGTGGACGCACGCGCTGTACGACCTGGGTCTGTCGCTCATCCTGCAGGTGTCAGGCGGCAGCGGGCCGTAGAGTTGCAGAGTTGCAGAGTTGCAGTGGTGCTAAGGGGCAAGGGTCAAGGAGAAGCGACTACCCCAGCGATCGGGCCACGGGTGTCATCACTGGTACTGCAGGGGTCAGGCGGCAGCGGGCAGTAGAGTTGCAGAGTTGCAGAGTTGCAGTGGTGCTAAGAGGCAAGGGTCAAGGAGAAGCGACTAGCCCAGCGATCGGGCCGCGGGTCGCATTGCGGCACGGCTCTCCAGCGAGCGAATGAGACCGTACAGCGTCTTGGCGGCTTCGTCACGCCGCGCTTCCAGCCGAGCAAAAGCGCTCGGATCTATGTAGCCGAGGTCCCGCGCGATTTCGAGGATGGCTTCGACCTCATCGAGGGACGCTCGGGCGGTGACGAGGAACTTCCTGTAGTCTCGCGCCCCGCGGCGTCCTGACCCCTCCGCAATGTTGAGAGCCGCGCTGTACGCCGCTCGCCGCAGCTGATCGGCCAGCGCCGTCTGCTCCTCCGGCGGAAATCGGCGGGCCGCCTTCGCGCAATCCACCGCGAGGATCTTGGCGTGCTGCCAGGCCTTGAGGGTGCGATGCGAGGCCACGCCAGCATCATAGCGCCCATCGGAAGGCTTGGGGTATCAGATCCGTCGCAGCTCGTACCATCCTGCCGCCTTGCCCCTGCATCCCACTGCAACTCTGCAACTCTGCCCCCTACTGCCTCCTTCCCCCCTTGACACTGAGAATCGAATCGAGCACCGCCCTGAACACCTCGAT
>JACQVG010000085.1 GCA_016209905.1 Gemmatimonadota bacterium | reverse complement strand
GGCCAGGCGCATTGGTGCCTAAGTTGCGGCCCGCACTTGCAATGAAGACGCGGCAGTGGAGATCCGGTTGCTCCGACCACAGCTGATTTCCTGCTGGGCGTGCCTCGCGCTGCTCGCCAGCCTCGCGGCGTGCGGCGACCCGGCGGAGCCCACCGACCGCGAACCCGTCATCACCGTCTCCGGCGTGGAGCCGGGCGGGTCGTACACGGGTCCGGTCATCATCACGGTTTCGGTGGACCGCGGCTCGTTCGAGGCGCGGCTCAACGGCGCGGCATTCCTCTCGGGCAGCACGGTAGCGCGCCCGGGCGACTACACACTGATCGTGACCGCGCGCGCGGGGGCCGCGACCGCGACCCGCGAAATTGCGTTCCGCATCCTGCTCCAGGGCACGAGCCTGCTCATCGTGCGGGCCCTGGAGCTGGGCGCGAACGACGCCGGCGGCGGTGGCGACGCGATCCTGGTCACCGACTCGTCCGCCGCCGGCTTCCGCCACGGCCTCGTCGACGCAGGTCCGGCGGGCGCGAACGGCTCCGATCCCGCTTTCGTTGCCCGGCGGCTGGCCGCGCTCGGCGTCGACACGCTCGAGTTCATCATCCTGAGTCACGCGCATGGCGACCACTTCGAGGGTCTGCCTCCGGTACTGGAGCGCGTGCACGTGCGCCGGTTCCTCTACAACGGCCAGGTCCGGGACTTCTCCTTCTATCAGAGCGTGATCGCCACGGCGCGCGCGCACGCGGACAGCACTATCGTGCCAGCGGGCGTCTACGAGCTCGCGTTCGGCGCCGACGGCGCGACCACCCTGTCCGTGCTGCCGCCGTTGCCCGACTTCCTCGCCAATGCCGGCGCGGACAGCCGGCAACTCAACGAGGGCACGCTCGGTGCGCGGCTGCGACGCGGCAGCTTCGAGATGTTCTTTGCCGGCGATGGCGAGGTCATGGCGAACCAGCGCTGGCGCACGCAGTTCTCCGGCTACACGGCCGAGCTGGAGGTGCTGAAGGTCGGCCATCACGGGGCCAACGACGCCATCTTCGACAACGCCTTCAGCGGCAGCTCCGTCTGGCTTCAGCACACCTCGCCCGAGCTGGCCGTCATCAGCGCCAACGGCACGACCCACCCTCGCAGGAACGCGATCGAACGCCTGCTCGCGCAGGCCGGGTTGCGCACGCTCTGCACGAACGTGCACGGCACGGTCGAGATCCGCATCGCGCCCAGTGGCGTCTACCGTGTGGACGTGGCGCGCGACAGCGCGGCGGCGTGCACGCCGGGGACTCAGGCGACGACCTGAGGTCAGCGGCCCAAGAGATGCCGGTCCCAGCGACGAAAGCGCCCCCGCCACACGGCGGGGGCGCTTCGTTTTCCCTCGAGGTCTCGTCGGCACAGGAGGTGGAGGCCGATGCGACCTGCCGCTCGACCGCCTCCCCTCAGAACGCGTAGCGGAGCGTCATCTGGACGCGCCAGAAGTTCGCCTCGCCCGTGCTCTCCGCAAAAGCGCCCTGCTGCCGAACCGTATTGTTGAACGTGAAGGTCGAGATGGATTCGTTCAGCGGGCCAGGATTGCGGCCGACCTGCGACAGCACCTGCTGTTGCGGGAAGTTCGCGTCCAGGGTCGGGAGCTCGATCTTCCCCCAGGAGCCGTTCAGGAAGTTCAGGAAGTTGAAGATGTCGACCTGCAGCGCGAGCCGCTGCCCCATGATCGTCGGAACGGCTTGACGGATCGAGAGGTCGAGCCGGTGCTGGAACGGGCTGCGGCAGCTGCTCCGCTCCATGATCTGCCCGCGCTGCTCGTTCAAGCAGTCGTGCTCGCTGATGAACTCGTCGAACGCCCGCGCCATCGCCGTATCCTGCACGAACGCCGCGCCGACGCCCGTCCCGATGCGCATCTCGCTGGCGTCGAGGGCATTGCGCGGCACGTAGATCGGGTCGTTCCTCGATTCGCCGTCCCCGTTCAGGTCGCCGTTGGCCACGTACACGAAGGGCGTGCCGGACATGCCCTCGTAGAAGATCGAGACGTCCGTGAGCTTCCAGGGCAGCGTGTAGGTACCGAACAGCGTGATGCGGTGCGGCCGCTCGAAGTAGGAGGGCGTGACGGTCAGATCATCGTGCGAAGTGGCGAGCTGGCGGCCGTTGCGCCAGTTGGAGATCGCACGGTCCGAGGTCAGGCTCTGCACGTCGCGCGCGCGCGTGAAGGTGTACGCCAGTCCTCCCTCCATCGACTCGGAGAAGCGCGTCCGGAGCTGGCCCGAAAGCGAGAAGTTATAGTCCTCCGACTGGTTGGTGACCTCGATCAATCCTTCGCTGAAACTGACGCCGCGGATGCGGGTGGCTACCTTCTGGCCGTCGTTCGTGACCGAGCCGCTCGCGCTGATCGTGTCCGCGTACAGCACACGCCCGTCGCGATCACGGTACGGCTGGCCATCAACGAGACGCGGCCCCTTCAGGTTGCGGTCGCGGATGAGAACGCCGTTGATGGCCTTCCGATACAGACCCTCGAAGGTGAACACACTGCTGAAGGGGAGCTGCCGGTCGAAGCCGAACGAGCCGGCGAAGTACTGCGGGTACTTGAAGTTCGGGTCGTTGATGTTCACACCCGCCGTTCCGGCGGCCCCGGGCGCCGGCGGCTCCCGGCCCGCACACGCCTTTGGCAGGTTGTTCACGTCCAGCGTGAAAGCGGGCACGGCCGCGCCCGAACAGGTCAGCGCGACCAGACCGAGCCCGGTGTTCGCAAAGGCGTTGGCCAGGAGGATGTACGGAGGCGGCCCGGTGAAGATGCCCAGGTTGCCGCGCGCCTGTGTCCGCGCCTCGCCGCCCAGATCGTAGTTGAGGCCGACGCGCGGCGACCACAGCACCTGCGTCTCAGGCACGGCTTCCGAGGTGTGGATCTGGAAGCGAGCGAAGATGCTGTCGTTCTCCAGCGGCTTGTCCAGGAAATGGGGAATGTCCGCACGCAGCCCGTAGGTCAGCGTGAGGCGATCATTGACCGCCCACTGGTCCTGCGCATACAGGCTGTACAGGCGCACGCGGAAGTCCGCCGGGATGCCCTTGCCCGTGCCGCTGTTGTCATACCCGACGCTGTAGCTGGTCGGCGTACCGGCCTTCAGCGCGGTAGTATCGGCGAACGAGTACACGCCGAAGCCGCGCTGGAAGAAGTTGTTGAAGATGTGCGTGTGGTCGATGCGCCCGCCGACCGTGAGTGTGTGCGCGCCGAAGGGAATGCTCAGGTTCTCGGACAGCTCGTAGATGTCCTGCTCGAGCATGTTATCGGGCGAGAACTGCTCGGTGCCGAAGGTCACGGCGTAGGTGGTGCCGCTGATCGGCACGCCCAGGCTGATCTCGGGCGCGCGCACCGGCACCTCGCGGATGTCATCGATCGTGTTGTAGCCGAAGATCAGCTCGTTCGACCAGCCGTTGGGCAGGTTCGAGTAGAGCTGAAGCACGGTGGACCGGTTCTTATTGACGCGATTGAAGGCGTTCGAGCCGAACCGGAACCCGGAGTTCTGCCGGTCTGCCCGGTTCGTGAACGAGCT
Organism: Gemmatimonadota bacterium; assembly: GCA_016209905.1. Lineage (GTDB taxonomy): Bacteria > Gemmatimonadota > Gemmatimonadetes > Gemmatimonadales > JACORV01 > JACORV01. The sequence goes on along the minus strand of JACQVG010000085.1, from coordinate 1,846 downwards.
CGAGTTGCGGCTGAACTCGTCGACGTCCGCGCGGTTGATGAGCTGGCGCAACACCAGCCGGTGGTTCGCCGAGATCGAGTAGTCCAGGCGTGCGAACAGATTCGTGAGCGGGTTCTCGCGCTCCACCGCACCGGTGCCGCCCACATCGAAGCCGTAGGCGTCGCTCATGATCTGCCCGATCCGGTCGAGGGCGGGTGCCGGGACGGGGTGTGTGCCCCCGATGGGCCCTGTGGCGGGTGTGGTGCGATCCTGCCATTCGGGCGCGACGAAGAAATGCAGCTTGTCGCGAATGATCGGCCCGCCCAGGTGGAAGCCGTACTGCTTCACGCTGAGCTGGAAATTCTGATCGCGCAGGTCACTCGCGGCGAGATCCTCGTTGCGCCAGGTGTAGGTGGCGCCGCCCGTGAACTCGTTGGTGCCGCTCCGGGTCACCGCGTTCACCAGCATGCCGGCGAAGTTGCCCTGGCGCACATCGGTGGGGCTCATGAAGACCCGGAACTCTTTCACCGCCTCGACCGAGATGAGTTTGCCGCTCGACGAGCCGCCGGGAACGCCGCCTGTGCTCCCTAGGTTGAAGCGCTCGCTCTGGTTCACCCCGTCAATCGTGAACACGTTGAACCGGTTGTAGGCGCCGCCGGCGCTGGGCCCGCCGTCCTGCGGCCGCGTCACCTGCGGCGTGAGCTTGACCAGATCGAGGAAATCGCGGGTCGCGGTCGGCACGCGCCGGATCAAGGTATCCGTGACCAGGTTCGCGACGCCCTGCCGGGTGGGGCTGAAGTCGACCGCACGGTCGCCGGTGACCTCGAGCCCGGCGAGCTCTACGGCCTGGACCGCGAGCTGCACGTCGACGCGCGTGGCCTGGGAGAGCGTGACGTACACGTTGGCGCGCTCGACGGGGCGGAAGCCGATGCTCTGCACCAGCACGGAATAGGGGCCGCCGACCTCGAGGCCCTGCAGGAAATAGAGGCCGTTGGCGCGGGTGAGCGCACCGGTCGCGTAGCCGGTAGCGCGATTTACGATCTGCACCTGAGCGCCGACAACCGGCTGGCCCTGGTCGTCGCTCACCATCCCGATGACCGCGCCCGTGGTCACGCCCTGCGCTCGCAGCCCCTGCGGCTCACTGCCGACCCACAGGAGCGCCAGCGCGAAGATCAAACTCGCCCACGTTGGTTTACGCATAGGGTTTTTCCTCCGGAAAGAGAGCGGAATGGGAGAGGAGACCGGGAAGCCCGAGGCCGGGCGCAGGCGTGCGAGCCTGGCGACTCCCGAAAGAGGGCGCGCATCCGTCGCGGCCCTGGCGGGTTGGACCCATGTGAGCCCGACTGCCTCGGTAATCAGTGCAAGGGCATCGCCCCATGTGCCGGCGAAGCGGCAACATAAGTCGTTGTGAGAAACGCGTCAACCACACGCCGAGCCCTCCGCGCCCCTCACCGCAGGGCACAGGCCTTGCACCCCCGGAGCACGGCCGCGGCACGTCGCCGCGGCAGGAGCGATCACGGCGCGGCGCCCCGCGGGCGTCGCTTTTCGTTGTGGGGTGGGGATGGACGGGATGGGACGGCGGGGCGCGCGCCGAGCGCTGGTGCTGCTCGTGTTTCCGGTCGCACTCACCTGCACCCACGGGCCGGGCGCGGTCCGCGATCGCTCGTCCCAGCCGTCAGCGGAGCGAACCCGCGCGATCCGCGTGACGGATGCGTTGCTGGCCGACCGCCTGGTCTCGCTGGCCAAGCGCTCGCCGACCTGGCGGGCGGCCATGGATTCGCTGGCGGCGACCGGCTTCCAGGTGCTGGTGATGGACGCCGGGCAGGCGCCACGCATCCTGCCGGCATTACGCGACTACGAGCCAGAT
>JACQVG010000079.1 GCA_016209905.1 Gemmatimonadota bacterium | reverse complement strand
GGCCATTTCACGCTGGATTCCGTCCCCCCGGATGTGAACTTGGTGCTCGTCGCGACGGGCACAGGCTTGGCGCCTTACGTTTCGATGATCCGCACGAACCACCGCTGAGGCGTCGGTCCCGTCTACACCGTGGTGCACGGTGCGCGGAATTCCTGGGACCTCGGGTACCGGTCGGAGCTGGAGGCGCTCAACCACGGGTGCGGCAACTTCGTCTATCATCCGACGCTTTCCCGCCCCGAACCGCGCGAGCAGTGGCGGGGCCACCGGAACCCGCGGCTGCTGTGTCCCGCGCGCGGACGCGACGGGCGCGCAGCGGCGACCGCCACCACGCCGATGGCCAAGAGCAGCGTGCAAGGGGCCTTCCGCCACGCCAAACGCGCGGCGGGCATCCACAAGCGCGCGGTCTCCATTCACACCCTGCGCCATAATGCCGGGTCCCGGATTATGCCGGGTGGGATCGCGGATCGGCCGAGAATGGGCGGTTCCCTGGCTGTGTGACGCGGCATTATCAGAGGCTCTTCAGGAAGGCCAACAAGCTGTCGCCGGGGCGGTAGCGGCCCGCTCGGACGTTCAAGGGGGCAGTCCTGGCGAGCGCTGCCTCCTTCAGCTGCAGGTTGGCGTGAAGATACATCTGGGTCGTTTCTACGGATTCGTGGCCGAGCCAGAGGGCGATCACCGAGCGATCCACGCCGTGCTGGAGGAGAGCCATCGCCGCGGAATGGCGAAACGTATGGCACGTGGCCCGCTTCGTAATCCCGCTGCGCCGCACCGCCTCGGCCATCCCCCGCTGCAAAGCCGATTCGTGCAGATGATGCCGGCGCCGCTCGCCGCTGGTCCGATCCGTATACTGCCGCGAGGCCGGAAACAACCACTGCCACTGCAACGACCGACCGGCCCGCGGGTACTTGCGCGCCAGCGCCCCCGGCAACTCGACCCACCCCCCACGTCCCTCACAGTCCCGCTGGTGCAGCATCCGAAGCCGCTCGACCTGGGCCGCCACCGCCGCCCGCATGACCTCCGGCAATACCGTGACCCGATCCCTCGCCCCCTTCCCCCGTCGAATCCGGATCTCTCCCCGCACCAGATCGATGTCCTTCACCCGTAAGGTCAAGCATTCCAGGAGCCGCATGCCAACGCCGTACAGCAGCATCGCGGCCAGCCGGGTGGTGCCTCGCAACTGTTCCAGCACCAGCCGCACCTCCTCCGGCGTGAGCACCACCGGTATTCGTGTCGGCACCCGCGCCCGCGGCACCGACCCCACACCGACGAGGGGCCGCCCCAACACCTCCCGGTACAGAAACAGCAACGCCGCCAGCGCCTGGGCCAGGGTCGACGGCCCCAGCTGCCGATCCACCGCCAGATGCGTCAGGAACGCCCGGACATCAGCCTCCCCCAGCTCGCCCGGATGACGCAGCCCGTGAAACCGGACATACCGCCTGGCCCAAGCGGAATACGCCTCCTCCGTGCGCGCCGAGAAATGCCTGAGGCGCAGATTAGCCCGCAAGGCCTGCAGCAGTTACCGAGGGTAACGGCCCGCAGAGTCAGGCGTCGCTCGCCTGCTCCGGGCTCTCCTGGACGGGCCTCGCCTCCGGCATGCGGTAGCGCGCCATCAGCCCGACACCCAGCAACACCAGAGCCGCGCTCAGCACCTGGGCCAGCGAGACCGCGCCCAGCACGCGGTCGCTCTTGGCGCGGACGAACTCGACACCAAACCGCGACAGGCCGGAGAGGATGAGGTAGAGGCCGAAGAGCCAGGTCGGCCCGTGACGATGCGCGCGCACCCGCCAGAGGACCCAGAAGACCGCGAGCATCAGTGCGACCTCGTAGAGCTGGGTGGGATGCACCGCCATCACCTGATCGGGCGGCGTGCCCGCCGGGATCGCCACGCCGAATTGCTCCGCGAGCACCCGCGCCGTGGAAGGCGGCGCGCCGCGAGGGTAGGCCATCCCCCACGGCAGGTCCGTCGGCACGCCGTAGTCGTCGTTCACGAGGAAGCACCCCACGCGCCCGAGCAGGTAGCCGACCGCCAGCGACGGCGCGATGAGATCGAGCAGGGTGCGGACCGGAAGGCGCTTCCACCACATGTAGGCGAACACGCAGGCGGCGCCGCCCGCGAACCCACCGTACCAGACGAGGCCGCCGCGGGCGAAGAGGACATCGAGCCTCCCGACCGACGCGGCGTAGTAGATCTTCGCTCCCGCGAGCCCGCCCAGCACGGCGAAGACCACCGTGTCCCAGGCGATCGCGGTGTCCAGCCCCCGCCGCTGCACCTCGCGCGCGTACACCCACCCGCCGACCAGGAAGCTCATCATCATCATGATGCCGTAGCCGGTGACCTCGACGGGCCCGAAGTGGATGACGAACGGATACACGGTCACAGGAGCGAGAGTCCGGGGAAGGGGAGGCGCGCCTCCGCGTCCACGACGCGTCCCGCCTCGCCGGCGCGGAACAGTCCGGCGCGCGCGATCATGGCCGCGTTGTCGGTGGCGATGCGCGGGGTCGGGGCATGGAGCTTCGCACCGCGCTCGGCGAGCGCCTGAGCCAGCGCCTGCTTCAGCGCCTGGTTGCAGGCCACGCCGCCGCCGAGCACCACGCGCGGGCGGCCGGTCAGATCCACCGCCCGCACGACCTTCGCCACGAGCACCTCGATCACCGCGTCCTGGAAGCCGCGCGCCAGGTGCGGCCGGTCGGAGGCGAGGTCGGCCGAGGCGCGGGCCGCGTGGACCAGCGCCGTCTTGAGGCCGCTCATGGAGAGATCGAAATAGTCCGGGTCGCCCGGCCGCTGGCCGCCGTGCAGCATGGGGCGCGGGAACCGATAGCGGGCGTCTCCGCGCGCCGCCTCGCGCTCGATCGCCGGTCCGCCGGGAAAGCCGAGGCCGAGGAGGGCGCCCACCTTGTCGAACGCTTCGCCGACCGCGTCGTCGCGGGTCCGGCCGAGCAGTCGGTACTCGCCCCAGCGCGGCGCATCGAGCAGGAGCGAGTGCCCGCCCGAGACGATGAGCCCGACGAAGGGTGGGACCGCCGCGGGATCGTCGAGCGCGGTCCCGAACAGGTGCGCCTCCAGGTGGTGGACTCCGACCAGCGGCGTCCCGGTCGCCAGGGCGAGCCCCTTGGCGTAGCTGACGCCGACGAGGAGCGCGCCGACGAGGCCCGGTCCCGCGGTGACGGCGATGAGGTCCACCCGGTCCAGCACGGTCGCCGCCTCCTCGAGCGCACGGTCCACGACCGGGCCCACAGCCTTGAGGTGGGCGCGCGAGGCGAGCTCAGGCACGACGCCGCGGTAGACGCGGTGGACGTCCTGCGAGAGGATGACGCAGGAGGCGAGCCGGATGTCCCCGGCCGCTCCTCCCGGCGCGCCCACGAGCACGGCCGCCGATGTCTCGTCGCAGGAGGTCTCGATGCCGAGGACGGTGAGAGGCTCCGAAGCGATCAAGTCTTCCGGACTCGGCCCGAGAGCACGACCTCGCGCGGGGAGACGTGCAGCAGATCGCTGCGGGCGGTGTCGAGCGGCACGGTGCGCTCGAACGGGCCGGTGAGACCGCGAACCTCGATCGGATCGGTGGCGATGGAATCGAGCCGGACGACCAGCGCGCGCGGCCCGCTCACCTGCACCTCGGCGGGCGTGAGGACCAGCGGCCCGCTCAGCGCGAAGCCCGACTCCGCCTCGACGACGGCGCGGAGAGCGACCGGCACGGTGCGGCGGAACACGCGGTCGATCTGGAGCTCGATCTCGCGCGGCTCGACATCCTGAATGGTGACGTCCGCGTTGCGCGGGACGCGGATATCCGCGGGAGCGATGCTGAGGCGGTGACGCGGTGCCTGGGCCGTCGGCGGGATGGCCGCGCGGAGCACGAGCGGCGCGGCGTAGAGTTTGATCAGCTCTCGACCGGCGCCGGTGATCAGGGCCCTCACCGGCGGCGGCGGCGCCGCCAGGGCCAGGGTCGGCGCGACGTCGAGCTCGAGCTCCACACTCACGAGCTGGGAGGTCGTCTCCTCCGACGCCACGACGACCCACACGATGATCGAAAGCGCGAGCGCCGTCAGCTTGAGCGGCCAGTGGCGGAGCAGGGCGTCGCGCAGCGCCACGGTCTACCCGCGCTGCGCCAGCAGGCGGCGGATCAGGTTGCGGTTCACGGCCGAGTCCCACTCCGTCGCGCCGATCACCTTCTTCATGATCCGGCCGTCGCGATTGATCACGAAGCTCTCGGGGACCCCCGTGGTCTGGTAGACGCGTTCGATGGCGCGGGTGGGGTCGTGCAGGATCTGGAAGCTGAGCCCGAGCTCCCGCACGAAGGCGCGCACCACGTCGGGACCCCCCTCGTCAATGCTCACGGCCACGACCTTGAGGCCCGCCGGCCCGAGCTCGCGGTGGAGCCGCTCCATGGACGGCATCTCGACACGGCAGGGCTCGCACCAGGTGGCCCAGATGTTGAGGAGGACCACCTCGCCCCGGTAGCCGGCCAGGTGCAGCGGGGCGTTGGTCGCGAGGTCCCTCGCCGCGAAGTTCGGCGCCACGGACCCCACTTCCACGGGGAAGAGATCCGGCGCCAGCCGGACGCCCACGACCGCTGCGGCCGTGAGGACGCCGGCCACCAGGGCGACGATGAGCCACTGCCTCCTCATACCAGCGTCCCTCGCCCCGACCGAGCTCCTTCGGCCAGGCGTCTGAGCTCGCGGACCTCCGCCGCGGCGTCTGAGACGGTAAAGACCGCATTGCCAGCCACGAAGGTGTCGGCGCCGGCGGCGGCCAGGCGGCCGATGGTGTCCCGCCCCACACCGCCGTCCACTTCGAGCAGCGCACGGCTCTCGGCGCGCCTGAGCAACTCCCTCGCCCGCGCGACCTTGTTCACCGCGGGCTCCCAGAACTCCTGCCCGCCGAAGCCCGGGTTGACCGACATGATCAGCAGCAGGTCGAGTCCCTCCACGACTTCCTCGACCGCGCTGAGCGGGGTCGCGGGGTTCAGGG
>JACQVG010000078.1 GCA_016209905.1 Gemmatimonadota bacterium | reverse complement strand
GTGGCGGCCGTCCTGCCGCGCAGCCGCACCACGCTCGACGTGGTCCGTCAGGCGCGCCTGCGCGCGGGGCTCGATCCCGTCACCCTCGACGAGAAGGCCGCCGCCCACGTCGCCGGGGACGAGGCCGGCCACGCCCGCGTGCTCGGGCTCGCCGTGGCCGCGCTCCGCGGCCTGAGCGACTGGTCCGCCGAGGGGCTCGAGGCCGAGCTGCGCCGCCTCGCGGACGCGCAGGGGATGAAGGCCGGCGGGATCATGCAGCCGATCCGTATCGCGCTCACGGGCTCGACCGTGTCCGAGCCCGTGAACGTATTGCTGGTGGCGGTGGGGCGGGACGAGGCGGTGCGGCGGCTCGAGATCGCGGCGCGCGCCTAGCCCCGCCCGGGGGCGGGTCAGCGGCTAGTTCTTCCAGGTCCGCGCCAGGAAGTCCGCGCAGAACCCCTCGCGCACAAAGGCCTCGACCGCCTGCGCGGTGGCGACCCGGTCCATGCCCCACAAGCTGGCGCGCTTCATCTCCCCGTTCCAGGAGCCTTGGACGAAAACCCGCTCGTCGCGCTGCACGAGCATGGGCAGCTCGCCCACGAGCGCGGCGGCCACCGCGTTCACCCCCGGGCCGCCGACCACGACCGTCGGGCAGAGGTGGAAGATGCGGTTGTCGGCGTACCAGCGGTCGGAGACGACCAGCGCGCCGCGGAAGCTCTTCCCGGCCCCCAGCCGGTCAATCTCCCCCTTGAGCCGGTAGGCCAGGGGCCGGTCGTTCATCTCCGCCGGCACGTCGCTCCCCGTGACGATCAGGATCGTCTCGTCGGTATCAATCAGCTTCACGGCGTCACCGGCTGCCGCTTCGCGTCGCGCTCCCGCTGGTCCCGCCGCTCGCGGTCCCGCCGGTCGCGAATCGCGCGCACCGCGCGCTTGAAATCGTCCTCGGCCTCGGCGCGGGCCGCCGCCCGCAGCATGTCGGCGCGCATCGCCATCAGCGCCGCGCCGGCGCGCGCCTGGTCAATAGTCCCCTGCGGAAACGCGATCAACGCCAGCGCGGCCGTGGGAATGGTGAAGGTGCCGAGGTGCAGCCCCCGCGCGTCGAGGCCGTACGTGCGGCCGCCGGCCTCGAACGTCCAGGGACGTGACACGTACGGATTGGCACTGGGATCCGCCATGGGATGCCGCTCGATCGAGTCGGCCATCGCGTGCATTCGGACCGCGACCACGGAGTCGAGGCTGATCGGGCGCGAGCCTCCCTCGGGGATGATGAGGGGCCGCACCCACAGCCGCCCATCGCCGCGCCGGGGCGTGAGCGCCGCCAGCTCTCGACCGGCCCGTCGGCCGGTCGGGCTCACCGCCTCCGAGTCTCCCGCCGTCACGCCCACCGGACCGACGCGCACCGAATCGGGCGCCGCCCCGCGTCGCCCGAGGACCAACGGCGCGCCGCGCCGGGCGAGGGGCGGCAGCTCGACGATGGGCACCGAGCGGTCGAGCGCGAGCGGGCGCCCCCGGAGGTCGAGGAGATAGTGGAGCGAGCGCTGCGGGACGCGCCCCCTCAAGGGGCCGCCGAACCTGAGGAACGATCCCAGCAGCACGGTGTGGGCGAGCAGCGACACAGCGATCCACCGCCACGCCAACCGCCGGCCGCGGGGAAGAACGAATCGGCTACGCTCACGCACGCACCCGCTCCATCCGCTCAGCCGCCGCCTCCAGTCGCGCCTCGCTCACCGTCACCGCCCCGCTGAAGTAGCTTTCGCCCGTGGAATGATACGATACGGGTGGCCCGTTGCGAAACTGGCGCCCGTTGCGATCTTTGCAAGTGGGACAGGCCCTCTCGCGGCCTGACTTCACATGCGCACTCGCTACGAGCCCTTCCGCGCACTCTCTCAGCTGCGCCTGTTCGCGGCGCTCCTGCTGATCGCCTTTCTCGGCGAGCTGGCGGTGATGTTGGTGCTGCCGCTGGTAGTCCCGGGGGCGTCCGAACTGGCGGGCAGCGGGCTCGACGCCCTGCTGCTGGCGGTCCTGCTGGCGCCGTTCCTCTGGTGGCTGGTGGTCCGGCCGCTCCGCGCCACGTCACAGCGGGAGTATGAAGCGCTGGTGCAGTCCCTCGACGGCATCGTCTGGGAGTCCGACGCCGAGACCTTCGCCTTCACGTTCGTCAGCCGGCAGGCCGAGCGCATCCTGGGCTATCCCGTGGAGCGCTGGCTCCGGGAGCCCGATTTCTGGCGGGACCACATCCATCCCGAAGACCGCGAACGGGCGGTGGCCTATTGCCTGGGGGCGACCCGCGAGCGCCGGGACCACGAGCTGGAGTACCGCATGCTGGCCGCCGACGGGCGCGCGGTGTGGCTGCACGACGTCGTGACCGTCGTGGCCGGCGAGGGCCGGCAGGTGCGCCTGCGCGGCGTCATGGTGGACATCACCGAAGGGAAAGGGACCCAGGTCGCGCTCGAGGCCGCCGAGCGGCAGTTTCGGACGCTGGTCGAGCAGTCCCTGGCAGGCATCTACATCATCCAGGACGGCCGGTTCCGCTACGTCAACCAGCGCGCGGCGGAGATGCTGGGCTGTTCGCGGGACGAGATGGTGTCGCGGCTGGGCGTGCTCGATGTCGTGGTGGAGGAGGATCGCGAGCTGGTCGAGTCCAAGATCCGCGAGCGGATCGAGGGGAGCGCCCAGAGCGCGCAATACGCGTTCCGCGCCCGGCGTGGGGACCGGACGCTGGTCCACCTCGAGGTGTTCGGCACCCGCACCGAGCTCGACGGCAGGCCGGCGATCATCGGCACCGCGCTGGACGTCACCGACCGCAGGCGAACCGAGGAGGCGCTCCGCGAGTCGGAAGCGAGCATCCGGGGGTTCGTGGAGAACGCGGTGTTCGGGATTTACCGGAGCACCGTGGACGGCCGGCTGACGATGGTGAACCCGGCCCTCGTGGAGATGCTCGGCTACGACTCGGCCGAAGAGCTGCTGGGCGTGGACATGGCCACCGGCTTGTATCGCGATCCCGCAGAGCGGGCGCGTCTCATCGCCCAGTACGGGCCGCACGAGCGGTTCGATGTCGTCGAAGTGGAATGGAAACGGAAGGACGGGAGCCCCATCGCCGTCCGGCTGACCGGCCGGGGGCTGCGGGACGCTCAGGGCACGGTCCTCGGCTTCGAGGTGATCGTCGAGGACGTCAGCGAGCGTCAGGCGCTCCAGCGGCAGCTCCAGCAGGCGCAGAAGATGGAGGCGGTGGGCCAGCTCGCAGGCGGGATGGCGCACAACTTCAACAACTTGTTGACGGCGATTCTCACGACCACCGAGCTGATGTCCCGCGAGCTGCCGGCCGACTCGCCGCTGCGCGCCGACGTGGAGGCCATTCGCGAGGCAGGGATCCACGGCGCGGCGCTCACGAGCAAGCTGCTCGGCTTCAGTCGCCGCAAGGAGCTGGAGTTCCAGGTTCTCGACCTCAGCGAGCTGCTGGGCGATTTCACCCGGCTCCTGCGCGGGCTCGTCCCGGAGAACATCGAGCTCAAGATGGCGCTCGAGCCCGCTGGCGCGGTGGTGCGGGCTGATGCCGACGCCGTGGAGCAGATCGTCATGAACCTCGTGACCAACGCCCGCGACGCCATGCCGGGGGGCGGGACGCTCGTCATCTCGACGGCGCGGGCCGCGCTCGACCAGGAGTTCAGCGAGCGCTATGGGTGGGGCGGGCCCGGGGACTACGTCGTGCTCACGGTGAGCGACACCGGCGGCGGCATGGACCGGCAGACGCAGCAGCGCATCTTCGAGCCGTTCTTCTCGACCAAACCCGTCGGCGTCGGCACGGGCCTCGGCATGGCGATGGTCTACGGGCTCGTGAAGCAGCAGGGCGGCTACGTCCACGTCTACAGCGAGCCCGGCCGCGGAACGACCGTGAAGGTGTACTTCCAGGCCGAGTCGGGGGTGGCGCCCTCCCGCACGACCCAGGAGACGCCCGTCGTCAAGGGCGGTACCGAGCGCATCCTTGTGGTGGAGGACGAGCTCGCGTTGCGCCGCGCCGCCGAGCGCGCGCTCGAGAAGCACGGCTACACGGTGCTCGTGGCCGCCGACGGCCAGGAGGCGCTCGAGTTGCTCCGGATGGAGAAGGGGGCCATTGACCTCGTCGTCACGGACGTGGTGATGCCCAGGCTCGGAGGCTCGGAGCTGGTCGAAGCACTCCGCCTGGAACGCGTCGAGGTGCCGGTGCTGCTGACGAGCGGCTACACGGCACCCCACCCGCGTGTCGCCCCCGGCCTGCCAAGCGGCCTTCCATTCCTGGCCAAGCCCTGGACCATCGCCGAGCTCCTCGCCGCGGTACGCTCGGCGCTCGACAAACGTCCCCGGCTCCCCAACGCCCGCGCGGACCGGGCGACGCCGTCCGGTACTACGCCCCGGGCCCGCTGACCGGGTTCCGCAGCACCCCGACGCCGGAAACCTCCACCTCGACCACGTCACCGGCCACCAGCGGCCCGACCCCGTCGGGCGTGCCGGTCACCACCAGGTCGCCGGGCTCCAGCGTCATGATCGTCGAGATGTACGCGAGGAGCGCCGGAATGCCGAACACCATGTCCGCGGCCCGGCCGTGCTGGCGCACGGCGCCGTTCACCCGGCAGATGACCTCGAGGGCCGACAGGTCGAAGGAGGAGAGGTCAACGGGCAGGAGGCGCGGGCCCACGGGACAAAACGTGTCGAAGCCCTTGGCGCGGGTCCACTGACCGTCCGTCCTCTGAAGGTCCCGCGCCGTGACGTCGTTGACGCAGGTGATTCCCGCCACCGCGTGGCGCGCGGCGCGCTCGTCCGCGCAACGCAGCGTGCGTCCCACCACCACGCCGATCTCGGCTTCGTGCTCCACCTGCTTCGACTCGGGCGGAAGCACGATCGCATCGCCGTCGCCGATCACCGCGGACGGCGGCTTGAGGAAGAGGAGCGGCCGCTCGGGTACGGGATTGCCCAGTTCCCGGGCGTGCTCGGCGTAGTTGCGGCCCACGCAGACGATCTTTCC
>JACQVG010000089.1 GCA_016209905.1 Gemmatimonadota bacterium | reverse complement strand
GGTGCTGATCATCTATCTTGCGGCGAGCTGGGTCATCCTCCAGGTCGTCTCGAATCTGCGCGAGACGCTCGAGCTCCCGCGCTGGGTCTCCCCGGTCGCCTTCATCCTGCCGGGCTTTACGTGCTCATCAAAGACCGCGGTCGGAGCTTAGCCCCGGCCGAGGCGCTGGCCGAGGGCGCCGCGCCCGGCATCGCCGTGCTGCCGTTCGCGGTCCGTGGAGACGAGCTCGACGTCTGGCGGGAAGGTATGGTGGACCTCCTCTCGACCGCGCTCGATGGCGCCGCGGGGCTGCGCGCGATCGACAGCCGTACCGTCCTCGCGCGCTGGCGCGAGCGGCTGCCCGAGGGGAGCGACGCCGATCTGGCCACGGCGCTCGGCGTGGCCGCGGCCACGGGCGCGCGCCACGCGCTCGTCGGCTCCGCGGTGGCCATCGGCCCGCAGGTCCGCTTGACGGCCGACATCTACGAGATCCAGACCCGGAAGAGCGTCGGGCAGGTCCAGGTAAGGCCCGCGAAGCGTGCCGGTTTTTCCTCGACGCCTGGAAGGAGGCGGGCACGGAGCTGAAGCCGCTGGTCGAGGATGCCGCGCGAGCGCTGGCGCGGCTCTCCGGCGAGCGCACCAGCAACGGCTAAGATCGCCGCTGACCCCGCCCCGAACGCGGTCCCCGTCGGCGGCGCCCAGCCCAAAGGAGGACATCATGCGAGTGCGAGCCCTGGTTCCCGCGTTCGGCCTGTTGCTGGCCGTGCTCGCGTCGGCCGTGCCCGGCGCGGCCCAGGACGAGGCGAAGGCGAGCGGCCGGCTCGAGCCGACGTCGGCTTCCGCCGCGGCGAAGAAACACTTCTGGGCCGGCATCGAGGACATCGAGAACATTTTCTCCCAACGTGGCGCGAAGCACCTCGAGCAGGCGCTCGCCGCGGATCCCGGATTCGGCCTGGCCCGTGTGATGTACGGGCGTTTTGCGCCAGGCCTCACCGATGAAAAACGCGAACAGGAGATCGCCCGTGGCCTGGGCGACGTCATGAACACGTCCGGTCTCGAGCTGCTCGTCGCGCTGGCCTACCGGGCGTGGAGGCCGGCGCGGCCGATAGAGGCGCAGGTCCTGTTCGGCGCTGCGGCCGAGCTGCTCCCCGAGGAGCCGCACCTGGCCTACTACGCTGCGAACAGCGCGGCCGATCTTTACGAGCGGGCTCAGGTGCTCGAGGAAGTGGCAGACGAATTCCCCGACTTTGCACCGACATTCAACGAGCTGGTGTACGCGCGCATCGAGCTGGATGACCTGGAAGGCAGCCTGGAGGCGGCCGAGGAATACCTGCGGCTCCTGCCGGACCACCCCAATCCGCATGACACCTACGCCGAGCTACTTCACCGCTCCGGCCGATCGCAAGAGGCGGCTGCTCATTACCAGCACGCGATCGAACGCGATGCCGACTATATCGCCGCCTACCGGGGCCTCGCCGCAACCAAGCAGGTCATGGGAAAAGGCGAGGAGGCGCGCTCTCACCTGACCCGGGCGATCGAGCGCGCGGCGGATCCGGCGGAGAAGCTCGAATTGATGAGTCAGATCGCCTTCAGTTATCTGGGCGGCGGGAATATCAAAGCCGCGCTGCGCCAGCTCGGCACGGTGGGCGTGAGAGCGAACGAGGCCGGCCTCGTCCAGGCCGAGGCGACCGCGCACCGGCATCTCGCCCTCATCGAGGCCGTCCTGGGGGACCGCGACGCCGCCACGACCCATCTCGACCGGGCCGCGGAGGTCGCCGGGGAAGACGACCTCGAGCAGATCGCTATGACCGCGTTAGTAGACGCAGCGCGCGGCGAGATCGAAGCCGCGCAAGTGGCCGTAGAGCGGTTTGAGGCGCTCTATACATACGAGGGTGCCGCATTGCAGCGGCTCAGGCTCAAGTGGGCAGCCACGGCACTCATCACACTGGCCGATACCACCGTCGAATTCGAAGGGGGAGAGGACGCGAAGTGGGCCACGGCGGCGTCCGTGATCGACAGGGCCGGCCCCGCCGGCATTCTCGCCAAGGTCTATTTGGCGGAAGCGATC
>JACQVG010000092.1 GCA_016209905.1 Gemmatimonadota bacterium | reverse complement strand
CCTTGGTCAGCTTGCCGTCGGCGTTTCGCGCCTTGACCTCGTCGAGCTAGCTCATCGGCTTCGAGCAGCTGGCCATTCGGGATCGGCGTCACGCGCAGCGGACTGCCGACCGGACCACCATGAAAATCGAACTTGCGATATTCGATTTTCATGGTAGCTTCAAGGACCATGATCGAGCGCCGCCGGTGGCTCGCCGAGATCCGGGCCTCGCTCAAACGGAGCCGCGTCACCGCGCTCGTCGGGGCGCGACAGGCCGGGAAGACCACGCTCGCCCGCGAGATCGTGTCGCTGGACTCGCCGGCCTACTTCGATCTGGAGGACCCGCGCAGCCTCGCCCGGCTGGCCGAGCCGATGACGGCCCTCGCCCCGCTGCGGGGCGTCGTCGTCATCGACGAGATCCAGCGGCGGCCGGACCTCTTCCCCTTCCTCCGCGTCCTCGCCGACCGCCGCCCTGCCCGTGCCCGGTTCCTGATCCTCGGCAGCGCCAGTCCCGACTTGCTCCGCCAGTCCTCGGAGACTCTCGCCGGGCGAATCGAGACGATCGTGTTGACGGGATTCGGCCTGGAGGAGCTGGGGGCGGGGGCTCTCCGGCGGCTCTGGCGGCGCGGCGGATTCCCGCCTGCCTGGCTCGCGCGCTCGGAGGCGGCGAGCTTCGTGTGGCGACAGCAGTTCCTCCAGACATTCCTGGAGCGGGATCTCCCGCAGCTGGGCATCACGATCCCGGCCGCGACCCTGCACCGCTTTTGGACCATGCTGGCCCACTACCACGGCGGGATCTGGAACGCCGCCGAGGCCGCACGCTCCCTGGGGGTGGCCGAGCCCACGGCGCGTCGGTATCTGGATCTTCTCACCGGGCTCTACATGGTCCGCCAGATCCGCCCCTGGCACGAGAATCTGAAGAAGCGACAGGTCAAGTCGCCCAAGGTGTACCTCCGCGACACCGGTCTGCTGCACGCGCTGCTCGGACTCAAGACCGACCGGGATCTCCTATCGCACCCGAAAGTGGGAGCCTCGTGGGAGGGGTTCGCCATCGAGGAGGTGCTGAAGGTGGTGCGGCCCGACGGCGCGTACTTCTGGGCCACGCACACGGGGGCTGAGCTGGACCTGCTCCTATTCCGGGGCAGGCGGCGGTTCGGGGTCGAGGTCAAGTTCCAAGACGCCCCCCGGCTCACGCCGTCCATGCGCGTCGCGCTTAAGGACCTGGGTCTGGAGCACCTCGCGGTCCTCTATCCGGGAGATGTCCGCTACCGTCTGCACGACCGGGTGACGGTCATGCCGCTCATGGAGTTGGCCGAAGGAGACCCTGCAAGCCTCCTTCCGCGTCGTGGGCGCGGACCGCGTCGCAGGACGAAGCAACGATAGGGTGGGGGCGAGGTGGATGCCGCTCGTGGTGCGCGGCCCTCGATCCCGCCCCGCTTCGAACCGCGCAGGCCGAGCTCCTGGCATCGGCGGTGATCGAGGACATCAAGGCCACCGGCTGGCGAAGACGGTGCTCTAGCTCAGTCAGCGCGCACGTATTCGATTCGTCGAAAACTGTGAGGCAAGCTCCCGAGGAGGGACTCGAACCCCCGACCCGCCGGTTAACAGCCGGCTGCTCTACCAGCTGAGCTACTCGGGACCGGAACGCGGAACGCTAGACGGGTTCGGGCGACCCGTCAACCGACGCTCTAACGAAAGACCGTGTACGTGGTCAGGGCCAAGTTGAGCATCGCGACGAAGAGCCCCACGTCTTCGCGAGCGAACCTGAGGCGCGGGACGTAGAGCTGGTCGCCGGAGCGGACGCCGAGCTCGCGCAGGGTGGCGCGGGCGAGGGTCGAGGGGGCGAGCGAGATCGGGATCGCGCTACCCGAGCGAACGAGGCGCATCCGGCGGTCGTTGGCCGACCGGGTTGGGCCACCCGCCTGCGCCAGGACGTCGATGATCGTCATCGTGGCGTCCACGCTGTACAGCCCCGGCCGGCTGACCTCGCCAAGGACGGCCACGCGGAACAGCGGGATGATGGTGACGAACGGCTGGGTGATGAGTCGGCCCAGCTCGTCGCGGAGCCGGTCGCGCAGCTGTCCCACCGTCAACTGCCGAACGTTGATCTCGCCGACGATCGGGTAGAGAAGGTTGTAGTTCTCGTCGACCGGGAACTCCCCCGAGAGATCGGTGTGGCCCCAGACCTGGACCTTGACCACGTCGCCGGCCCGGACCGCGAGCGGTGAGACGGTCGTGTCGGCGGACGTCGTGGCGGGCGTCAGCGCCGCGGGAGGTGCCGCGCGGCCGCACCCCGCCGCCGCCGCGATGACGAGGAGCGCCGCGAGCGCACGGCTCTTTGGGGTTCGCAGCATGGGCCGAAGTTAACGAGTCGCCAGGAGCGGCGCGAGGTAGCGCCCGGTCAGGGACGCGGCGTCGGCCGCGACCGCCTCCGGGGGACCGGAGGCCACCACGCGGCCGCCCGCCGCTCCCGCCCCCGGCCCGAGATCGATCACCCAGTCGGCCTTCTTGACGACGTCGAGGTGGTGCTCGATGACCAGGACGGTGTTGCCCGCGTCCACCAGCCGATCAAGCACGCCCAGCAGGACGCGCACGTCGTCCAGGTGCAGTCCGGTGGTCGGCTCGTCGAGCAGGTAGAGCTTGCGGCCGCGTTTCCTGCCGGCGGCGGCGAGCTCGCGGGCGATCTTGAGCCGCTGCGCCTCGCCGCCCGAGAGGGTCGTCGCCGGTTGGCCGAGGCGCAGGTACCCGAGCCCGACCTCGGAGAGATGCCACAGGGCTCGGCCGAGCCGCTCCTGGTGGCGGAAGCGCCGGATCGCCTCGTCCACGGTGAACTGGAGGACCTCGGCCACCGAAAAGCCCCTGATGCGGACGTCGAGCACGTCGCGCCGGTAGCGCGCGCCGGCGCAGGCCTCGCAGGGGACGAAGACGTCGGCGAGGAAGACCATCTCCACCCGCACGTGCCCGGCTCCCTCGCACACGTCGCAGCGCCCGCCGCCCGCGACGTTGAACGAGAAGGTCGCCGGCGTGTAGCGGCGCGACCGCGCCAGCGGGGCCGCGGCGAACAGCTCGCGAATCTCGTCGAACGCCTTCACGTAGGTCACCGGATTGGACCGCGGAGTCCTGCCGATCGGCGACTGGTCCACCAGCACCGCGCCGTCCAGCGCCTCGAGGCCCGTGATGCGGCGCACGGTGCCGACGACTTCGCCGAGGTGTTCCTTCGCGGAATGGCGGCCCTGGAAGTGGCGCTCGAGCTGGCGGTGGAGCACGTCGCTCACCAGCGTGGACTTCCCCGAGCCCGACACTCCCGTGACCACCGTGAGCGTGCCGACCGGAATGCTGACCGTGAGGTCGTTCAGATTGTGCGCCGTCGCCCCCTCGATCGTAATCCAGCGGGGTCCCGCCCGGCGCCGGACCGACGGCACGGCGATGGCGCGCTCGCCCGTGAGGTACGCGGCCGTGAGCGTCGAGGCTTCTCGGAGTCGGGAGAAGGGTCCCTCGAAGACGACCTGGCCCCCGCGCTCGCCGGCGCCCGGGCCGAGCTCGACGAGCCAGTCGGCGGCGCGCATGGCCGCCGGGTCGTGCTCGACGACCAGGACGGTGTTCCCGTAGTCGGCGAGCCGTCGCAGGAGCGCGAGGAGCCGATCGGTATCGCGCGGGTGGAGCCCGATGGTCGGCTCGTCCAGCACATAGAGCGTGTCGGTGAGCTTCCCCCCCAGGGCGTTGGCGAGCGAGATCCGCTGGGCCTCGCCCCCGGACAGCGTGCGCGTCTGCCGGTCGAGGGTGACGTACCCGAGACCGACGTCCTGGAGGACCGCCAGACGCTGGGCGATCTCGGTCAGCACCAGCTCCGCCACCGCCCGCTCGTGCGGCGTGAGAGTCAACCCCGCCACCCAGTCGGCGAGTGCCTCCGCGGTCCTGGCCGCGACCGCGCCGATCGTCTCCCCGGCGACCGTCACGGCGAGCGCCTCGGGCCGGAGCCTTCGCCCGTGACACGCCGGACACTCGCTCGCCATCTGGTACTG
>JACQVG010000082.1 GCA_016209905.1 Gemmatimonadota bacterium | reverse complement strand
GTGAACATCATGACCGCCGAGGACCCGGTCGAGTACAACCTGATGGGGATCAACCAGGTCCTGGTGCGCAACGAGATCGGGATGACCTTCGCCGCGGCGCTCAAGGCGTTTCTGCGCCAGGACCCGAACATCATCATGGTGGGCGAGATCCGCGACATCGAGACGGGGGGCATCGCCATCAAGGCTGCGCTCACCGGCCACCTGGTGCTCTCGACGCTCCACACCAACGATGCGCCCTCGACCATCACGCGCATGATTGACATGGGGATCGAGCCCTTCAACGTGTCGTCGGCCGTGAACCTGATCGTGGCGCAGCGGCTGATCCGGCGGATCTGCGGTAACTGCAAGGCGGAGCACAAGTACGCCCCCGAGGAGCTCAAGGCCCTCGGCACGACGGAGAAGGAGTGGGAGGGGATGACCTTCTACAAGGGCAAGGGTTGTGAGCAGTGTGCCGGCTCCGGTTACAAGGGCCGGGCGGGCCTCTACGAGGTCATGGCCCTCTCGCCGGAGCTGCGGCGCCTGATCCTGAAGGGCGCCTCGACCGCGGAGCTGCAGGAGCAGGCAGTCAGCGATGGCATGCTGACGCTCCGCATGGACGGCGTCGTGAAGATCAAGAAAGGCATCACGACGCTCGAGGAAGTGGTCAAGGAAACGGCGGGGGGATAACCAGTGACGGCACCGCAAGCTCCGCAGGCCAGCCCGGTGAATCTCCGCGCCCTCCTGGAGGAGATGATCGAGCGCGAGGCGTCGGACCTGCACATCACGGCAGGCGAGCGTCCCAAGCTCCGCGTTGACGGCGACATCACCAACAGCAAGGTCGAGACGGTGCTGAGCCCCAAGGACACGCTCCAGATCGCGTACTCGATTCTGACCGAGCAGCAGAAGAAGCGGTTCGAGACCGAGGACGAGCTGGACTTCTCCTTCGGCATCCAGAACCTCGCCCGGTTCCGCGGCAACGCGTTCAAGCAGCGCGGCTGCGTCTCGATGGTGGTGCGGCAGATCCCGTTCCAGGTCAAGACTTTCGAGCAGCTCAAGCTGCCGCCGGTCGTGGCGAAGCTGGCCGAGAAGCCCCGCGGGCTGGTCCTGGTCACCGGGCCCACCGGCTCGGGCAAGTCCACCACCCTGGCCGCCATGATCGACAAGATCAACCGCGAGTGGAAAGGCCACATCATCACCGTCGAGGATCCGATCGAGTTCATCCACCGGCACCAGGGATGCATCGTCAACCAGCGCGAGGTCGGGAGCGACACCAAGTCCTTCGCCAGCGCGCTCAAGTACGCGCTGCGTGAGGACCCCGACGTGGTGCTCATCGGCGAGATGCGCGACCTGGAGACCATCCAGGCGGGTCTGACGATCGCCGAGACGGGGCACCTCGCCTTCGCCACGCTGCACACCAACTCGGCGGCGGAGACCATCAACCGCGTCATTGACGTGTTCCCCGCGCACCAGCAGTCGCAGGTGCGTGCGCAGTTGTCCTTCGTGCTCGAGGGCGTCATCACCCAGATCCTCCTGCCCAAGGCCAAGGGGCGGGGCCGGGCGATGGCCTGCGAGATCCTCGTGGCCACGCCCGCCATCCGGGCGCTGATCCGTGACGACAAGGTCCACCAGATTCAGTCGTCCATGCAGGCCGGGAAGAAATACGGCATGCAGACGATGAACGATTCGCTCTACCAGCTCTACATGGCGCGCGAGGTCGCGCTCGAGGAGTGCCTGCGAGGGACGTCGGAGCCCAACGACTTCCTGCGCATGGTGGGCGAGCCGGTGCCCGGCGAGGACGACAAGGCGGGGGCGGCGGGGCGGCCTCAGCCGACGCCGGCGCGCCGCTAGGGTCAAGGGGACCCTAGGACCCGAGATAAGGAGAGAGGATGCCGGTCTTCAACTACACCGCGCGCACCCTGACGGGGGAGTTGCAGTCGGGCTCGATCGACCTGCCGAGCCACGACGACGTCGTCGCGCATCTCCGGAAGAACCGGATGATCGTCGTGAAGGTGGACCAGGCCCCCAAGGACATCAAGATCAACCTGTTCGCCAAGGGGATCAGCACCCGCGACATCGTGATCTTCACGCGCCAGTTCGCCACGATGATCAACTCCGGCCTGCCGCTCGTGCAGGCGCTCGACATCCTGGCCGAGCAGAGCGAGAACCAGGCGCTCAAGGACGTCACGCGCGCCGTGGTGTACGACGTCGAGAGCGGCCACACCTTGGCCGACGCCCTCCGCAAGCACCCCAAGGCCTTCACCGAGCTGTACGTCAACATGGTCGCGGCGGGCGAGGCCGGCGGTATTCTCGACACGATCCTCCTCCGGCTCGCGACCTTCATGGAGAAGAACGACGCCCTGGTCAGGAAGGTGAAGGGCGCGATGATCTACCCGGGAGTCATCTTCTCCGTCGCCGGCATGGCGATCGTCATCCTCCTGGTGTTCGTGATCCCCGTCTTCCAGGACATGTTCGCCGGCATCGGCCAGCAGCTGCCGCTGCCGACGCTGATCGTCATCGGAGCTTCGGACATCCTGAAGCACTTCTGGTGGGCCATAGGCGGCGGCCTCGGCATCGCGTTCTTCGCCGTCAAGCGGTACTACGCGACGCCGTCCGGCAAGCTCAACCTCGACAAGTTCATGCTCGCCATGCCCGTGCTGGGCGACGTCATCCGCAAGTCGGCCGTGTCGCGCTTCACGCGCACGCTCGGCACCCTGATCGCCTCCGGCGTCTCGATCCTCGAAGGCCTCGAGATCACCGCGAAGACGGCCGGCAACCGGGTCATCCACGACGCGGTGATGGAGTCGCGGGCCTCGATCGCCGGCGGCGAGACCATCGCGGCGCCGCTCCAGAAGTCCAAGGTCTTCCCGCCCATGGTGATCTCGATGATCGCCGTCGGCGAGCAGACCGGCGGCCTGGACGAGATGCTGAGCAAGATCGCCGACTTCTACGACGAGGAGGTGGACGCCGCGGTCGAAGCGCTCCTCTCGCTCATGGAACCGGTCATGATCGTCGTCCTGGGCGTCGTGGTGGGCGGCATGATCATCGCGATGTACCTGCCCATCTTCAACATGATCAACACCGTGCAGTAGCCGCGCGGCCGCGCGGCCACGCGGGCGCGCCGCTGCCCGGAAAGCCAAGAGCCCGCCCCCGCGGGCTCTTCGCTTGGGGCTGGCCCGTCGGCCAGCCGCACCCCCGCTCTTGCATTGTGCAAGACCTGGGCGAAGCCTATAGTACGGCATGAGCGCGGTTGCCGCGTCGCAGCGGCGATTCTCACGCTGGCGCCGCCCGCCGTCGCCGGGCGTCGTCCCGCCGCTGCGCACCCTCCTACGGTGGCTCTACATCGGCCGGCTCTCGCTCGCCACGGGGGTCTTCCTCGGCGCGGCGCTGAGCTGGTGGCGAGCCGACCTCACCCAGCTCCTCATCGCGTCCATCTCCATGACGCTGGTCACCGTGGTCACGGCGGCCTCGTTCTGGTACTCGCATCTGCGCTTCGGCCCGCTCGGCAACACCTTCCTGTACGGTCAGGGGGTCTTCGACCTAGCGCTGGTGACCGCCATCGTGCACATCAGCGGTCCGTACCACTTCTTCGCCGCGCTCTACATCCTGGTCATCGCCTTCAACACCGTTTTGATGCCGCTAGCCAACGGCCTCTTGATCGCGCTCCTGGCCGGCATTCTCTACGCCGGGGACGTGGTCTTCGGCTACCCGCGCGAGCTGTCGCCGGCCCTCCTCCTCCAGGTGGCCGTCTACTGGCTGGTGGCGCTCGCGACCGGCTACCTCTCGAGCCGAGTGCGGGTCGCCGGCGCGGCGCGCGACTCGCTCGCCGAAGAGCTCCGGCGCGTCCGCCTGGAGGCGGCCGACATTCTCCGCAACATCAAGACCGGGGTCCTGACCGTGGGCGGCGACGGGCGGCTCCTCTACGCCAACCCGACGGCGGAGGCGCTGCTCGGCTTGCGCGCCGCCGAGCTTCGGGACCAGCCGGTTTTGGAACAGCTCGACCGAATCGCTCCCGTGCTCGGCGACGCCATCCGGCGGACCGTGCGCGACGGGCGGCGGGTCCTGCGGCGCGAGGCCGACGTCACCGTCGGCGGGCGCACCTTCCCGCTCGGCGTGTCCACGACCGCGGTGCACCTGGCGGACGACCGGCCGCCGTCGGTGACGGCGATCTTCAAGGACATCTCGGACGAGAAGCGCCTCGAGGCGCTGCACCTCCGGACCGAGCGGCTGGAGGCGGTGGCCGAGATCGCCGCGTCGCTGGCCCACGAGATCAAGAACCCGCTCGCCTCCATCCGGAGCGCCGTGGAGCAGCTGTCGCGGCACCCGCCTCCGGGCGCCGACGAGCGCGTCCTCACCGGTCTGATCGTGGGCGAGAGCGACCGCCTCGCCCGGCTCCTCACCGAGTTCCTCGACTTCTCACGCGTGCGGGTCACGCGATCCGCGCCGCTCGACCTCGTCGCGGTGGCGGACACCGGCATCCGGCTGGCGCGGGAGCACCCCGACTGCCCGGCCGACGCCGTGGTCGCGCTCGAGGCCGCCGAGCGCCCCGTCCCCGTCGAGGGGGACGAGGACCTGCTCCACCGGGTGGTGTTCAACCTCGTCCTCAACGCCGTCCAGGCCGCGCCCTCCAGCGCGCGGGTGACGGTCGAGGTCGGCATCCCCGCGGCGACCTCGCTGCCGGCGACGCTGGCCATCGAGTCGCCGCGCCTCCTGCGCGTGCGCGACAGCGGTCCCGGCGTGCCGCCCGCCGTCCTTCCGCGCCTCTTCGACCCGTTCGTCACCGGCCGACCGGGCGGGACCGGCCTAGGCCTGGCCATCGTGCAGCGCGCGGTGCAGGCGCACCGGGGCCTGATCTTCTGCGATTCGGCGCCGGGCCACGGCACCACCTTCTCGATCTACATCCCGGCCCGCTTCGCCGCCGAGGAAGTCGCGTGAGCGCGCGCCCGTCCATCTTGGTGGTGGACGACGAATCCGCCATCCTCGACACCGTCCGCATCCTCCTCAAGAACGAGGGGTTCGACGTCACGACCGCGCAGGGCGGCCGGGCGGCGCTGGATGCGCTGAGGGAGTCTCCGCCGCACGTCGTGCTGACCGACGTGCGCATGCCCGGCGTCGGCGGGATCGAGATTCTGACGGCGGCGCGGCAACGCGACCCGGATACGCCCGTCATCCTGATGACCGCGCAGGCGGAGCTCAGGACCGCCATCCAGGCGGTGAACGAGGGCGCGTTCCACTACATCCAGAAGCCGTTCAGCAACGACGACCTGGTGGCCATCTGCCGGCGGGCCGTGGAGCACCGCGAGCTCAAGCTGGAGAACCGCACCCTCCGGCAGGAGATCCGGCGCCGCGAGCGGTCGCAGAGCGTCAAGCCGCTCGGATCGAGCAAACCGTTCGCCGAGGTGCTTCGGCTGGCGCAGATGGTGGCGCCCACCGAGAGCACGGTGCTGATCGAGGGCGAGAGCGGCACCGGCAAGGAGATCATCGCGCGCTTCATCCACGAGACCTCGACGCGCGCCGAGGCGCCGTTTCTCTCGATCAACTGCGGCGCTCTGCCGGAGAGCCTGCTGGAGTCGGAGCTCTTCGGGCACGTGAAGGGCGCGTTCACGGGCGCGGTGCGCGACCACCAGGGACTCTTCGCCGCGGCAAGCGGCGGCACGTTCTTCCTCGACGAGATCGGAGAGACGACCCCCGCGACGCAGGTCAAGCTCCTGCGCGTGCTCCAGGAGCGGGAGATGTTCCCCGTCGGCGGGACGGAACCGGTGCAGGTGGACGTGCGGCTCATCGCCGCCACCAACCGTAACCTGGAGGACGAGATGCGGAGCGGCCGCTTCCGGTCCGACCTCTACTACCGCCTGAACGTGATCGCCATCCGTCTCCCGCCGCTCCGGGTGCGCAAGGACGACATCCCGATCCTCGGCGACGCCTTCCTGCGCCGCATCGCCGCCGAGCGGCACGAGCTACCGAAGGCGATCGCCGGCGACGCCGCCGACGCCATCATGGCGTACGACTGGCCCGGAAACGTGCGCGAGCTGGAGAACGCGCTCGAGCGCGCGGCGACGCTCTCGAGGGGACCCGAGATCACGGCCGCGACGTTGCCCGGCCGCGTCACGGAGCGGCGTCCCTATGCCCTCGTCTCCGAGCGGCCGCCGACCAGTCCGACCCTCGAGGTCGTCGAGCGCGCGTACATCATGTGGGTGCTGCAGCAGGAGGGGGGCAACAAGACGCGCGCCGCCGAGGTCCTGGGCATAGACCCCTCGACGCTGCACCGCAAGCTCCACCGGTACGGGAGCGAGGGGTGAAGCCCCAACCCTGGAAGTCCACCGACGCGGTCGTGCTCTCCGTGCTCCTGCCCGTCTACAACGAGGGGGGCACCGTGGAAAGCGTGGCCGACCGACTGACCGCGGTGCCGCTCAAGCTCGAGGTCGTCGCCGTCAACGACGGGTCCACGGACGATACCGGGGAGAGGCTCGACCGGCTGGCCGCGAGCGGGAAGATTCACCGCGTCATCCACCATCCCACCAATCGCGGCAAGGGAGCGGCCGTCCGCTCGGCGATCGCCGCCGCGTCCGGGGACGTCATCGTCATCCAGGATGCCGACCTGGAATACGACCCGGCGGAGCTCCCGCTGCTGATCGCGCCGATCTTGGACGGGCGCGCCGACGCCGTCTTCGGCTCGCGCTTCCTCGGGGGGCCTCATCGCGTGCTCTTCTTCTGGCACATGGTCGGCAACCGCCTTCTCACGCTCCTCTCGAACATGCTGACCAACCTGAACCTCACGGACATGGAGACCGGCCGGAAGATGGTCCGGTCGGACCTGATGAAGCGGCTTCGGCTCCGCTCGAACCGGTTCGGGTTGGAACCCGAGCTGACGGCGCGGCTCGCGCAGGCCAACGCGCGCATCTACGAGTTGCCCATCTCCTATTCGGGGCGCACGTACGCCGAGGGGAAGAAGGTCAACTGGACGGACGGCGTCGCCGCGATCGGACATATCCTGCGCTTCAACCTGATTCGGCACCGCTCCTGAGGTCAAACGTGGCGTCGGCGGCGATCGCCGGGCCCGCCCTCTGCCGTCTCCCGCGGCGACCGGCGCCGTGAGCGCACCGCGCCGCTGGCCGGCGAGCGGCGCCATCGCCGCGGCGGGCGTGGCGGTTGCCGTCTATCTGACCGCTCTGGGCAACGGCTTCGCGCTGGACGACAGCCCCATCGTGGAGCGGAACCCGGCCGCCCACACGGTCGGCGCCGCGCTGCGCGCCTTCGATGAGCCCTACTGGCCGGCAGAGCACGGAGCGGGACAGTGGCGCCCGCTGGTGATCCTCTCCTTCGCCGCCGATTGGAGCGTTTCCGGCGGCAGCACGACGTGGCTCCACGCGTCGAACGTGCTGTGGCACGCGACGGCCAGCGCGCTCCTCGTGCCGGTGCTCGCGGCCTATGTGTCGCCCCCGGCGGCCCTGGCGGGAGCGGTCGTATTCGCCGCGCATCCGGTGCACGTCGAAGCGGTGGCCAATCTCGTCGGCCGGGCCGAGCTCATGGCCGCCGTATGGCTCTTCACCGCCATCCTGCTGGCTCGCGCGGTGCGGCGACGATATGCATCCGGCCGGGGCACGGGGACGCTCGAGGCGGCCCTTCTCGGAGCGGTCGCGGCGGCCCTCCTCAGCAAAGAGCACGCGGCGATCGCCCTGGGGCTACTCTTGCTGGACGATGTCGCCACGCGCCCGAAGGCGGCCGCCGGTCTGCCGTGGCGGGACTACGCCGCCGTCGCCGCGCTCATCGCGGTCTGGTTTCTCATCC
>JACQVG010000081.1 GCA_016209905.1 Gemmatimonadota bacterium | reverse complement strand
GTCCGAGACGCTCTTCCTCGCGCTGCTGTTTCCGGCGCTCCTGCTCGCGGAGCGCACCGTGGACCGGCCCACCCCCCGCAGGGCCGTAGCCGTGGGATTGCTGTGCGGTGCGCTGGCGCTGGTCCGGACGCTCGGCGTCGTCCTCCTTCCCGTCGTGCTCGCGCTCCTCATTCGCAAGCGCGCCCGCCTGGCTGCGCTGCTGGTCGTCGCGTCGGCGCTGGTCGCGCTGCTGCCCTGGCAAGTGTGGATCGCGGCCCACCCGCTCGTGCTGCCGCCGGAGTTGCATGGCAAGTACGGGTCGTACGGCCCCTGGCTCCTGGCCGGCTACGAGCAGCAGGGCGCCGGCTTTGTCGTCCGGGTCCTGGGGCGCAACGTCCGTGATGTGTTCTCCATGCTCCGCCTCCTCTTCGCTCCCAGCCTTCCCGAGGCCGCGCGGATTCTCGCGGCGGCCGTGGTGCTCGGCATCGCCGCGATGGGGCTCGGTCGGCTGGCGCGACGCGCGCCGGCCACGGTCGGCTTCGTCACGCTCTACATGGCGGTCGTGCTGGTTTGGCCCTTCTCCCCGGTCCGCTTCGTCTGGGGAATCTGGTCGCTGTTCGCGATCGTCTTGGCCGCCGGCGTCGTCGTGGTCGTCGCATGGCATCCGCCGGCACGCGGGGCTCGCCTCGCCCGCCGGCTGCTGCTGGCCAGCGCCGCGCTCGTGGCGCTCGGGCACACCGTGTACAACATTCGTGGCTACCGCCGGGCCTGGTGGGAGAGTATCCCGCGGGACGTGGCTCGGGACGCCGCACCTCTGGTGCGGTGGGTGCTGGAACGCACCAGGCCCGGCGACGTCCTGGCCACGGACCACGAGACGCTGCTGTACCTCTACTCCGGCCGCCAAGCGGTGCCGCTCGAGGACTTCAGTGCGGCAGAGTACGTCGCCGAGCGGACGCCGGCGCAGCAGCTCTCGGCGCTGACCGGGATCCTGTCGGCCTACAACGTCAGCTACGTGCTGGCGCCGAGGGCTGCCACCGTTCAGGCCGCGCTGCTCCTCACCCGGACAACGCCGCCGAGGCTCGACGTGGTGGGTGCGCTGCCCGCCGGAGGCGCGGTCTTCGCGCCGCCCGGCCGATGACTCCCGCCCTTGCGCCGTCCCCGCCGGGGTCCGCCGGCGCGCCCTTGGTGAGCGGTGGTCGTGCTCGTGCCGTGGTGGCCGCGTGCCTGCTTGGGTGGATGGCGGCCGTCGCTCTGCCCGACGATGTCGCGGTCGGCACGTTCGTGGATGACGCCCAGTACGCGGTGCTCGCCAAGGCGCTTCGCGAGCAGGGGAGCTACCGCGTGCTCAACCTCCCCGGCGCGCCGGCCGAGACGAAGTATCCACCGGGCTATCCCGCGCTGCTGGCGCTCGTGTGGGAGCCGGCGCAGCCCGACGCGGTCAATCTTCAGCGGCTGCGCTGGGTAAACCTGGGCCTGTTGGGTCCGCTCGCGGCGGTCCTCGCGCTGGCGGGCATGGAGGTGTTCCGGCTGAGTCCGACGCTCAGCGCCTCGCTGGCGCTGGGGGGCGTGCTCGCTCCGCTGTTCGTCAACCTCTGGTCGGTCCCCCTGTCGGAGCCCCTCTTCGTCCTGGTCGTCACGTTCGGCCTCGTGCTGCTCGCTCGGAGCCGCAGGGCGACAGGGCTGGCGCTGCTCGCACTCGCCGTGTACGTGCGGAGCTTGGCCGCGCCGTTTCTGGTCGGCGCTCTGCTCGCCACGTGGCGTGGAGGCGGCTGGCGGGCGTTCGCGCGCAGCGCGGCGCTTCCGGCCGCGCTCGTGGTGCCCTGGGCGGTCTGGCTCGGCGTGCACCGCCGGGCGACTCCGGACGTGCTGAGCGGCTTCTACGGGTCCTATGGGCAGTGGTACGCCGGCGCGCTCCGGGACGACTGGGTGGCGGTCCTCCTCCTGGCGCCGCTCAAGAACACGCTCCTCGCCGCGATGGTGCTGGGCGAGGCGCTCGCGGGCTGGAGGTGGCTGCCCGGCATCGTGCTCGGCGTGCTCGGCGCGTGGGCCGCGTGGCGCCTCTGGCGCGGCCGCCGCGTCCAGCCCGTCGCTACGATGGGTCTGGCGCTTTATTTCGCGGCGTCCCTGCTGTGGCCGTTCCCTCTGGCGGGGCGGTTCGTCGGCGCAGTCTGGCCTCTCGTCCTCCTCGCGCTCGCGCAAACGCTCCGCCGAGGTTCCTGGGTGCTGGCGGCCGTGACGGTGGCGACGGGTGTCATCGGGTTCGCTCGAAGCGAGGGGATCGCACGTCATCGGCGCGCCGGCGCCTCGAGCGACTTGCTTCTCGAGCGCATTCGTCCGCTGATCCTGACCGGCGCCGTCGTGGCAGTCAGCAATCCGCCCCTGTACTATTTGCGGCTGGGGGTACCGGCCGTGCCGAACGACCGGATGCGCGTGCACCGGTGGTACCGCCACGGCTACTGGGCCACGGCCTGGGGGCTCGGCGACGATCTCTGGGCTATCATTCGGGAGTACCATCCGCAGTACGTGGTGATCGAACGTCGTGGGGCGGAGGGACGGTATGCCGCGGGCAGCTTGATGCGCCAGTGCCCGGGTGTGCTGAGCGAGGTGTGGAGGTCGCCCGGCGCCGAGTTCGTGTTCGCGGTAGCGGATGGCGTGCCCTGCGCCCCGGCGTCGGCGGCGCGTACGAGATCTAGAGTGCCCGCTCGGCGAGGAACGAGGGAGCCGTGAATCAGAATCTGCCGGAAACTCGGGACACCGCTCCGCCGCCCGAGCCGCTCCCTTGGCTCGAGGAGATGCCGCCGCGCCAGATCGTGGCGGAGCTCGACCGCTACATCGTGGGCCAGGGGCCGGCGAAGAAGGCGGTGGCGATCGCGATCCGCAACCGCTGGCGCCGCGCCCAGGCGCCGGAGGCCATCCGCGAGGAGATCCTCCCCAACAACATCATCCTGATCGGCCCGACGGGCGTGGGGAAGACGGAGATCGCCCGCCGCCTCGCGCGGCTCGCCGGAGCGCCGTTCGTCAAGGTGGAGGCGTCCAAGTTCACCGAGGTGGGCTACGTCGGCCGGGACGTGGAATCCATGGTGCGGGACCTCGTCGACGCCTCGATCAACATGGTGCGCGGCGAGCGCGAGGACGACGTGTACCCGCAGGCGGAGCAGCGGGCGGAGGAGCGGGTGCTCGACCTCCTGCTGCCCCCCGTCGCCGCGCCCGCGCCGGGGGCCCCGGGGGCCCCGGCGGTCCCGGCCGTCTCGGCGCCCGGCGCCGGAGCGGCCGCGACCGATCCGGCCGCCATAGCGAAGACGCTCTTCCTCGTGACGCCCGCGGGCGAGGTGACCGAGAAGGAGGACGGCGAGGAGGCCAAGTTCCGCGAGCGCCGGGAGCGGACCCGTGAGAAGCTCCGCAAGCTGCTCAAGGACGGCAAGCTTGAGGAAAAGGACGTCGAGGTCGAGGTCACCCAAGAGAACTTCCCGCCGATGGACCTCTTCCAGCCGCCGGGCATGGAGGGGACGGACCTCAACCTCATGGACTGGCTGCGCGAGATCCTGCCCAAGCGCAAGAAGCGCCGCACCGTGCGGGTGACCGAGGCGCGGCGGATCCTGGTGGACGAGGAGCTGCGCAAGCTGGTGGACATGGACGACGTGGTGAACGAGGCCTTGGACCGGGTAGAGAACCACGGCCTCATCTTCATTGACGAGATAGACAAGATCGCCGGCGAGCGCGGCGGCGTGGGTCCGGATGTGAGTCGAGAAGGGGTGCAGCGCGACCTCCTGCCGATCGTCGAGGGCTCCACGGTGCAGACCCGCTACGGCCTGGTCCGCACCGACCACATCCTGTTCGTCGCGGCCGGAGCTTTCCACGTGTCCAAGCCCTCGGACCTGATCCCCGAGCTGCAGGGCCGCTTCCCGATCCGCGTCGAGCTTGCGCCGCTCACGGAGGAGGACTTCGTGCGCATCATGACGGAGCCCGAGAACGCGCTCACCAAGCAGTATGCGGCCCTCTGCGCGGCGGAGGGCGCGACACTCGAGTTCACGGACGATGGGATCCGAGAGGTCGCACACATTGCCGCCACCTTGAACGAGCGCCTCGAGAACATCGGCGCCCGCAGGCTGCACACGGTGCTCACGACGCTGCTCGAGGACACGCTGTACGAGCTGCCGGACGTCCCTGACAAGCGCTTCGTCTTCGACCGGCAGAAGGTCAAGCAGCGCCTCGACTCCATCGTAGAGGACGAGGACCTGCGGCGGTACATCCTCTAGGCCGCACCCGCCCCACAGGCCTGCGGCCGCTTGCCCCGGGGCTTGCCCGCGGCTAAAATCCGCTCGGTCCTGTCATTTTGACCGACACAACGACCCCACTGTGCCGAAGCGCGATTTTCTGACGTTCGCGGATCTCTCGAGCGCCCAAGTCAATTCCCTGTTTGATCTTGCGGCGCTGATGAAGTCCGGTGCGTTCCGCGAGAAGCCGCTCGCCGGAAAGACCTTGGCCATGGTGTTCGCCAAGTCCTCCACCCGGACCCGAGTCTCGTTCGAGGTGGGCGCGTACCAGCTCGGGGGCCACGCCCTGTTCCTCTCGTCTCGCGACATCCAGCTCGGGAGGGGAGAGCCGATCACCGACATGGCGCGGGTCCTGTCGCGCATGGTGGACGGAATCATGATCCGGACCTTCGTCCACGCCGACGTCGAGGAGTTGGCCAGGCATGCGACCGTGCCCGTGATCAATGGGCTCACCGATCTCTACCACCCCTGCCAGGTGTTGGCGGACCTCTTCACGATGCGCGAGGGGTTGGGTGAGTATGCGGGCAAAGTCGTGGCCTGGATCGGCGATGGAAACAACATGGCGAACTCCTGGCTGGACGCGGCGGCGCTGCTCGGCTTCGAGATCCGCCTCGCGTGCCCCGAGGGCTACGAGCCCGATCGCGCGGTCTTCGAGCGCGCCAGCCGCGTGACCCGGACGGCGATTACGGAGGTTCCCGAGGAAGCCGCGGAGGGCGCCGATGTCGTGGCTACGGACGTCTGGGCGTCCATGGGGCAGGAGGCCGAGGCGGAGGAGCGGAAGATCGCCTTCAAGGGCTACGTCGTTGACGCGGAGCTCATGAAGGTCGCCAAGCCCTCGGCGATCTTCCTCCACTGCCTGCCGGCGCATCGCGGCGAGGAGGTGACGGACGCGGTGATCGAGGGGCCGCAGTCCAGGGTGTTCGACGAGGCGGAGAATCGCCTGCACGTGCAGAAGGCGTTGCTCGCCAGCCTGATGGGATAGCCGATGGCCGAGCCGCTCAAGCGCACGCCGTTCTACGACTTCCATGTCGCGGCCGGAGCGAAGATCGTCCCCTTCGCCGGCTTCGAGATGCCGGTGCAATACCCCACCGGGATCACCGCCGAGCACAACGCCGTGCGCCGGAGCGTAGGCCTCTTCGACGTCTCTCACATGGGCGAGTTCGAGGTCACCGGTCCGGACGCGCTGGCCTTCGTGTCGCGCGTGACGGCCAACGATCCAGCGGCGCTCGATGTGGGTCAGGCGCAGTATTCCTGCTTCCTGCACGAGCACGGCGGGATCGTTGACGACTGTCTCGTGTACCGGCTCGCGGACCGGTTCATGATCGTCGTCAACGCGGCGAACATCGCCAAGGACTGGGCCCACATCACGACGCAGCTCGGGAACGACGACGCCAGGCTCGTGGACCGATCCGACGACACCGCGCTGCTGGCGCTCCAGGGACCCCTGGCTCAGGCCGTGCTCCAGCCTCTCTGCCCCGGCGTGGACCTGGAGGCCATCGGCTACTACCGCTTCGCGACGGCCGAAGTCGCGGGAGTCCAATGCATCCTCAGCCGCACCGGTTATACGGGCGAGGACGGCTTCGAGCTCTACCACTCCCCCGACCAGGCGAGGAAGCTCTGGGACGCGATTCTCGCGCGCGGCGGCGTGACGCTCACCGGCCTGGGCGCGCGCGACAGCCTCCGGCTCGAGATGGCTTACCCGCTCTACGGCAACGATATTGACGACCAGACGACGCCGCTCGAGGCGGGCCTCGGCTGGATCGTCAGGATGCGAAAGGCGAGCTTCGTCGGGAAGACGGCGCTCGCCGACCAGAAAGCGAAGGGACTCCGGAACAGGCTGGTGGGGTTCCGGCTCAAGGAGCGCGGATTCCCGCGGCACGGCCACTCCGTGTACGTGGGGGGCGAGCCCTTCGGGCACGTGCGCAGCGGCACCGTGAGCCCCTCGACCGGCGAAGCCATCGGAACGGCCTACCTTCCGGCCGGTGGGGCGGCGACGGGGACTTCCTTCGAGGTCGAGATCCGCGGCCGGCGCCTTGGGGCCGAGGTGGTGGAGACGCCGTTTTGGCGGCGGGGGTCGCACCGCTGATCCGCCTGGCGATTCTCACCGTCTCCACCAAGGGCGCGGCCGGGGAGCGCGCCGACACGTCGGGCGATGCGATCGCCGCGTGGGCGGACGCCCGCGGCTACGCGGTGGCCGCGCGGGCGATCACGCCCGACGACGCGGCCGCGGTGGCGCGGCAGCTTGGCGAGTGGGCCGACGGAGGCGAGGTCGAGCTGATCCTCACCACGGGCGGAACCGGCCTGGCGGCGGGCGACCTCACGCCGGAAGCGACGCGGGCCGTGGTCGAGCGTGACGCCCCCGGGATCGCGGAGTACCTGCGGGCCCGGAGCGTGTCGGTGTTTCCGCGCGCCTCGCTCTCCCGCGGAGTCGCCGGCGTTCGCGGCGCGACACTCATCGTCAACCTACCCGGGTCGCCGGCGGGCGTGAGGGACGGCTTGAGCGCGCTGGAGGGGATCCTCGAGCACGCCGTAGAGCTCCTCCGGGGCGAGACCGAGCACGGCTGATGGCGCATCGCGTCCTCATCACGATGGAGGACCTCGAAGCGGCGGTTCGGGCCAACGCCGCCTTCGAGGCCGCCGGCCTGGAGACGACGATGGTCTCCGCGCTCGACGACCTGCGCGCGGCGGTCGCACGTGCGGACCCCGATCTCCTGGTCCTCACCGGTGGCCTGCACGAGGCGGGGATGGCGCGCCTCCTGCCGGACGTGGCGAACGCTCGCATCGCCACCTTGGGACTCGTCGAGCCGACCGAGGCGGACCCCTCCGCGCTGGCTCACCGGATGGGGTTCAGTGCGGTCCTGCTCAAGCCGGTGGACGCGGGCGAGGTCGTCGCCGAGGGGCGGCGGCTCATCGAGCGCAAGCGGCTCCAGGAGCGGACGGGAATCCTGGGCGAGCATCCCGGCATCCGGGAGGTGCTCATCAAGATCGAGCAGATGGCGCCGGTCTCGAGCACCGTGCTGATCCAGGGGGAGTCGGGAACCGGCAAGGAGCTTGTCGCGCGGGCCGTCCACGACCTCTCTCCACGGCGCCGGAAACCATTCATTGCCGTGAGCTGCGCGGCGCTGCCCGAGACGCTCCTCGAGTCGGAGCTCTTTGGCCACGAGAAGGGCGCCTTCACCGGCGCCGCGGAACGGCGTCT
>JACQVG010000077.1 GCA_016209905.1 Gemmatimonadota bacterium | reverse complement strand
TCGAGGTGGTCTGCGCGCCCGACGAGGACACGGCGATCCGCCGCGCGGCGCCGTTCCTGCTGGAGAAGTACTCGGCCTATCTCTCGTGGGGACTCCGCGGCGTCACCATCGACTCCGCCGCCGCGCCCGAGGAGCAGCTGCGGCGCCTGGCCGCCAATCGGTTCGCCGTCGGCTCGCCCGCCCAGGTGATCGACGCGCTCCTTCGCCAGCACCGCGCCGGAGTCACGCACGCCACCATGCGGGTGAGCTGGCCGGGGATGAGGCAGGCGGACGTCTTGGCAGGAATCGAACTGCTGGGGCGCGCGGTGCTGCCCGAGGTGCGGCGCCTGACGTCGGGACGCTGATGACCTCGTGCTGACCCGTATCGACCACGTGATGATCTGCGTCCCCGACTTGCGGCAGGGCATCGAGGCCTACACGCGCATCGGATTCAACATCTATCCCGGCGGGGCTCACACCGGCCGGGCGACCCACAACGCCATCGCGTTTCATCAAGAGGACTATCTGGAGCTGTTGAGCCTCCGCGAGGATCGCCCGGCGGCCGCGCTCGACCCCGGCAGCTCTGACGCCCGTCTCGCCGAGTTCCTGGCCCGGGGTGGCGGCTTCCGCTACATCGCCGTGCAGAGCGACGACCTGGCGGCCGACGTGGCGGCCCTGCGGCGGCGCGGTGTCGAGGTGAGCGACGCCACCGAGGGCGCGCGCCGGACCCCGGCCGGCCTGGAACTGCGATGGATCGCGGCGGCGCTCGGCCCGGCTGAGCCCCTGCCCATCTTCTTCATCCAGCACCTCACGCCGCTCGACGAGCGGAAGCGGCAGGTGCCCCGGGCCGGCGATCACCCCAACGGCGTGCTGCGCGCGGAGCGCGTGTACGTCGTGGTGCCCGACGTGGCCGTGGCCGCCGAGACCTACGGCCGCGTGCTCGGGATGCGGGTGCCCAGGATCCAGCGCGGCGCGGTCATCAAGGCGGACATGGCGGTGTTCGATCTCGGGCCCACCGGCCTGACCGTGGCGCAGCCCGTCGAGCCCGGGCCGGCGGCCGAGGCGCTCGGTCGGCGTGGGCCCGGCCCCTTTCAGGTGCTGTACCGCACGCGCAGCATGGACGCCGCGGCGCGCTTCCTGGCGAGCCACGGCTTGCCGCCGCCGACGCGTGGCGTGCGCAACACCGGCGAACAGGCGATGCTGGTGGGGCCGGAGCATGCCTGCGGGGCCTACATCGGCTTCGTGGGGCCGGCGTGAGACGCGGGCCGCATCGCGGCTTGTCGCCGTCGTGCCAGTGATGTAGCCTGCTACACATGCATCGAACGCAGCTGCTGCTGCCACGCGATCTCCACCGGCGGGCCGCCCAGGCCGCGAGGGCGCGGCGGATGTCTCTCGGGAACCTGGTCCGGGAGGCGCTCGGCGAGTACCTTGCGCGCACGGGAAGCGTCCAGCCAGCGCCGGAGGCCATCGACGAAGTACTCCTCGCGGAGCCGTTCGACGATCCCCATCCGGACCCGCAGCTCTCGACGAACGTCGACCACTACCTCTACGGAGCAACTCGGCGGCCTCGACGACGTCGATGAGCCCGCTCCGCGCGGTATTCGTCGACACCGGGGCCTGGGTCGCCCTGCGCTACGCCCGGGACCAGCACCACGGACGAGCCCGCACGCTCCTTCGTCAGCTTCGGGCCGACGGCGTCGGCCTGGTCACGACCGAGTGGGTCATGGTCGAGGCCGTCACGCTCCTCAAAGCGCGCGGCGCGGTGGAGCATGCTCTCTCCCTGGGCGATGCGATCCAGGCTGGTCGCCTCGGTCACGTCGCCGAGTCAACCGCGGAGCGTCGCCGCCGCGCGTGGGATCTGTTCGTACGCTACCGTGACCGGCGGGTCGGCTGGGTGGACTGCGCGAGCTTCGCGGTCATGGAAGAGCTGGGGCTCCGTCAGTATTTCGGCTTCGACGAGGACTTCACCCGCGCCGGATTCGCCCCCTATCGCTGAGCGGAGGAAAGAGATGGCCAGGCTGACTCCCATCACCGGCAAGGATCAGGTGCCCGCGAAGGACCAGGCGGTCGTGGACGCCATCGTCCAGAGCCGCGGCGCGATTCACGGGCCGTTCACGATGTTTCTCCACTGCCCCGAGCTGGCCGGGCGCGTCGCGCACCTCGGCGCTTTCGTCCGCTTCGAGGGGGCGCTGGACATGCGCGTGCGCGTGCTCGCCGCGATGACGGTCGCGCGGGAGCTCGACGCGGTCTACGTGTGGGGCGCCCAGACGAGCGGCGCGCGCCGGCTGGGCGTGCCGGAGGCGACGATCACGGCGATCCGCGAGAAGCACTCGCGCGGCATCCCCCCGGAGGACGCCCAGATCGTGGAGTTCACGCGGCAGCTCATGCGCCGACATCGGGTTGACGACGCCAGCGTGAAGGCACTCCGCGCGCGGTTCGGCGACGAGGGGTTCATCCAGCTCACGGGGACGATCGGGTACTACAGCATGCTGGCCATGACGGTGAACGCCTGCGAGCTCGAGGCGGCCCCGGGCGCCGAGGTCCTGGAACCCTAACGTCCGGCCTTCAGGACGTACTGGGCCCCCACCGCGCTCGGGCCGTAGTGCGCCGGGGCGAAGGCCTGGGCCAGCGCAGCCTTCGCGCGCCAGCCCGTGCAGTGGCCGGGCGCCAGCACGCGCGGGCGGATCCTCTTCTGGAGATCGCTCACCGTCGCCTCGACGCGTGGCTCCATGGGCTTGCCGCTCAGGTGATAGCCGCCGAGCACGACGTCGACGGGCAGGCCGTGGAAGCGGTCCTTCGCGCCGAGGCACGCGTTGACCACGCCGGCGTGCGAGCACGCGGAGAGGACGGTGACCCCGCGGCCGTGCACGGAGGCGGCGAGGAAGCGCTCGTCCATGATGAGCTGGTCGGGCACGAAGCTGTCCCCGCGCAGCGTGTGATGACCGATCAAGCCCGTCTCGTACCCGGTGACGCGGTCGATGCGGCCGCTGCCGAAGACGAGGCCCCCGCACAGAGCGTGCGG
>JACQVG010000076.1 GCA_016209905.1 Gemmatimonadota bacterium | reverse complement strand
GTGCACGAACTGGCGGAGCGGCTGTTGGCTGGTCGCGAGTACACCGTTCGCGGTGATGCGGTCCTTCAACTAGTGGCTGAGTCGAGTTGCTCGGCCTATGACTGTGAGTACGTTGCCTTGGCCCAAGAGCTGCGGGTCTCGCTGGTCACCTGGGACCGGCAGGTGCTGCGCGCCTTCCCGGCCCTTGCCGTCGCGGGACCTGCCTTTGCGGGCGGCAGCGTCTGATATCAACTTTGAAGTGCAACACCGAGCTTCATCGAGCATAGCATTCCTCCGGGCTGCGATAGCCGAGCCGCTTCCGGGCCGTGGTCGCGGACGGCGGCCCGGCTACTGCGCGGCACCCCTCCGCGCGAGGTCCACGTAGGACGACAGCGCGAAGTGCACCGGCTCCCCAGGAGTCTGCGCGGTCGCACGCCCGAGTAGCCGGCCCTCGCGGAGCCGGAGGCTGAGGAGGACCGTGTGCGGGTAGCGACGGGCGTCATCCGTCGGTATCACTCCCGAGGCCCGCCCCGTCAGGTTGCCGTCCCGATACGAAACACCGTCCAGCGGCGTGCTGTCCTGTCCGGCGAGCATCAGGGTGACCGTGCCGTCCGAGCGGATGGTCAGCGACATCGGCACCGTGCCCTGGTACGTTCGCAGCGTCCCCGACCACTCGCCCAGGAACTCGGGCGGAGCGGCGACAGGGGGCGTCGTCGTCGCCTGGGTGGCGCGGGCGCGCTCCGCGCGGAGCGCCGCGGCGTATCTCGGGAGCAGGGCAGCCGCGATCTCCTGTGCGATCCGGTCCCTCGCGGCGCGGTCGAGCTTGTTCAAGAGCACCACGACCGCGAGATCTTCGGTGGGGTAGATGTTGAGGATGGTCGCGACACCCGGCATCGAGCCGGTGTGGAACACGCGCCGGAAGCCGTGATCGCTTTCGTCGGTGAACCAGCCCAGTCCGTAGTGATTGGACGCCGCCGCCACCGTCGCTGCGCGCTGCATCGCGAGGATCGTCGAGTCCGCCAGGATGCGCCGCTGTCCGGGGGAATGATCCCGCAAGTGGAGCATGGCGAAGCGCACCAGGTCGCGCGCGCTCGCCCACATGGCCGAGGCCCCCACATGGTCGAAGTCGTAGAACGGAATCGGCGCGTTGCGGGAGTCGTAGCGCGCGGCGGCGAACGCCTCGAGCTCCGGCTGAACATGAACGGACGTATGGGTCATGCCCAGCGGCACGAAGACCTCTTCCCGCATGTAGTCGGAATAGCTCCGCGCCGACGCCCGTGCGATGACCTGATCGAGGATCCCGTAGCCCAGGTTCGAGTACTCGTAGACCTCTCCCGGGCGGTGAATGAGAATCCCGTAGCGCGCGATCGTGGAGTCCATGACGGGAGGGCGGTCGGCATCGGTCTCGTAGAAGAACTGGTAGTGAAGGGGCAGCCCGGCCGTGTGGCTCATGACGCGCCGCACGGTCGCCGCGGCGGGGTCTCCGGCGAGGCCGGTGATCCTGGCGGCGCCGAGGTAGTCGCCCACGGGCCGGTCGAGATCCACCCGCCCCCGCTCGGCGAGGGTCATGAGGGCTGTGGCCGTGATCGGCTTGGAGATGGACGCCAGGGAGTACATCGTGTTCGGCGTCGCCGGGGCGCGACGCTCCGCGTCCGCCCAGCCGAACCCTTCCTCCCAGACGATCGTTCCTCGGTACGCGACGGCGACGGCCACTGACGGGAGCCGGTTCCGTTGCATGAGCCGGCGAATGGCCGCGCGTGCGCCGCCGAAGTCGTAGTCGGCCTGGGCGGCGACCTGAGGCGTCGCGGCTCGGGCGTGGGCCGCGGCGGTCCAGCCGGCGAGCAGGGCGAGGACCAGGCGCGGCAGCAGAGCCGCTCGCATGAGCCCTTCCCTCAGTCCGCCTTGTGACACGCGACCCGGTGATCGGCCGCCAGCTCTCGGAGCTCGGGCCTCACCGCCGTGCACGTCGCGTCCTTGAGCGGATGGTGGCACCGCGGCTGGAACGGGCAGCCGGGCGGCGGATGCACCGGCGACGGCGGGTCACCGGCGAGGATGATCCGCGCCCGCCTGGTCTTGGGATCGGGCACCGGCACGGCCGACAGCAGCGCCTGCGTGTACGGATGCTTCGGCCGCTCGTAGATCTCCGCGGCCGGTCCCACTTCGACGAAGCGCCCCAGGTACATGACCGCCACCCGCGGGGCGACATGGCGGACGACCGCCAGGTCGTGGGAGACGAACAAGTACGAGAGTCCCCGTCTCGCCTGCAGGTCGGCGAGCAGGTTCAGGACCTGCGCCGCAACCGAGACGTCGAGCGCCGACACCGGCTCGTCGCAGGCGATGAAGTCGGGATCCACGGCGAGCGCGCGGGCGACCACCGCGCGCTGTCGTTGCCCCCCGGAGAACTCGTGGGGGTAGCGCGTCACCGCGTCCGCCCCCAGCCCCACTTCGTCCAGCAGCTCCACGACGCGTCGGTCGGCCGCGTCCCCGCGCGCCAGCTCGTGGATCTCGAGTCCCTCCCGCACCGCCCGCCCGATGGTCATCCGCGGATTGAGGGACGCGTAGGGGTCCTGGAAGACGATCTGCATCCGCCTCCGCATCCGGCGCAGGGCTGCGGGTCCCAGGGCGAAGAGGTCCTGCCCGTCGAAGCGCACCTCGCCCGCGGTCCGCTCGACCAGACGCAAGATGGTCCTCGCCAGCGTCGTCTTCCCGCAGCCCGACTCGCCCACCAGCCCGAGCGTGTCGTGGCGGCCGATGGTGAAGGAGACGCCGTTCACCGCCCGGACGGTCTCGGTTCGCGTGCCGAAGAGACCGGCGCGGCGGGTGAAGTGCGTGGCGAGCTCACGGACGTCGAGCAGGGGACCCGTCACCGTGCCTCCGCTCTCGCTCATGGCTTCTCACCCGGCGGCGCGTCCGCCCTGGTCCGCCTCGCCGGCTCTTCAACGAGCCAGCACCTGGCCCGGTGACCCGGCGCCGCTTCGAGCAGCGGCGGGGCCTCGGTCCGGCAGCGCTCCCAGGCGTAGGGGCAGCGCGGATGAAACCGGCAGCCCGCGGGCCAGGAGGTGGCGGGCGGCACCTGCCCCGGAATCACGCGCAGGCGCTCGCGGGGCTCGTCCAACCGCGGCACCGCCGCCAGGAGCCCCTCGGTGTACGGGTGCGCGGCCCGCGCGAACAGCGCCTCGGTCGCGGCCTCCTCGACGATCTGTCCCCCGTACATCACCGCCACGCGCTGCGTGGTCTCGGCCACCAGGCCCAGGTTGTGGGTGATGAGCAGCACCGCCATGCCGAGCTTCCGCTGCAGCTCGGCCAGGAGCTCCAGGATCTCCGCCTGGATGGTGACGTCGAGCGCCGTCGTGGGCTCGTCGGCGATGAGGAGCTTGGGCCGGCACACGAGCGCCATGGCGATCATCACCCGCTGCCGCATGCCGCCCGAGAGCTGGTGCGGGTACTGTCGCGCGCGACGCTCGGCTTCGGGGAGTCCCACCATGGTGAGCATCTCGATCGCCCGCCAGCGGGCGGTGGCGCGGGTCACGCTCTCGTGAGCCCGCACCGCTTCGGCGATCTGCGCGCCGATCCTGAGCACGGGGTTGAGGGCGCTGAGCGGCTCCTGGAACACGAGCGCCACGTGATTGCCGCGGACCGCGCGCATCTCCTTGCCCGGCAGCGCGAGGAGGTCGCGGCCCTCGAGCCGCACGCTGCTGCCGTGCGCGATGTGGCCGTCTGGCCCGACCAGCCGCAGGATCGCCAGCGCCGTCACGCTCTTGCCGCACCCCGACTCCCCGACCAGGCCGACCGTCTCGCCGGCCTCGACGAGGAGGTCGAGTCCATCCACCGCGCGGGCCACGCCGCCCGCGACGGGGAAGGTGACGCGGAGGTCCCGAAGCTCCAGGAGGGGAACGCGTGCCTCGCGCCCGGGAGGGGTGGCGGGCGTTGCGGGGGTGGCCGAGCCGGTCACCGGGCTCGCCTCGGATCGAGCGCGTCGCGCAAGCCGTCGCCCAGGAGGTTGAACGCCACGACGGTGAACAGCAGCGCGAGGCCGGGCGCGAGCGCGATCCAGGGCGCTGCGAAGAGCAGGTCCTTGCCCTCCAGGATCATGTTCCCCCAGGTCGGCGTGGGTGGCTGCACCCCGAGCCCGAGGTAGGAGAGGCCCGCCTCGAGCAGGATGATGTTCCCGATGTCGAGCGTTGCACAGACGATGAGCGTTGCGCCGACGTGCGGCAAGAGGTGCCGCGCGACACCGGCGCGCCCCGCGCCGAGCGCTCTAGCCGCGGCGACGAAATCCGAGTCCCGCAGGCTCCGAACGTGGGCCCGCACCAGCCGGCTGGACTCGAACCAGCCGGTCCCCGCGATGAGCAGGATGACGGCCGCGAGCGGGACTCCTTCCCAGAGCGCGAAGACGGCCAGCAGCAGGAAAACGCGCGGGAGGGCGAGCGCGACGTCCACGCCGCGCATGAGGAGGCGGTCCACGGCGGGACGCGACAGACCGGCCGCGAAGCCGACACCGCCGCCGACGAGCACCGCGAGCAGCGCCGCGAGGAGCCCCACGGCCAGGGAGACGCGGGCGCCGTAGAGGGTGCGGCTCAACACGTCGCGGCTGAAGCCGTCGGTGCCGAGGAGATGCCCTGCGCCGGGCGGCAGGTTCTGGAGGCCGACTGGGTCGGGCTGCGCGAGCGGGTCCGCCGGCGCGAGGAGCGGCGCCGCGATGGTCGCGAGCGCGATCAAGCCTGCCAGCACGCCGCCGGCCACAGCCGCCCGGTTGACGCGGAGTCTCCGCCACGCCAGGCGCCACGGGCTCACGCGTCCGGCCTCTGGCGCGGGTCGGCCCGGGCGACGGCGAGATCGGCCAACAGGCTGCCCAGCGCCACCAGAATCCCCGCGATCATCGCCGCGGCGGTGACGACGTTGTAGTCGCGCGCGAAGATCGCCTCGTACGTCACCCGCCCCATGCCGGGCCAGCCGAAGACGCTCTCCACCAGGACCGAGCCGGTGAGGAGTGCCGGCACCGAGAGCCCGGCCAGGGTGAGCACCGGAGCGAGGGCGCTGCGGCCGGCGTGCTTGACGAGCACCGCCGCGGGGCTGAGCCCCTTGGCCCGCGCGGTGCGCACGAACTCGGCGCCGAGCGCGTCCACGAGCGCACCGCGCTCGAAGCGGGCGATCGCTCCGGCGTTGACCAGGGCCAGCGTCGCTGCCGGCAGGAGAAGGTGTCGCAGGACGTCGAGCGCCCTGCCGAGGGGACCGACGTGCTCGGGGGCGGCGGGGTCCGTCATGCCCGCCACGGGAAGCCAACCGAGCTGCTGCCCGAATACGAGCAGCAGCACCAGGCCGAGCCAGAACGAGGGCGTGGAGTAGCAGGCGAGCGAGCCGATCGAGAGTACCCCGTCCACCCACGTGCCGCGTCGCGCGGCCTGGACGCTCCCGATGGCGACGCCGAGCAGGAAGCTCGCCGCCAGCGCGACCGCGCCGAGGAGCAGGGTGTTGGGGAGCGCTTCGCCCAGCACTAGGGCGACCGGGCGGTGTCGCACGAAGGACTCGCCCAGCTCGCCGCGCGCGAGGTTGGCGAGGTAGAAGGCGAACTGCGTGGCGATCGGCCGGTCGAGGCCGAAGCGGGCTCGCTGGCGGGCGATGGTGGCCGAGTCGGCCCGCATCCGCTCGGCGTTGCCGAGCATCGGCTCCCCGGGCGCGAGATGGACCAGGGCGAACGTGATGGTGACGACGGCGAGGACGGTGAGGGCTGCGAGGGCGAGGCGTCGGGCGAGGAAGCCGAGCACGCGCTACCGGTCGCCGCCGACCCGGTCGCGCGGGAGGCGCAGGCCGGCGGCGACGCTCCATTCGGCCACCGTTGCCAACCAGTTGTCGGGTCGGATGGTGACGTGCTCGAAGCGCCGGTGCATGGCGGCGTGATTCCGGGGCGAGTAGACGAAGATCGCGGGGGCGTCGTCGTTGAGGCGCTCCAGCGCCCGGCGCCACAGCGGCGAGGCCGCGGCGCGGGATGGGGCGGCGATGGCGGCGAGGACGAGCGAATCGAACCCCGGGCTGCCGTATCCGCCCGCGTTGTTGCTCCCGATCCCGGCGCTGGACCAGAATTGGAGCAGGCTCGCCGGGCTCGGATCGAGGGTGCGCGAGAAGAAGAGGGCGTCGAAGTCGCCGTCGGCGGATCGGCGCTCGAAGAGCGTGAACTCGACCGGTTGGATCCGCATGTCCACACCGACCGTCCTCAGTTGCGCCTGGGCGAGCACGGCCGCGC
Source organism: Gemmatimonadota bacterium (assembly GCA_016209905.1). GTDB lineage: Bacteria > Gemmatimonadota > Gemmatimonadetes > Gemmatimonadales > JACORV01 > JACORV01. The sequence continues at coordinate 21,521 of JACQVG010000076.1, read as the reverse complement.
GCTGCCTCGGTCGGCTCGTCGTCGGCACCAGGAGGGTGAAGCGGAGCGGGACGCCGCCCCGCTCCCGCAGGCCGTCCCCGTCCGCGTCGCGCCAACCCCGCTCCTCCAGCGTCCGAGCCGCCCGCACCGGGTCGTAGGGGAGCTGGCCGGCCCCGCGCTCCGCGATCCACTGCATCGGGCTCGCCGCCCCGATGGGAACCTCGCCGTATTGGCCGAACACGGAGCTCACGATCGTCGCCCGGTCCACCGCCATCGCGACGGCGCGGCGGGTGTCGCGGTCGCCGAAGACGGGGTGCGCGCCGGCGCCGCGCGGCCCGCGGAGGTTGAAGAGGATGCCGGCGAGGAACGGCGACGGATAGGGGACCAGCCGCAGCGCCGGCGCCCGGAGGGCGCGCTCGATCTCCTCCCGCTGAGGGATGACTTCCATGGCGTCGGCCTCGCCGGTGATCAGCATGCTCACCGCCGTGGCGATGTCCGGCGTGATCCGCCAGATCAGCCGGTCGAGCCGCGGCCGCCCGAGGAAATAGCCGCTGTCCGCGGCGAGCACGATGTCGGAGTTGGGGCGCCACCGCACGAAGCGGAACGGCCCGCTTCCGACGGGGTGCCGTCCGAACGGGGACGAGGCCAGTCGGCCGCGCGGGATCGAGTCCAGCAGGTGCTTCGGAAGCACACGCAGGTGGTACGTCGCGTCGTACAGTTGCTCCGGGTACGCGCGCCGGAAGTGGAACGCGACGGTCAGCGAGTCCTCGCGGGTGACGGCGGCGATGCCCTCCAGGTTGGGGCGCAGCGGCGAGTTGACCAGCGTGTCGCGGTACACCTCGAACGTGAAGACGACGTCGTCGGCGGTGACCGGTCGCCCGTCCTGCCAGCGGGCGCGAGGGTCGAGACGGAACAGAAGTGTCGTCGCGTCGAGGTGCTCCCAGCGCCGGGCCAGCACCGGCGTGTAGCCGGCATCGTCCACCGTGTTGAGGGCGAGCGTGAGCTCCGCGAGGCGGGGGAAGATCCGGTCCGAGACCAGTGCGCCGGTGGCCGTGGTCGTGACCGGTGGCAGCAGCACGTCGCCATCACCCGGCACCACGATGACCAGGGTCCCGCCGGCCGTGCCGGCCGAGGGCGAATCGGAGCCTCCGGCGCAGGCAGCGAGCAACGTCAGGGCGAGCAGGGGCGGGAACCGCACGAACCGCAAATCTAGACCGCCGACCTAGCGGCGCCAGGTCCACTCCGGTCGGGTGTAGCGAGGGAGAAGCGCTTCGGCCCGCGCCCGGATGCCGGCGGGAAGCGGCCCCGGGCTCTCGGGCACTCCCCAGCGGCTCACCGCGGCCTCGGCAACGGCCGCGCTCACGGCGCTCCAGGTCGCGCGGCGCGGGTACACCAGCTCGGCGAGCCCCGTGGCGGCCGGGGCGGCCGGGGCGCCCGTGGGGCCGAGGGTGAGCGAGGCGACCAGGTCCTGCTCGGCCGCGAGGAGGATCGAGCCGTGCTGAAGGAAGGCGCCGTCGCCGCGCAACTGGGCGCTGCCGACGACCTTCCCCCCCGCCTCGGCCACCACCTCGCCGCCCGCGGCGGTCGCGAAGCAGGCCCCCGCCCCCGCGCCCACGCCGCCGGCGCCGCGATCGTCGGCCAGCCGTACGTCCGCCCCTAGGGCGCGCAGCGCGTCGGCGATCAGGGCGTGGATCTCGCGGTAGGTGTCCGGGAGCGAGCCGAACGTCGTGGCCGGAGCGGCGACGGCGTAGGTCACCTCACGATGGTGCCAGACGGCGCGGCCGCCGGTCGGGCGACGGACGGCCGCGAGGCCGTGGCGCTCGAGCGCCGCGCGATCGTAGCGCCGGAGCGCCGGCTCGTTCCGTCCGAAGGAGAGGCAGGGCGGGTCCCACGCGTACAGCCTGAGGCAGGCCAGACCGTGGCCTTCGGCCGCCGAGAGAAGCGCGTGGTCCAGCGCCATGTTCCAGGCCCCGGCCGCCGGCGGATCGAGAAGCAGCGACCAGGTCACGGAACCGGCCTGCCGGCTACTCGGCGCTCCCCGTGATCACGACACCACCGTCCGACTCTGTTCCCGCATGAACTGTTGCACGTAGTACGGCCCGCCCGCCGACTTGCCCGACGAGCCCGAGCCCTTCCAGCCGCCGAACGGCTGGAAGCCGGGCCAGGCGCCCGTGGTGGCGCCGTGGGGCCGGTTGGCGTAGCAGACGCCCGCCTCGATGTTGGCGAAGAACCACTCGGCTTCTCTCTTGGTCCCGTAAAATCCGGCCGTGAGCCCGAGGTCGGCGTCGTTGGCGCGACGCATCCCCTCCTGCAGCGAATCCACCGCGGCGATCATCACGATCGGCAGGAACATCTCGTGCTTCCAGAGCCGGTGGCTCTCCGGCACGTCATCGGCCACGGTCGGCGCGCAGAAGTGCCCCTTGCTCAGGTTGCCGGCGGTCAGGCGCCGGCCGCCGAACAGGATGCGTCCCGATCGGCGCAGCTCCTCGCAGTACGCCTCGTAGTCCTTCGCCGCGCCCGCGTTGATCACGGGGCCGAGGTAGGCGTCGCGCTCTGTCGGGTCGCCGATCCGGGCCTGCTCGAGCAGGGCCAGGAGCCTCGTCGTGAATGCCTCCTTCACCGGCTTCTCGATGTAGATCCGGGAGGCCGCAGAGCATTTCTGGCCCTGGAGGCCGAACGCGGAGCGGAAGCATCCGAGCGCCGCGCGGTCGAGGTCGGCGCGCCTCGAGACGAGAACGGGGTTCTTGCCGCCCATCTCCGCGATACAGGGGCGCGGCGCCTTGCCGCCGGCGAAGGTGCGATAGACGCGCATGCCGACGTCGTAGGAGCCGGTGAAGGTGATTCCGTCCACGTCGGGGCTGCTCATCAGCTCCTGGCCGCAGGTCGCGCCGGGTCCCGTCACGAAGTTGAAGACGCCCGGCGGCAGCCCGGCGTCGAGGAAGCAGCGCGCCAGCATGTACCCCGTCCAGGGCGTGTCGGTGGCCGGCTTGAAGACCACGGTGTTGCCGGCCACGAGCGCGCCGCCCGCCGGCCCGCCGGCGAGGGCGACCGGGAAATTGAACGGGGAAATGACGACCCACACGCCGTACGGCCTGAGCACGCTCGTGTTCGAGGCCTTGTAGCCCGCCAGCGGGTCGCTCCGGAGCGGTTTCACGAAGCCGTCGTGCTTCTCGACCTGGTCGCAGTAGTACCCGATGAGATCGGCCGTTTCCTGCACGTCGGCGAGCGCCTCCATGCGGTTCTTCCCGACTTCGAGCGCGTCAATGGCCGCGACGTCGAACACCCGCCTGGTGATCAGCGCGGCCGTCTTGCGCAGCAGGCGGACCCGCTCCCGCCAACCGAGCGCGCCCCAGGCGGGGAAGGCGGATCGGGCCGCGGCGATGGCCTGCCCTGCGTCGCGCGCGGTGCCCTTCTGAAAGACGCCGAGCAGCCAGTCGGCGTTGATCGGGCTCCTGTCCTCGAACTTCTCCGCCGCCAGCCGCTCCTCGCCGCCGATCAGCATGGGATACTGGCGGCCCAGCCGGGCTCGCACCGCCGTCAGCGCCTTCTCGAAGTGGCGGTGAAGCGCCTCCGGAGGGTCGAACATGGTGGCGTAGGTGATGCGGAACGGGCGCCGAGCGCCTCGTTCGGCCCTGGGCTTGCCGGCTCTGGTCGCCTTGGCGGGCACGAAGGACTCTCCGTCTAATCGTCGAATGCGTACCGCAGGTTCGGATTCCTCGCCGCCGCGGCCTCGTCGAGGCGGCGCACCGGCGTCGTGTGCGGCGCCGCGGTGACGAGCTCGGGATTCTGCTCCGCCTCCTCGGCGATCTCGAGCAGCGCGTCCGCGAAGCGGTCCAACTCGTCCTTCGTCGCCGTTTCCGTCGGCTCGATCATCAGCGCCTCGGGCACGATCAGGGGGAAGTAGATCGTGGGGGCGTGGAACCCGTAGTCGAGGAGGCGCTTGGCGATATCGCTCGTCCTGACGCCGGACTGCTTGAAGGGAGTTCCGGATGCGACGCACTCGTGCATTCCGCGGCCGTAGGGGAGCGGGTACCTCGCCTCGATCCGGGCCGCGAGGTAGTTGGCGTTGAGCACCGCCGCCTCCGCGGTGGCGCGGAGCCCCTCGCGGCCGAGCATCGAGATGTAGGTGTACGCCCGCACGTGCATCCCGAAATTGCCGAGGAAGCCGTGCATCTTCCCGATGCTCTTCGGACGGTCCCAGACGCGGCGATACCGCTCGCCCTCCCTGACGATGATGGGCACGGGGAGGAACGGCTCGAGCGGTCGCTTGACGGCGACCGGCCCCGAGCCGGGTCCCCCGCCGCCGTGGGGCGTCGAGAAGGTCTTGTGGAGGTTGTAGTGCATCACGTCCACGCCGAAGTCGCCGGGCCGGGCCACGCCGATCAGCGCGTTCATGTTGGCTCCGTCCATGTAGAGGAGCGCGCCGGCTTCGTGCACCAGCCGGGCGATCTCCACCACGTCGGTCTCGAAGCGCCCCAGGGTGTTCGGGTTCGTCAGCATCACGGCCGCGGTGTCGGGGCCGAGCGCCGCCATGAGGGCCGCCAGGTCCATCTGGCCGCGCGCGTCCGACTTGAGCGACCGCACCGTCAGGCCGGCCAGCGCGGCCGTCGCGGGGTTGGTGCCGTGGGCCGAGTCGGGGATGATCACGACCTTCCGCCGCTCCTCGCCGCGGGAGACGTGGTAGGCGTGGATGAGGAAGATGCCCGTCATCTCCCCCTGCGCGCCCGCGGCGGGCTCCAGGGTGATCGCGTCCATGCCGGCGATCTCGGTGAGCCACTTGCCCAGCGTGTGCATGAGCCGCAGCGCCCCCTGAATCTCGCCGTCGGGGGACATGGGGTGGAGCAGGCCGAACCCGGGGAGGCGGGCCATGTCCTCGTTCACCTTGGGGTTGTACTTCATCGTGCACGACCCCAGCGGGTAGAGCGCGCGGTCCACGTGGTGGTTCTTGAGCGACAGCTCGACGTAGTGGCGCATCACCTCGGACTCCGGCACCTCCGGCAGGCGCGGCGGCTCGGCGCGGAGCGCCGCCGCCGGGAGGACGTCGGTGGCGGGACGCGCGACCAGCGGGCGCGGGACGGCGGTGCCGGCGCGTCCTGCGCGCGAGCGCTCGAAGATCAGGCCGGTCGGTTCCGGCTGGAGCGGAAACGGCGGCGTGGGGTTTCGGGGACGTTTCATGGCTCAGGCCCGCTTCAGCACTTCGACCAGCCGGTCCACGTCGTCCTGGGTTCGCTTTTCCGTCACCGCGATGAGGAGCGCGCACGCGTCCTCGACGGGCTCCGCGAACCGGTCGAGCGCGACGCCGGCGAGGACGCCACCCTGGGCCGCGTGGTGCACGATCTCGGCCGCGGGCTTGGGGGTGCGGACGGCGAACTCGTGGAAGAAGTGGCCGCCGGGGCAGAGCGGGGCGTATCCGGGGATGCGCAGGATCGCGTCGTACGCCGCGTGAGCGTTGACGCAGGCGGCCTCGGCCACGTGGCGCAGGCCCTGACGACCGACCGTGGCGAGGTAGACGGTCGCCGCCAGCGCCATCAACGCCTGGTTGGTGCAGATGTTGCTGGTCGCCTTCTCCCGCCGGATGTGCTGCTCGCGCGTCTGAAGAGTGAGGACGAAGCCGCGGCGGCCCTCCTGGTCCAGGGCCATGCCCGCGATGCGACCGGGCATCTGCCGCGTGTACGCCCTCTTCGCCGCCAGGACGCCGCAGGCCGGCCCGCCGAAGCTCATCGGCACGCCGAGCGGCTGCGCCTCGGCGACGGCGACGTCGGCGCCGCAGGCTCCGGGGCTCTCGAGGAGGGCCATCGCCAGCGGGTTGAAGACCACCACGAGCATGGCGCCCGCCGCGTGCGCCGCCGCGGCCGCCGCCTCGAGGTCCTCGATCACGCCGAGAAAATTCGGTTGCTGGACGATGAGGCAGGAGGCGTCGGCCAAGCGAAGCCCCGGCGCCGCCAGGTCGAGCGTGCCGTCGGAGCGCCGGCCGGCGGTGCGCACGGCGTGGGGCGTGGAGCGCAGGTACGTCTGCAGCACCCGCCGGTAGTGCGGGTGCACGGTGTGGGCCATGACGATGCCCCGCCGGCCCTTGGTGACGGCGCCGCAGAGGATCGCCGCCTCGGCGCACGCGCTGGCGCCGTCGTACATGGAGGCGTTCGCCACGTCCATCCCGGAGAGCTCGCACATCATGGTCTGAAACTCGTAGATGACCTGGAGCGTGCCCTGGGCGACCTCCGCCTGGTACGGCGTGTAGGCCGTGTAGAACTCCGAGCGACGGAGGATGTGGTCCACCACCGCCGGAATCCAGTGGTCGTACATCCCGGCGCCCGCAAAGCAGAGTAGTGGCGTGTCGGCGGCCGCGAGCGAGGAGACCTGGCGCACCGTGTCCCACTCGCTCAGCGCCGGCGGCACGGCGAGAGGACGGCTGAGCCGCAGCGCGGCCGGGACACCGGCGAACAGCGCGTCGGCCGACGAAAGGCCGATCGTCTCCAGCATCTCACGGACGTCGGCGTCGCTATGAGGGACATAGGACATGGGAGACTACGCCTGAGGGCTTGACGGAAGACGCCCCGAGCCAGGGCTCGGGGCGCGCGGGTTACTGGCCGATGTGGGTCGCGTAATCGTTCGGACCCAAGAGACGCTCGAGCTCGGCGGGGTTCTTGACCCGGAGCCGAATCATCCAGCCGGCGCCGTATGGGTCCTTGTTGATGAGCGAGGGATCGGCCTCGAGGGCGGCATTGACCTCGACGACTTCCCCCGCGACGGGGCAGTAGAGCTCGGAGACGGCCTTCACCGCCTCGATCGTGCCGAACGGCTCCATCTGGGCGAATTTGGTGCCGGCGGCCGGGAGGTCCACGTAGACGACGTCACCGAGCTCGCCCTGGGCGTAGTCGGTGATCCCGATCTCCACGCTGTCGTCGGCGTCGGCCTTGTTCACGTACTCGTGCTCTTCGGTGTACAGCAGGTGCTCGGGGATCTTCGACATCCACACTCCGCTTCCGCAGTTGATTCGGCCGCCCAACGCTATCGGAGGCCCGGAGGGAAGTCAAGCGAAAAACCCTTCAGCCGCGGGCGCCCACGGCGGCCCGTTCCTGGAGCGTCCGCCAGGCCTCGCGCGCGCGCGCCTCGAGCGCGTCCCGCGACCGGTCGTTGTCGATCACGATGTCGCTCTCGTCACGCTTGAGATGGCTCGGCAGCTGCGCCCCGAGGAGGTCGCCGGCTTCCTCCCACGTGAAGTCGCGCTCCCGCATCAGCCGCTCGCGGCGGACGGTTTCGGGCGCGTCCACGAGTACCACCACGTCGAACGCTCCGGGATCGGCGACCTCGAAGAGCAGCGGAATGTCGGCCACCAGGATGGGATCGCCGCGGCGACGTGCCGCCTCGGTGAGCTCCGCGCTCACCCGTGCCACCTCCGGGTGCACGATCGCATTGAGCACGGCGCGCTGCTCGTCGTCGGCCAGGACCCTCCGCCTGAGCGTGGCGCGGTCGAGGGACCCGTCGGGCTGCTCGAGGTCGCGCCCGAAACGCCGGAAGATCGCGGCCAGCGCGGGCGAGCCCGGCGCGACGGCGGCGCGTGCCAGCTGGTCGGCGTCGATCACCGTCGCGCCCCACGCCGCGAACAGGGCCAGGACCGACGACTTGCCGGCGCCGGCGTTCCCCGTGAGGGCGACGTTAAGCACGGACGGCCCGCGCGGCAGGAGGTTCGAATCCAGGGCGAGCGGACCGCGCGTTCGCCCGGCCGTCGGACCGGGCGTCAGAGCAGCGCACCCTGCGCCTCGTCTTTGCGCGGCACCTGATGGCAGTGGCGGCAGCGCGCCTCGTACGACTCGCGGCCGCCCACCATGATCTGCGGCGAGTCGTACGGTGCGGGCCGGCCGTTGACGAGTCGCTGGTTCCGCGAGGCCGGTCCCCCGCACACCACGCAGATGGCGTGCAGCTTGTCCACGATCTCGGCCGCGGCCATCAGCTCGGGCATCGCCCCGAAGCGCTCGGCGCGGAAATCGCTGTCGGTGCCCGCCAGGATCACGCGCACGCCGCGCGCCGCCAGCGCGTTGGCGACCGTCACGATCCCCATGTCGAGGAACTGCGCTTCGTCCACCGCGACGACTTCCGTGTCGGGCCGCACCCGCTCCATGATCTCCAGCGACGATTGCACCGGCTCCGCTTCGACGATGGTTCCGTCGTGGCTGCTCACCGTGTACACGCCGCCGTACCGGTCGTCGACGTGCGACTTGAAAACCTGCACGTTCTTCTTGGCGATGACGGCGCGGCGCACGCGACGGATCATCTCCTCGCTCTTGCCGGAGAACATCACGCCGCTGATGACTTCGAGCCAGCCGGGTTGGGTGCCGTGGAACATGTGCGGTCCGGGACGGGAGAAGGCGCGCGCCGAAGTATGAGAACGGCGCCCGAGGGGGTCAAGCGCGCGCGGGCCCTATTGCGGAAAACCTAGAGAATACCTAGGTTGTTGGCCGACCAAGGGCCGTCGGCCCGTGTCCTCCCCACCCTCCTCGCAAGGAGTGTTTCCGGTGAACAAGTCCGATCTCGTGAACGCGCTGGCCTCCAAGACCAAGATGTCGAAGGTGGATGCCGGCCGGACCGTCGAGGCGCTCTTTGCGCCCAACGGAGTCATCGCCACCGACCTCAAGAAGGGCGCGAAGGTGCAGATCACCGGGTTCGGCAGTTTCGAGACCAGGAAGCGCGGCGCGCGCAAGGGGCGCAATCCCCGCACCGGCAAGGAGATCACCATCAAGGCGTCCATCGCGCCTGTGTTCCGGGCCGGCAAGGGCCTCAAGGACGCCGTCCACAAGCGGGGTAAGTAGGCATTCCATCTCGCCTTGGAGGTCGAGGCGCCACCCCGGGATCCGTGGTGGCGCCTCGGCTTTCAGGGCCGGCGAGGCTGGCGGCCGGCCCCGGGGCCCCTATCCAGTCGGGCCACCAGACGGCGACCTCGGAGCGTGATGCCGGTCAGGGCCCGGGCGACCCGGTCGGCGTGTTCGGCCCGGACCTCGACGAGGCAGTAGAGGTCCCGAACGTCAATCTCGCCGATGGCGTCGCCGGGGACCCTCGCCTCGTCGGCGATGGCGCCGACGAGGTCTCCGGGCCGGACGTTGTCCCTCCGGCCGGCCCCGACCCAGAGCCGGGACCAGCGGGGGGGCAGCGCGTCGGCGGGTGCGGGAGCGGTGGCCGCTGGCCGGGCCGGGATCGGTCCGACCCCGACCCCCTGGTCGCCGCCCAGCTTCAGCGCGGCGGCGGCGACCTCGGCCGGGTCAAACCGGTCGAGCAGAGGGCCGACCAGCAAGAGCTCGCGGTCCAGCCGCTCGGTTTCGATGGTACGGGCGAGGCGGGCGCGCAGCGCCTCCGCCCGAAGCTCGAGGGCGTCCAGGGCCGTCGGAAGGTGGAGGGCCGAGAGGGGGGTGAAGAGGGTGCGCAGCCAGCCGAGCTGGTGCGGCTCGATCATGAAGACGGGGGGCTGATCCGGGCCGGCGGCTTCGGCCAGCCGCTCCGCGGCCGCCCGGCTCTCAGGGCAGGGCGCGATGACGAGCGCCTCGTCGCTGGGGGGATCGAGCGCGTCGAAGATGCGGCGCCGGGTTTCGGGATACTGGCCGGGGCGGGCGAGGGCGTAGCGGGCTGGGCCGATCGGGGCCGCGGCGGCACCGGGAGCGGGGAACCCGAACGTCATGGCCTTGAACGCGTATCGCTCGATGAGCCGGTCGAGGCCCGGCCCCGCTTCGGCCGCGAGGAGGATCCGCTGCGCCTGGGCATCGGACTCGGCCAGGAGCGCCTCGAGCGCCGCCATGCCGTCGGCGTCCAGCTGCTCCGGCCAGGCGAGGACGAGCGCGCCGAACTCCGCCGGCTTGAGCGCCGACCTCCTGAGGAGCGCCAGGCCGTCGGGGGCGCCCACGAGGAGGAAGTCCGGTGCCCAGGCCCCAAGCCGCCGCTCCGCGCGGGCGAGGCCCGAGACGGCGAGCTGGCTCTTGGGCGCCGGCAGCCCGAGTTCCAGGGCGGAACCGAGCGCCACGGCGCGGTCGGCGTCGGCCGCGACGACCAGCGTGCGCCGGCCTATGACCGCGAGAAGGGCGGGGAGGGCGGCCTCCATGACGGGAGGGACGAAGACGGCCACGTTGTGGCCGCGGGCGATGACCGGTGCTGCATCCACGGAGGCTTCCCCGCTTCGGATGTCAAAGAAGACGTCGGAAAGCAAAGCTAGCTGCGGGGGCGGCAGTCAGGAAGTGACCGCCGCCCTCGTGCGGCAGCATCCGTGGGGCGAGCGCTTACGCCGCGGCCGCCGCCGGGACCGCCTTCACCGCCTCGATCTCGAGCTCGATCTCGACCTTCTCGCCGACGGCTACCCCGCCGGCCTCGAGGAGCTGATTCCAGGTCAGCCCGAAGTCCCTGCGGTCGATCGCGGTCTGTGCCGTGAACCCCGCGCGCTCGCCGCCCCAGGGATCTTTCACCTGGCCGGCGTACTCGACCGGGAGCACGACTTCGCGCGTGGTTTCTCGGATCGTGAGGTCGCCCGTGACGCGGAAGCCGTCGTCGGTCTTCTCGGCGCGCCGGCTCCTGAAGGTGATGGCCGGGAACGTCTCGGCGTCGAAGAAGTCGGGCGACCGCAGGTGCGTGTCGCGCTGGGCCACGCCGGTGTCGATGGTCGCGACGTCGATGCGGACGTCCACCGACGAGCGCTCGGAGGCCTTCTCGTCGAACGCGATGGTGCCGGAGAACGCCGTGAACCGGCCGCGCACTTTCGCGACGACCATGTGCCGCACCGCGAAGTTCACGCCGGAGTGGGTGGGGTCGATGTTCCAAGTGGAAAGGTCTGTGGTGCTCATCGTCCTGCTCCTTGATGTTATGACACTAGTCGTGATAACGACAATATCCCCTAAGAAAGTTCCCTGGCGCGACCGGGCGCCGCTCAGTGGGTCGGCACCGCTTGTCGCGCCGCCTCCAGGAGCTGGACGAGCAACCGCAGTCTCCGCCGGCCGAGGTGGCTCAGCAGCTTGGAGTGGGTCGCCCCGACCGGTTCGTCCAGCCCGGCCAGGACGTCGAGGCCTTTCTTCGAAATGCGCGTCAGCACCACGCGCCGGTCGCTCCGGTCGCGCTCCCGGGCGATCAGCCCACGCTTCTCGAGGCGGTCGAGCAGGCGGGTGATGTCCGGATCCTTCGAGATCATCCGTGCCCCGATCTCACCGCACGGCTGGCCGTTCTTCCCGGCGCCCCGCAGGATGCGGAGCACGTTGTACTGGGTCGGGGTGAGCTCGGCCTCCTTGAGCACCGGCGAGAAGCCCTGCGACAGGGCGTTGGCCGTCCGGTGCAGATTCAGGGCCACCTCTTCCTCCAGGCTCTTGAAGGGGCGCCGCTGCTTGATCTCGTCCCGCAGGCTCATGGCAGGAAATTAGTCGTGATAACGACTATTGTCAAGAGGATGGTTCCCGGGCGGCGGCGTAGATCGGACGCGTAGGGACTATCGGATCGCGTCGGCCGCGGCGCGCAGCCCGGCCAGGAGCGCGGGGAGGGGCCCGTCCGCCCAGAAGTGGATGTAGTAGATGGCGGGGCTCTCGCCGATGCGGGAGGTTGACTCTTGGCCTGTCCCCTGCATTTTGGGGCGTGCGTCGGATCGTCCTCTGCGCCCTGCTGCTCGGCCAGCCGCTGGCGGCGCAGGCACCCCGCCCCCGCGCACGGGATGTCGGCCTCGTGATCGGCATTCTCCCCCCCGGCCCGCTCAACGCGATCACCGACGTGGGGGGCGTGCGCGTGGGGCAGGTGACGGTGACGGCCGGCGACTCCATCAACACCGGCGTCACGGCGATCCTCCCGCACGGCGGGAACGTCTTCCGCGACAAGGTGCCGGCCGCGGTGAGCGTGGGGAACGGCTTCGGCAAGCTCACGGGGATCGCGCAGATTCGCGAGCTGGGCGAGCTGGAGTCGCCGATCGTCCTCACCTGCACGCTGTGCGTGCCGCGCGCCGCGGACGGGGTTGTGACGTACCTGTTGGCGCTGCCCGGCAACGAGGAGGTGCGCTCCGTCAACGTGGTCGTGGGGGAGACGAACGACGGCTTCCTCAACGCAATCAGGCGCCGGCCGATCACCGAGGCGCACGCGCTCGAGGCGCTGCGCGGTGCGCGCGAGGGGCCGGTGGAGGAGGGGAGCGTGGGTGCGGGCCGCGGGACGGTCGCCTTCGGGTGGAAGGGGGGGATCGGGACGTCGTCGCGTCGGCTTCCGCCCGCCCTCGGCGGGTGGACGACTGGGGTCCTGGTGCAGACCAATTTCGGCGGCGTGCTGACGATCGGCGGAGCGCCCGTGGGGCGGCGGCTCGGCCGGTACTACCTTCGCGACGAGACACGGCCGGCGACGCCCGGCGCCGGAGCCGCGTCGGGGGCTGACGCGCCCGCCGACGGCTCGATCATGATCGTCATCGCGACGGACGCCCCGCTCGAGGCGCGCCAGCTCGGGCGCCTGGCCCAGCGCGCCTTTCTCGGGGTGGCGCGCACCGGCTCGCCGATGACCAACGGGAGCGGCGACTTCGCGATCGCGTTCTCGACGGCGCCGTCGGTACGCCGTGGGCCGCTGGCGCGGGGGCAGCGCACGCGCCAGAGCGAGACCGTGACGAATGACGCGATCTCGCCGCTCTTCCAGGCCGTGGTCGAGGCGACGGAGGAGGCCATCGTGAACTCGCTGTTCCGCGCCGAGGCGGTCCGCGGCGTGAGAGGTGTGGTGCCGGCTCTTCCGGTAGATTCCGTGGTCACCATTCTCCGGGAGCATCTGATCGTTCCATGACGGCTCTCTTCTCCCGCAACGTCGCCGCGCTGGCGCCGAGCGCCACATTCGCCGTCGCTCGCGAGGCGGCGCGCCTTCGGGCCGACGGGGTGGACGTGGTGGATCTCGGCGCTGGGGAGCCCGACTTCGCGACGCCGAAGCTCGTCGCCGACGCCGGAATCCGTGCGATCGTCGAGGGCAAGACGAAGTACGCGCCGACGGAGGGGATCCTTGAGCTCCGGGCGGCGATCGCGAGGCGTCTGTCGCTCCTTTCCGGCGGGCGGCCCGTGAACGCGGACCACATTGTCGTCTCCAACGGATCGAAGCAGTCCCTGTTCAACGCCTGTCTGTGCCTTTTCGGCCAGCGGGAGAAGGTGCTGGTCCCCACGCCGGCCTGGACGTCGTACCCGCAGATCGTGCACCTGGCGCGCGCGCGGCCGGTGGCGGTGACGGGCGACCCGGAGTGGAGCCTCAAGGTCTCGGTGGACGATCTCGCGCGGGCGTGCGACGAGTCGGTCAAGGGCCTCATCCTCAATTCGCCGACGAACCCGACCGGCGCGGTGTACACCCTCGCCGAGCTCAGGGCGATCGCGGAGTGGGCGGGTCGCCAGGGGGTGTGGATCGTCGCGGACGAGATCTACCGCCAGATCCATTACGGGCTGGGGCCTGCGCCCTCGTTCCTCGACCTGCCGGACGAGCTGTTGGAGCGGGTGGTCATCGTGAACGGCGCGAGCAAGGCCTTCGCGATGACGGGCTGGCGGATCGGCTTCGCGCTGGCGCCGCGCGAGCTGGCGGGCGTGATGAACGCCTTGCTGTCGCACACCACGTCGGGCGCGAACACGCCGGCGATGTGGGCGGCGGCGGAGGCGTTCGGGAACGACGCTGTGCAGGCGGAAGTCGCGGCGATGACGCAGCAGTTCCGCCGCCGCCGCGACTACCTGGTCGGCCGGTTTCGGTCCGAGTTGCTGGGGACCGAGTTCGTGGACCCGTTGGGTGCGTTCTACCTCTTCTTCCGGGTGGACCACGTGTTCAGTGCCAAGGTGCCGAACGGGACGGAGTTCTGCCGGCGGCTCATCGCCGACGAGGCGCTGGCGCTCGTGCCGGGGGCTGCGTTCGGCGACGACCGGTGGGTGCGACTGAGCTACGCGGCCTCCGACGAGCTGCTCCGCGCGGGGATGGATCGGCTGGTGCGCGAGTTCGCGCGGCTCGCGGCGGAGAAGGCTGCGTAGGGGTTGCGGCATCGCGTGAGGAGGTGGCCGTGAGCGATCTGGCCAGGGGCGTCATCGAGCAGGCGCGGAACAAGATGGGCCGGGAGTCACCGGCCCAGATCCGAGAGTGCCTCGACATTCTCTCGGACGAGCAGATTTGGTGGCGGCCCAACCCGTCCAGCAACGCGGTCGGGAACCTGGTGCTGCACCTGTGCGGGGCGACGAAGCATTTCCTTGGGCGGGGCGTCGGAGGGAGCGACTACGTGCGGGACCGCGACGGCGAATTCGCGGCCAAGGGACCGATGGAGAAGGCGGAGTTGCAGCGCCTGCTGGACGAGACCCTCGCCGAGGCGGAGGGCGTGTTGTCCAGGCTCACGGCCGAGCGCCTCTTCGAGACCACGAAGAACATCGGCGTCGAGATGCCGGTGCTCGCGTGCCTGATGCGGATGACCCACCACTGGTCGTACCACACGGGGCAGATCGTTTTCATCACGAAGTCGCTGCGCGAGGGGAGCGTTCAGGACCTGATGCGGCGGGTGATGGTGAAGTAAGGGGCGCCGCCGGCGCCTCGCGCTCGAGGCGGCGTGCGGTCAGAGCGTCGCGGGCCTTCTGCTCATCACCTCCAACCCGTCGGCGGTCACGACGCAGTCGTCCTCAATCCGGACCCCCCACTGGTCGGGGAGGTAGATCCCGGGCTCCACCGTGACGACCATCCCCGGTTCGAGGGCGAGCCGGTTTCCCTCGACGAGGTGGGGCGCCTCGTGGCCGTCCATCCCCATCCCGTGGCCGAGCCGATGGGTGAAGCGCTCGCCGTAGCCCGCCGCGCGGATCACGCCCCTCGCCGCGCGGTCCAGCTCCTCCGGCTGCTTGATGATGCGGAGCCGCTCGAATAGCGGGCCGCCGATCGTCGCCGCGCCGGCGGCGACGAATTCACGGCGATGCATCGTGGGCTTCTCTGGCTGGGGATGTTGGCGAAGCCTATATTATCGGCCCCAAGCCCACGGACGAAAGGGGAGGCCGCGATGGGACTTGGAGCGCGCGTCGTGGCGCGCGAGGGTCGGGTGCCCCGCATCAGCTACCGCTGGGACCGCGAGACGGACATCCTCACTGGCGCCGTCAATCGCGACGCGGGCGAGGGCGCCGGTCTCACGGGCTCGGTCGAGCTGGAGGGAAACGACGGCTCGTTCATCCTGCTCGACGTCAGAGGCGGGGTCATCTGCGGCGTCGAGGTCGTGGTCTGGCCGGACGTTCGCACGGTGGCGTCGCTCGAGCCGCCACGGGGCGTGAAGGACGGTCAAGTGGTCCTGCCGACGCGACGGTCCCAGCCGTCCGTCGCCGCGGTCGAGGTGGATACGGCCCTCACGATCGAGACCAACGCCACGGAGTCGGTCTTCCACGTCCGCGTCGGTCCGGGGCGCCGGGCGGAGGTCATCCGCGTCGCCGACGGGCTCCTCGTGGAGGTGGACGAGCAGAACGATCTCGCCGGGCTCTGGCTCACCGAGGTGCCGCCCTTCCCGGCAGACGAGCCGCCGCGCTGAGCCCCGGCCGCCCGGCGCGGTACCGCTGAATGAGCAGGCCAATCGTGAGGGTGCGGTCGTTCAGCCCGAAGGCCAGGGTCGTGCGGTGAGAGTCGCGCACCTGGCCGACGCTCACCTCGGATTCCGCCAGTTCCAGCGCCAGGACGCCGCCGGCGTGAACCAGCGGGAGGCGGACGTGGCGGCTGCGTTCCGGCGCGCCGTCGCCTCGGTCATCGCGCGGCAGCCCGACGCCGTCGTGATCGCGGGCGACCTGTTCCACTCGGTGCGCCCGACCAACCGCTCCATCATCGAGGCGTTCACGCAGATCTCGCGGCTGCGGGCGGCGCTCCCCGACGCCCCGGTGGTGCTGATCGCGGGCAATCACGACACCCCGCGCTCGGCGGAGGCCGGCTCGATCCTGAAGCTCATGAGCAGTCTCGGCGTGGCGGTGGTGGACGACGTCGCGCTCCGGCTCGAGTACCCGGAGCTTGGCCTCGCCGTGCTCGCGGTGCCACACGCGGCTCTCCTCGGCGAGGGCGGCGACCGCGATTGGCGTCCCGATCCCCGCTTTCGTCACAACGTCCTGGTGCTCCACCCGGAGATCCCCGGTCTTTTCCCCGAGGGCGGCGCGAGCGACTACGGGGGGGCGCGAGTCCAGGAGGGCGAGCTGCGGCGCGGCGCGTGGAGCTACGTGGCCCTCGGGCACTACCACATTGTGCACGAGGTGGCGCCGCGCACCTGGTACAGCGGTTCCCTCGAGTACACCAGCCCCAATATCTGGGGCGAGGCGAGCGAGGAGCGCCGGCGGGGCCTGACCAAGGGGTTCCTGATCGCGGACCTCGACGCCGGCACGGTCGAGCGCGTGGCGCTGGCGCCGACGCGGCGGATCGTGGACCTGCCGCGCCTGGACGCCGCCGGCATGGGCGCGGCGGAGCTGGATGCGGCGATCCGGAGCCGCGTCGAAGAGGTCCCCGGCGGGATCGCCGCCATCGTGGCGCGCCTGGTGGTGGCGCGCGTGCCGCGCCCGCTCGCGCATGCTCTCGATCACGCCGCCCTGCGCGCGTTCAAGGCGGAGGCGCTGCACTTCCAGCTCGACCTCCGGCGTCCCGAGCCGGCCCGCCACGCCGTCGGCGTGGGGGCCCCGGGGGCCCGGCGCACCCTTGGCGGGCTGGTCGAGGACTATCTGGGACGGCGGCCGCTCGACGCCGAGCTGGACCGCGGCCGCTTCGTCGCGCTGGGCCGCGAGTACATGGACGCCGTGGAACGCGCCCTCGCCGCCGGGGAGGCGTAGCCCGTGCGTCTGCACCGGCTCCGCCTGCTCCACTTCCGGCAGCACCGCGACACGGACGTCGAGTTCGGCCCGGGGCTGACCGGCATCATCGGACCGAACGGTGCCGGCAAGAGCACGCTGCTGGAGGCGATCGCCTGGGCGATCTACGGCACGGAGGCCGCGCGGGGCACGCGGGATTCGATCCGGTGGCGGCGCGCCAAGCCCCGTTCGGAGGTGCGCGTGGAGCTGGAGTGCGGCATCGGCGCGCACGAGTACCGGGTGGTGCGCACGCTCTACGGCGCGGATCTCTATCAGGACGGTGCGGCGCAACCGGTCGCCACCACGCTGAACGAGGTCACCCGGCGGCTCACGCGCGCGCTGGGAATGACGCGGGACGAGTTCTTCAACACCTACTTCACGGGTCAGAAGCAGCTCGCCGTCATGGCCGCGATGCGACCGACCGAGCGCGGGCAGTTCCTGTCGCGCCTCCTGGGTTACGACAAGCTCCGGATGGCGCAGGAACGGGTGAGGGCGCGTCGCAGCGAGCTCAACGCCGAGCTGGTGGCGCTCGAGCGCGGCTGGCCGGACCCCGTGGCCCTCGGCGCGGAGCGGGCGCGATACGCGGCTGCGCGTGAGGAGGCGGAGCGCCAGCTGGGCGCAGCGATCTCCGCGCAGGACGCGACGCGGGCGGCGAGCGACGGGCACCTGCCGGTGTTCCGCGAGCTGACCGAGCTGCGCGATCGGTACGCCGCGCTGGTCGGCGAGCGGCGAGTGGCGGAGGAGCGCGTGCGCCAGGTGGTCGAGGTTCTCGCGTTGCTCGCGGGGGAGCACATCACGGCGGCGGCGGCGAAGGCGGAGCTGGACGCGCTCGCGCCGGCGGTGGCCGCGCACGAGCGGGAGCGGGGGCGGCTCGCGGAGCTGGACGGACTCGCGCGCGACGCGTCCGAGCGGGGGATCCTGGAAGTCCGGTTGACGGAGGTCAGCCGTCAGGCCGGCGAAGTCGGGGGGCGGCTGGTGGCGGCGAGAGTGGCGGCTGCGGCGGCGCGGGAGGCCGCGCTGCGGCTGGAGGCCGATCGCCGCGAGCACGAGGGCGCGGAACAGGCCTACCAGGAGCGCCACGCGGCGTGGGTGCGCGAGCGGCAGGACGCCGCGTCGAAGCGGGACTCGCTCCTCGATCAATACCGCGACCTCGAGGCGCAGCGTCACCGGATCCTGGAGGCCGGCGAAACGGGCGCCTGTCCGACCTGTGGTCGCCCCCTCGGCGCGGAGTACGGGTCGGTCCTCGAGCTGCTGGCCACTCAGCTCGCGGAGGTGAAGATGAACGGGCAGTACTTCCGTGCCCGGATGGAGCAGCTCCAGGGCGAGCCCCCTGAGCTGACCGCGCTCGACGAGCGGCGCCGCGCGATGGCCGAGGCGGTGGAGCGGGCCGCGCAGGACCTGGCGGTGGCGACGCGATCAGCCGAGGAGGCGATCGCCCTCGAGAAGGAGCGGCAGGGTCTCGAGGAGCGCGCGGCCCGGTTTCGCGCCGAGATCGCGGTCCTGCGGACCGGCTACGACGCGGCGCGACACGACGAGCTGCGCCGTGCGGTGGCAGAGCTGGAGCCCGCGCGGGAGCGAGCGCAGCGCCTGGTGGCCGACGCGGAGCGGGCGCCGAAGCTGGCGTCGGACCTCCATGCCGCCGAGGAGAGGCGCGGCCGGCTGGTCGAGACGCTGGCCGCGTTGGAGCGCGACCTGGCCGCCGTGCCGTTCACGGAGGAGGCGTACCAGGCGGCGTCGCACGAAATGGAGCGCCTCGAGGGCGAGTGGCGGCGCGCGGAACTCGAGGTCGCCGTGGCCCGCACCGAGCTGGCGGCCGTCACCGATCGGCTGCTCGCCGCCGAGCGGGCCGAGCAGGAGGCGGCGGCCCGGGCGGCGAGCGCCGCCGCCCTCCAGGCCGAGCTACGGCTCCACAACGAGCTCGACCGTGCGCTGGGCGACTTGCGCACCGAGCTCAACCAGGAGATGAGGCCCGAGCTCGCGGAGCTGGCCGCCGACTTCCTCGCCGCCCTCACCGACGGTCGCTTCGACGAGATCGTCCTCGACGAGGCATACAAGCTCACCGTCCTGGAGGACGGCGAGCCCCAGCTCGTCATATCGGGAGGCGAGGAAGATCTCGCCAACCTGGTCCTGCGCTTCGCCGTGAGCCAGATGATCGCCGAACGGGCCGGGCAGCCGCTGACGCTCCTCGTCCTGGACGAGATCTTCGGGTCCCTGGACGAGGTGCGGAGGGCGCACGTGGTGCAGCTGCTGCGCGCCCTCGAGGCGCGCTTCCCTCAGGTCATTCTGATCACGCACATTGAGGGGGTGCGCGAGAGCCTGGACCGGGTGCTTCGGGTGCGATTCGACGAAGCGAGCGGCGCCGCGGTGGTGACTGAAGAGGGGGCGCCGGGGATTCCGGGAGGGGACGATGCGGTTGTGGCGGCCTGAGCGAGCGGCGCACGGGCCGATGCGGATCACGGAGCGGGACATCCCCGCGCTCAACCGGCTATTCGCCGACTCGTTCACCGACCGGTACCGTCGCGACGGGCTGGTCGGCGTCCGGGTCCCCTTCCTGAATCCGGCGATCTGGCGGTACGCCATCGCCGACGCAGGCGAGGGGGCGATGCTGTGGCGCGACGAGGAGGATCGCGTCGTCGCGTTCAACATCGCGCGCAACTCGGGCGCTGAAGCGTGGATGGGGCCGCTGTGCGTCCGGCCGGACCGCCAGTCCGAGGGCCTGGGCACCGAGATCGTCACGGCCGGGATCGAGTGGCTGAAGGCTCGGCGGGTGGCGACGCTCGGCCTCGAGACGATGCCGCGGACGGCGGACAACATCGGCTTTTACAGCCGTCTGGGCTTCGTCCCGGGCCATCTCACCCTGACCATGACGATCGAGACCACGGCCCGGGGACGGCGGGATGGGGAGGCCATGCCGCTGGGCGAGGAGGTCGGGCCGGCCCGCGCCGAGCGGGCGGCCGCCGTCGGTCGCCTCGTCGCGCAACTGGCGCCGGGCAGCGACTTCGGGCGCGAGATCGAGCTCACGCTGGCGCTGGAGCTGGGCGATGTCGTGACCGTCGAGCGGGAGGGCGGCCTCGTGGCCTTCGCGCTCTGCCACGCGGCTCCCCTCGGCGAAGGGGGCGGCGGCGACGAGGCGCGGGTGCTCAAGGTGTGCGCGACGGACGAGGAGGCGCTGCTGGCCGTGCTCGGCGGCGCGCGGGGATGGGCCCACCGGCTGGGGATGCGCCGTCTCGCGGTTCGCTGCCAGAGCGCGTACGGCGACGCCTACCGCGCGCTCGTGGTCCGCGGCTACCGGGTGCGCTGGACCGATCTCAGGATGACGCTGGCGGGCTACCCGGAGCGCAGGCCGGAGCGGGGCGTCGTCTGGTCGAACTGGGAGATGTGACGGTCCACACCGCCGCCCCGCGTCGCGCCGCCAGGCTGCTCGCCGCCTGCGCGGCGCTGGCGGCCGGCGGCGGGTGGGCGCCCGCGCTACCCCGCGCCCTGCCGTGGGCCCTGGCGTGCTTGCCGCTCGCCGCGCTCCGCACCGGGCTCACGGCGCAGCAGACACCCGAGGGCCGGGCCGAGCGCCC
Source organism: Gemmatimonadota bacterium (assembly GCA_016209905.1). Lineage (GTDB taxonomy): Bacteria > Gemmatimonadota > Gemmatimonadetes > Gemmatimonadales > JACORV01 > JACORV01. The sequence continues at coordinate 1,198 of JACQVG010000076.1, read as the reverse complement.
GTCCATCCGGGCCGTTCGTGTCGGCCCCAACCCGCAAACCGGGATCCGGCTCGACGGGTTGCTGGACGAGCCCGCGTGGGGAGAGGCACGGCCCGCCGGCGACTTCCGGCAGCGCGAGCCGCGGGAGGGCGAGCCGGCCACGGAGGAAACCCAGGTTTGGGTGCTCTACGACGCCCGCACGCTCTACATCGGCGTCAGCGCGCGCGACCGCGAGCCGGACGCACTAATCGCCCGCATCCTCCAGCGCGACCGGGTGATGCAGGCCGATTTCGACGGCCGGCCCCAGTTCGCGGGCGACGATGGCGTAGCCATTGTCTTCGATCCCTTCCACGACCACCGGAACGGCGTGGTCTTCGCGACCAACCCGAACGGCGCCGAGTTCGACGCGCTGATCACCGACGAGGGGCGGCAGTTCAACATCAGCTGGCGCGGCGTCTGGTCGGTGGCGGCGCGGCGCACGGCCGAGGGCTGGTCCGCCGAGTTCGCGATCCCGTTCCGAACGCTGCGCTTCGCTGGCGGCGGCGAGCCGTGGGGGCTCAACGTTTATCGCGTGATCCGCCGCAAGAACGAGGAAGTGCTCTGGACGGCGTGGTCGCGGGCCAACGAAGGCCTCGCGCGGCTCAGCCGGGCGGGCCACCTGGAGGGGCTCGAGGGGCTGCCGCGGGCCGGGCTCGGCGTGGAGTTCAAGCCCTACAGCCTGACGGGCGGCACCATGGAGTACGACTCCGCCGGCGGCCGCTCCACCTCCGGGGCGCTCGACGCGGGGCTCGACCTCAAGTACGAGGTGCGGCCCGGCCTGGTCCTGGACGCCACGCTGAACACCGACTTCGCCCAGGTGGAGGTGGATGACGAGCAGGTCAACCTCACGCGCTTCGATCTGTTCTTTCCGGAGAAGCGCGACTTCTTTCTCGAGAACGCCGGGATCTTCGAGTTCGGCACGCGCGGCGTGTTCGAGCCGCCGCCATTTCTCCTCTTCTTCTCGCGGCGCGTCGGGATCGCGGCCGATGGCGTGGTGCCGGTGCTGGGCGGTGTACGGCTCACCGGGCGCGGGCTTCAATCCGCGACAATCGCGTCCGCCTCGATCTCGACCAGCAGGTCCGGGTCCACCAGGCCCCTCACCTCGACCATCGTGCTGGCGGGCAGGATCTCGCGGAAGAACTCGCCGTGGGCCTTGCCCACCTTCTCCCACTCGGCGATG
>JACQVG010000073.1 GCA_016209905.1 Gemmatimonadota bacterium | reverse complement strand
GCCCTCTCCCCGCGCGCGCTCCACGCCCTCCGGGACCGCGTCGGGGCGGAGGCGCTTCAGGAAGCGGGCTACGCCGCGGGGGACGCGGCTTACCGGGCCTTCACGGCGTGGCTTCCGGCCGTGGCCGGCGTGGACGACCCTAAGGACCTCGCCGCGCCGCGCCTCGCGGACGTGCTGTCACGCTTCTTCTCGTCCCTGGGGTGGGGCGCGGTCGAGGTCAGCCCCCTCGGCGAAGCCGCCTTCGCGATCGACTCCCGCGACTGGCCCGAGGCGCAGCCGGACGCCGCGGTGCCGTACCCCTCGTGCGCCTTCACCGCGGGGCTCCTTGCCGACTTCATGAGCCGGATCGCCGACGCCGCGCTGGCGGTGATGGAGGTGGACTGCCGCTCCCGCGCCGACGAGCGCTGCCGCTGGCTGGTCGGCTCGCCGGAGACGCTGACGGTGCTCTACGAGCGAATGGCGGAAGGCGCCGACTACCTCGCGGTCCTCGGCGTCGCCTAGCCCCGGGCCACGTTGACGGCGTCCAGCACGAGCGGGGGCACCGATCGCGTGCCCGCGATCCATTTGGCGTCCCGCCCGACGGCGCGAACCCGCCTGAGCAGCTCGTAGCTGTTGCCAGCAACGGCCGCGTCTTTCACCCGGCCGGCGATCTCTCCGCCGTCCACACGGTAGGCGAGCGCGACCGGGTGCGAGAAGGCGCCCGCCACGACGTTCCCCTGCCCGACCCCGATCAGCTCGTCCACGATGAGGCCGTGCCCGACCTCGGCGAGCAGCGCCGCCTCGTCCATCGCGCCGGGCGAAAGCAGAGTGTTCGAGAAGCCGATCCCCGGCTTGCCGAAGGTGGAGCGGCGGCCGTGGCCCGTGGACGCCGTCGCGGCGCGGGCCGCGGTCTCGAGGTCGTACACGAAAGCGCGCAGCGTTCCGCCCTCGATCAGGCAGAGCCGCCGCGAGGGCACGCCCTCGTCGTCGGCGGGCCGGCTGCCGAGCCGCCCGGGCACGAGCGGGTCGTCGGCAAAGGTGAGCGCGGGGTCGAACAGCGCCTCGCCGAGCTTCCCCGAGAGCGGCGAGATCCCCTGCAGCACGGTCTTGCCGGAGAGCGCCTGCCTGAGCGGGAGCAAGACCGCTGCGCTCCCGCTCGGCGTGAAGAGCACCGGGAGCTTCCCTTCCGGCGCCTCGACGACCCGCTCGGCACGCCGGATCTTCCGGATGATCGCGCCCGCCAGGGCGTCCAGCTCCTCGTCGGCCGGCACGCCGCTGCGCGCCGCGTCCTCGAACGCCATCAGCACGTCGTCGCCCGCCACGCGCATGACCTCGGCGCCCACGCGGACCGCGGTGGCGCGATAGGCGAACCGCTGGCCCGCGGTGCTGGCGAACTCGACGCGCTCGACCGACCGCTCCACCGACGCGCTCACCTGCCAACCGGGCCGCGTGAGCTGCTCGACCACCCGGCGGCCGAGCGCCGCGAGCGACGCCACGTCCATGCCGGCCGCGGGATCGTCGAAGGTGGCGAGGCTCGGAAGCGGGGAGCTGCACGGCAGGTCGAAGGTCAGCCGCTCGCCCTGGCCGGCCGAGGCCATGGCCCGCGCGACCACGTCGTCGTGGTCGGCGAGATCGGTGGTGCCCGCTACGCCGAGGCGGCCGCCGGCGAAGACGCGGAGGTTGAGTCCCGCCTCCTGGCGCAGCGCGCTCTCCTTGAGGCGGCCGGATTCGAACCGGAGCGAGAGCTGGGTCTCGTCGCGCAACAGGGCGTCGGCATGATCAACGCGCCGCTTCGCCCGTGCCAGGACCGTGTCGAGCACTTCTCTACCCCGCACCGGGGAGCGACCGAGCATCGGCCAGCCGGGCCGGCCCGCCGCGCGCGCTATCCACCCACCTCCCCGCCCACCAACAGCTCCCGGAACCGCACGTGGGGCGCCCCTTCCGTGACGGGCAGCGGGACCTGTCCGCCCTTGCCGCAGCCGCCGCCAGTCTGGTTCCACCGGAAGTCGCCCGCCACGCCGTCAATGCTTTGCAGCGACTGGAACAGGTTGCCCGCCAGCACGACGTCCTTGACCAGTTCGGCGAGTCGGCCGTTGCGGATCATGTATCCGCGCGCCGCCGAGAAGGAGAAGTTCTCCAGGAAGGTCTGCCCGCCGACGGCGTCCACCGCGTACACGCCGAGCCGGATGTCGGCGATGAGGTCGTCCAGCCCACCGCTGCCCGCCTCGAGGTATGTGTTCGTCATCCGAACGATGGGGGGGTGGCGAAAGCTGATCGCGCGGGCGTTGCCCGTCGGGTGCTCGCCCATGGCCGCCGCCGTCTCCCGCGAATGGAGGCGGCCGACGAGCATTCCCTCGCGGACCAGCACCGTCCGCTGAGTGGGAGTTCCTTCATCGTCGTAGGGCAGCGTGCCGCGAAGGCCGGGGGCGCTGCCGTCGTCGCCGATGGTGACGATGTCGCTCCCGAAGCGCCGGCCGAGGGTCATCATCTCGCGCGCCTGCGGGTTCTCGTAGACGAAGTCCGCCTCGGACAGGTGGCCGAACGCCTCGTGCACGAAGACACCGGCCAGCCTCGGGTCGAGGACGACCGGGTACGTCCCTCCCACGACCGCGGGCGCATCGAGCAGCTCGAGCGCGCGCCGGGCCGCGGCGCGGAACATCTCGTCGCGATCCTGTACGCTGCGCCACCCGCGCCGCAGGCCGACCGATTCGAGCGAGCGCTCGATGCACCCGCCATCCCGCGCCGTCGCCTGGGCCGCCAGACCGATCTCCGGGCGCAGCTCGTAGAGCCACGTCCCCTCGCTGTTGGCGTAGTACCACTCGGTGCGCTCGTCCGAGTACGTCGCCGCAGTGTCCGCGATCTTGTCGGACGCGGCCAGCATGAGCCCGTTCAGGTGCTCGAGAAGACGACGCTTCTCGGCGAGGGGCACGCCGAGCGGATCGCCGTCGAGCTCGGGCACGACTTCATCTTCCCGCGGGGCGGTCTCGGCCAGCCGAATCGGCTCGGCGAGAACGATCGCGCGCGACATCTCCCCGGCGGCATCCAGCATCTTCGGGAGATCGTCCAGGGTCGTGAACGAGGCGACACCCCACCCGCAGCCTCGGGACAGCACGCGCACGCAGCCGCCGGCGTCAACGCTCTCCTCGGCGAGCTCCAGCCGCCGACCGCGGAAGACGACCCGACTCGAGCGGCTCCGCTCCATGCGCACCTCGGCGTAGTCGGCGCGAGTCTGCTTCAGCGCCGTGCTCAGGCGGTCGCGCACGGCGGCAACCTGGCCGCCCGGCGCCGCTCTCATCGCGCGTTTTTCGGCGGGGCGGCGGGCGTTGCGCGACCGACGTCGGCGAGGCCGGCAGCCCGCAACGCTTCCCGGTAGTCGGGGCGCATCACCAGCTCGCCATCTTCGATCACTTCACGATCCCAGGGCAGGATGATGAAGTTGGAGGACTTGAGCGCGTAGAAGTCGGGCTCGTACGCGCCGGTGCAGAACGAGACCGCGGTCTTGAGCGCCTTCGCCCCTTCCTCGCGCATCACGGAGGCCGCCAGCCGGAGCGTGTCGCCGGTGTCGCAGGTCTCGTCCACCAGCAGCACGCGGCGCCCCTTTGGGCTCAGCGTCGGGCGGGAAACGAGCGCCGGGGCCTCGCCTTCGCGCGAACGGGTGAGGGCGATGGACGCGAAGTCGCAGCGCAGAATGCTGGCGACCACGGCGCCGGGAATCACCCCGGCCTTCGCGATCCCGACCACGAGGTCAGGCTGGTAGTCGTGCCACACCTTGTGGGCCAGCCCCCGACAGAGCTCGCCGAAGAACGGCCAATCAACTTCCATGACGCCGCGCGGCGGCGTCGGCTTGACGGGACGGGGCACGGGAATCTCCACAGGGCCTGGGTCTCGGGCGGGGCTCCTCAGGCCGTCGGCGCGCAGCCTCATAGGCCCCTGAAACGTCAGACCCGAGGCGTAACGCTACTCCGGCCGACCGCCACTCCGCAACGTCGGTGCACCGGGGTGGCGGCCGTAGGTTCACTGTTGCCAAGCGGTTGGCGCGTTGTTACTTTGGCGGCCATGGGGCTCTTCAGGCGTCTGCTCGGCGGCCGGGCCGCGGCGGGCGAACCGATCAAGCCGCAGCGTCTCGACTACCTGAACGAAGCGATGGCCCTGGAGCGACAGGGCGATTTCGACGCCGCCATCACTTCCTACCGCCTCGCCCTCCGGGACCTCCCCGGCGAGCCCCGCATCCTGCAGAACCTGGCAATCGCCTTCAGCCGCACGGGCAAGCTGGACGACGCGATGCGCCATTATCGCAAGGCGCTCGAGGCCGACCCGACGCTCGCCGGCGCCCACTACGGTCTCGGCTTCCTCCTGATGCGGCGCGGCGAGCTCCGGGAAGCGGCGCGACACCTCAAGGCCTTTCTCGCCAACCCGCCGCGAGGCACCGAGGCGCAGAGGTGGATCGAGCACGCGGAACAGGCGCTGCGCGAGCTGGACGTCGGCGCCCCACCCCAGGCGGCAGCGGGGATGGAGGGCGCCTGAGGGGCCGCCGCGCCGCGCTCGCCGTGGCGTGGATCATCTCCCTTTTTCTGACGGCGTGCGAGGGCCTGACCGGCGGCAACCGGCCCGTCGCGATCGAGTTCGTGGGAGCCCCCGAGTCGGTCGCGGTGGCAGAGAGGCGCTTCGTGCCGGTGCGCGTCCTGGACGGCGCCGGCGACTCCATCCCCGGAGCCCGCATCGCGTTGACCTCCCTCAACCCCGACACCCTGGCGGTGGACTCGGCAGCCCAGTCCGTGGTCGGGATCCGGCCCGGCCCGGCGCGGATCGTGGCCGCTTCCGGCTCGCTGGTCTCCCATCCCTTCCGCATCGTCGTGACGCCGCCGTAGATTCGCGCCGTAGGCTCGTCTAACGATCCCCCGAGATCGAGGAGGCCCCGTGACCGGTTCCATCCCTCGAGGCACCCTCACGCAGCTCTTCTTCGACGCGATCGAGCGCTTCGGCACGAAGCCGGCAGCGCTCCGCTACAAGGCGGGCGGCAGATGGCACGACATCTCCCACCGCGAACTGCTCGGAAGGGTGACCCACGTCGGGCTCGCGCTCCAGCGGCTCGGCGTGCAGCGCGGCGACCGCGTGGCGATCCTGTCCGAGAACCGTCCCGAATGGGCGGTCGCCGACTACGCCTCGCTGTGCAGCGGCGCTTCGGACGTGCCGGTCTATCCCACGCTGCCCGCGAACCAGATCCGCTACATCCTGAACGACTCGGGCGCGGTGGCGATCTTCGTCTCGTCGGCGCCGCAGCTGGCCAAGATCCTCGAGATCCGCGCCGAGCTGCCGGCGCTGCGACACGTGATCGCCTTCGACGCCGACGCCACGGGACCGGGCGTGACGCCGCTCGCCGACCTGTACGCCAGCGGCGCCGCGGCGCAAGCCGCCGGGGCCGGAGCGAACTTCACGGCGCAGGCCCTCGCGGCGCGGCCCGACGACGTGGCCACCATCATCTACACGTCGGGCACGACCGGCGACCCCAAAGGGGTCATGCTCACGCACAACAACATCTACTCGAACGTGCAGGCGTCGGCGCAGGTGCTGCCCGTGGGGCCGACCGACTCGACCCTGTCGTTCCTGCCCCTCTCGCACATCTTCGAGCGGATGGCCGGTCACTACCATGTCTTCGCGCAGGGCACGACGATCAACTACGCCGAGAGCATCGACACGCTGGTCGTGAACCTTGGCGAAGTGAAGCCCACGGTCGTGATGTCCGTGCCGCGGGTCTACGAGAAGATCTACGCGCGCGCGCTGGAGAACGCCCTCGCCTCGCCGATCCGCAAGCGGGTTTTCTTCTGGGCGAAGCGCGTGGGGGAGCGCTGGGCCGACTACGTGCTGGCGGGCCAGGAGCCACCGGGTGGGCTCGCGTTCAAGTACGGGATCGCCACGAGGCTCGTCTTCTCCAAGCTCCAGACGCGGGTGGGTGGGCGCCTGAGGTTCTTCGTCTCGGGCGGCGCCCCGCTGCCGGCGGACATCGCGAAGTTCTTCTTCGCGGCCGGCCTGCCCATCCTCGAAGGCTATGGGCTCACCGAGACGTCACCCGTGATCGCCGTGAACACGGACAAGAAGATGCGTCTCGGCACCGTGGGGCCGGTCATCCCGGGCCTCGAGGTACGGATCGCGGCGGACGGCGAGATCCTGGTGCGCGGGCCCAGCATCATGAAGGGGTACTTCAACAAGCCCGAGGCGACCCGCGAGGTGCTGGAGCCTGACGGGTGGTTTCACACCGGCGACATCGGGGAGCTGGTGGACGGCTTCCTCAAGATCACCGATCGAAAAAAGGACCTCATCGTCACCGCGGGCGGCAAGAACATCGCGCCCCAGCCGATCGAGGGGATGGTCAAGGCGAACAAGTACGTGGCCAACGCCGTCATGCTGGGCGACAAGCGGAAGTTCTGCATCATGCTGACCGTGCCCCAGTTCGAGCACCTCGAGCCATGGGCGAAGCGGCGCAACCTCGGCTTCAAGGACCGCCGCGAGCTGATTCGCCTCCCGGAAGTGCACGCCAAGATGGAGCGCGAGGTGTTCGGGAGTCTCCAGGACCTGGCCAAGTACGAGATGCCCAAGAAGATCATGCTCCTCGAGAACGACTTCACGATCGAGTCGGGGGACCTGACGCCGACGCTGAAGGTCAAACGGCGGGTGGTGGAGCAGAAGTTCAAGCGGGAAATAGACGCCCTCTACGAGGCGGGCGAGGGGGCGGAGGCCGCCCGGCCAGAGTGAGATTGGCGCGTCTCGGCGGTCGGCGGCCGGAAGCCACGATGGACGCGCCCGGGGCGGGAGTGGTGCTGCACGGGTTCGAGCAGCTGCATAAGGGAGGAAGCCGTCTGTGACCGAACCGGATGTTCGCCTGAGGGCGGCGCTGGCCGACCGCTATGTGCTCGAGCGCGAGCTGGGTGCAGGTGGCATGGCCACCGTGTACCTCGCCCACGACGTGCGGCACGACCGCAAGGTGGCGCTCAAGGTCCTGCGGCCCGAACTCGCGGCGATCCTGGGTGGCGCGCGGTTCCTCAAGGAGATCCGCACTACCGCCAACCTCCAGCACCCCCATATCCTGCCGCTGCACGATTCGGGCGAGGCCGAGGGGATTGTCTACTACGTGATGCCGTATGTGGAAGGCGAGTCGCTGCGCGAGCGGCTGGTGCGCGAGAAGCAGTTGCCGGTGGAGGACGCGGTCCGGATCGCGCGCGAGGTGGCGAGCGCGCTGGACTACGCGCACCGCCACCAGGTGGTGCATCGGGACATCAAGCCCGAGAACATCCTGTTGCACGACGGGCAGGCGCTGGTGGCCGACTTCGGGATCGCCCTCGCCGTGAGCACGGCCGGTGGCGGCACCCGGATGACCGAGACGGGCATGTCGCTCGGCACGCCGCACTACATGAGTCCTGAGCAGGCGATGGGGGAACGGGAGGTCACGGCCAAGAGCGACGTGTATGCGCTGGGTTGTGTGCTGTACGAGATGCTGGTGGGGGAGCCGCCGTTCACGGGGCCGACGGCGCAGGCGATCATCGCCCGGGTGGTGACCGAGGAGCCGCGGTCGCTCACCATCCAGCGCAAGACGATCCCGCTGCACGTGGAGGCGGCGGTGCACACGGCGCTGGCCAAGCTGCCGGCCGATCGCTTCCAGAGCGCGGCACAGTTCGCCGAGGCGCTGGCCGGCCAGGGCGGGGCGCCGCCAGCCACGCTCGCAGCCGCCGCCGCGCGGCCGGTCGCCCCGCGCGGTGCCGGCGCGCCGCTGCGCTGGTTGCCGTGGGGCGTCGCCGCGGCTGGGCTCGCGGCCGCAGCGGCCGGATGGCTCCGCAAGCCCGAGCAGAATCTCCCGCTCCCCGCCCGCTTCTACTATCAGCCGGACTCGCTGCACCAGGTGGTCAGCGTCTGCTGCGGCCCCGCCGTCGCGATCTCGCCCGACGGTCGCTCCATCGCCTACGAGGGCGCGGGGAGCGAAGGGCAGTTCGTCTTCATCCGCGACCGCGACCAGCTTCAAGGCCGGCTGCTCGCGGGCACGCTCCGCGCGCGCAACCTGTTCTTCTCGCCCGACGGTCAGTGGGTCGGGTTCGCGTCGAGTGGATCACTCCGCAAGGTACCGGTTACCGGCGGGTCGCCGGTGACCGTCACCGAGCTCCCGGTCCGGGCCCACGGAGCTGCCTGGACGGGTGACAATACGATCGTCGTTGGTCTGCCCGACAGTTCGGGGCTGTTCCGGGTGAGCGCGGACGGCGGCCAGCTTCAGCGACTCACACGAGCCGACACGACGTCCGGCGAGACGGCGCACGTGCTGCCGCATTACGTGCCGGATGCCGATGTGATCCTCTACGCGGCGCTCGGCCGCGACGCCTCGGCGGCCGGTGCGCGGGTGGCCGCGCTCCACCTGCGCACCGGTCGCTCGCGGATCGTGTCGCTCGGCTCCCACCCTCACGTCGCCGGCTCGCATCTCGTCACGCTGCGCGACGGCGGGATCCTGATGGCGCAGCCGTTCGACCCGTCCAGTGGCGACACGACGGGTCCGGCGGTGCGCATCGCGGATGCTGTCGTAAGCAGGCTGCTGGGACTGGGCGAGTTCGCTGTGTCGGGCGAGGGCACTCTGGTGCAGGCCGCGCGCTCCGGCGGCAGCGCGGTCCTCACCATGGTGCAGGCGAGCGGGGCCGAGCGGCGGCTGCCGACCACGTTCTCCTCCGACCAGGTGGCGCACTTCGACAACCCGCGGCTCTCGCCCGACGGCCGGCGGCTCGTGGTGGCCGGCTACCACGACCGCGAATCGCGCCACATCGGCTACCTGGTGGATGTGGAGCGCGGGGCGAGCCTGCGGCTCACGTTCGACGCGGACACCGAGTTTCTGGAGTGGGCGCCGGACGGCGAGACCGTCGTGTTCGTCCGCGACCGTACGGCGATTGCCGCCCGGCGTGCGGACCGCAGCGGCGAGGAGCGCATCGTCCACCGGCTGGCGGCGGGCCGCGTGGCAGGCCGGATCACCGTGAGCCGTGACCACGTGGCCTTCGCGCGCACCGGCGTCCAGGGGAGCGTCGATCTGTGGTCGGTAGCTCTGAGCGGCGGCGATTCGGCCGTTCCCTATCTGGCCACGCCGTTCAACGAGCTTGCGCCGGCGCTCTCGCCCGACGGCCGGTGGCTCGCGTGGGTCTCCGACGAGACGGGCCGGCCGGAAGTGTACGTGAGTGGCTTCCCGACCGTCGGCGCCCGGATCGGGGTGTCGGTCGAGGGCGGATCGGAGCCGCAGTGGGGTCGGGACAGGCGCACACTCTACTTCCGTGCGCTGAACGGCGACCTGATGGTGGCACGGCTCCTCACGGGTGCCGGCGCGCTGGCGGTCGAGAGCCGGCGTACGCTGTTTCGCAGCAGCAACGAGCGCTCCGCCGATGGAGCCGAGTACGACGTCGCGGCCGGCGGCGACCGCTTCCTCATGGTGGGCCTGCAAGGTGTGGGCGGCGGGCTGATCGTCGTCCTCAACGCCGTCCGCTAGGCGCGCGGAGTCGGCGCGGCCGTCGGGTAGTGGCACAGGGGAGGCACTGTGGAGCCTGTGGCTGGAGGAGACCCTGCTCGCGCCGGTGCGGCACCGCCAGGTGGTACTCACCATCCCCAAGCGGCTTCGGGCGTATCGTCCCCACCGGCGATGGCTGCTGGGTGATCTGGGCGCGCTGAGGGAGTGCACTAGCGATCGCGCTTCTCGCCCACCAGCAGCCCCGCCCCACGCGCCAGCTCGGCGATCCCGCTCGGGCTGGCGCGCTCGTCCTCCACCACCAGCCTGAGGCCCTTGAGGAGCACGCGCACGCCCTCGGCGAGCCACGGCTCGCCGGCGAAGTCGGCGCCCAGGACGACCGCGCGCACCGACTGGGTCTTGACGGGAAGCGCCCGCGGCGACTGGAGGACCGAGAACAGCGCCGACGGCGCCACCTTCTCCGGCGGGTTGACGCCGAAGAAATGCACCCCCGGCACCAGCTCGGCGATGTCCGGACCCGCCGCCGCCGCGCGCCCGACGAGCACGGCGTAGCCGCCCGCGCCCTCCAGATCCAGGAACGATCGGAGCGCCGCAGCGTCATACGAGGGAGGCGGGACCTCCTCCGGCGCCCCCCCAGGCGGCCCCGCCTCCCGAGCCGGCGCGCGCTCGGCGGCCGCGTCGGGTCCGCCGAAGAAAACTTCACCGCCCACGATCGGATACTCGGCACGGCAGACCGGACACCCGATCCCGCCGCGCACGACGCGCCGTCCATCCATTTCCACCGGGACGCAGACGACGTACGACTCCTGGTGGTCAGCGGGACAGCGAAGGATCTCCGTGAGCTCGATGAACACGAAGTGCCAGAGTTGCAGAGTTGCAGAGTTGCAGGGGTGCAGCTTCCTGGCGCTGCAACTCCGCAACCCTGTCGCCTGCGTTACGGCCGGAACTCCACCCAGGTCAGCTTCCCCGCCTCCACGCGCACGCGGCGGAACACCCGCCGCCCCTCAATCTGGACCCCGAGCACGTACTCGCCGGGCGGGACGTCGCCGACGGCGAAGTGCTCCTGGTAGCCGGGATCGCTCAGGGCGCGCTCGCCATACGTCTCGGCGTAGCTGAACGGCGCCTCCTGGGGTTCCGGTTTCACGAGTCCGTACACCCGCGCGCCCCTGACGGGCCGACCCCGGCCGTCAACGACGGTGCCGGCCACCAGCCCGGTGCCCGGCAACGGCTCGATCCAGAGCTCCGGGTTGCGGGCGAAGGACGGCCGTCCCGGGCCCGTGACGATCGCGGCAGCGGAGTCGCGGGGAGCGGCGTGAATCTCGAGGTGGAGACGGCTGCCGATCGCACGGCCGGTGTTTCCGACGCGCGCGACCTCCTGGCCGCGCCGAACGCGCTCACCCGGAGCGACCAGGATGCGGTCGGTGTGCCCGTAGACCGAGAAGAGGAGCATCGAGCCACCACCACCCGGGACCGCGAGTGCGCTGTCGTGGCGCACCACGAGGCTCTGATCGCCGTCTTCCGTCGTGCCGGCGTACGCGACCACGCCGTCGCCCACAGCCCGCACCGCAGTCCCCGGAGGATTGTGGAAGTCCACGCCCCGAGCCGGCCCGGCGCCGTCCTCCACCCGCGCTCCGAAGCGGGACGTCTGGTCGATGTACGGTTGGTCCGCGAGGCCGATGGGTCGCTCGAGCCAGGTGTGGCGCGGCATCGTGGGAGCGCGGACGCCCGCGCTGTCCCCCCCGGACACACAGGCATCCGGCTGCGCGCCGAGGAATCCGCACGCCGTACCGAACAGCGTATCGCCCGGCTCGCCCGGCGGCGGCGGGAGCACGGCGTAGACGTCCCGCGAGCGCGCCGGGCCCGTGGGTGCCTGCAGCGTAAGCCCGAGCCGGGCGCCGAAGACGGCCCCGGAGCTGGTGGCGCCCGCGCAGAGCACGCCCCCGCACCCCGAGAGCGCACGCACGGCGCGGCCACCCTGCGGCGCGCCCCGTGTCAGCGCGCCCATGCACTGCCAGCTGGCCGGCGCCGAGCGGCGGCGCGGCCGCATCCCGCCCGCGCAGGTCTCGCCCCCCAGCACCACCGGGACCAGCGCGCCCGGCGCCTCGACCACGAACACCGCACGGATCCGCTGCCCGAGGACCGGGGTCGGCGAGGGCGATGTGGCGCGGTAGCCTGCGTCCGCTCGCCACTCGCCCAGGCCGCGCAGCGTCGAGACCCACAGGCCCCCGGCGCGCGCCGGCGCCAGCGTCAGCACGTAGCGGCTGGGGAGACCCCCGGGGATGCCGTCGGTCAGCGCCGTCCACCCCGCGCCCCTATCTGCGCTGATGAGGATCCCATCCGCAGTCGCGACGTAGACCGTATCGCCGCGCGTCACGATCCCGTTGGGGGCGACGCGCCGCGAAGGTGAGGGCCGCTCCCGCGAGGGCCAGTTCCGCCACGTGCGTCCGCCGTCGCGGGACAGGCCCCAGCCGTGGCCCACCGTTCCGTACCAGATGTCACGTT
>JACQVG010000072.1 GCA_016209905.1 Gemmatimonadota bacterium | reverse complement strand
GATCCGGGGCCGTGGGGGGGCGGAGGCCCCGAAGGGTATCACGTTTCAGCCGGACATCTATCCGAAGGTGTTGTCATTGCTGCCGCAGGCACCGGGCGCGAGGGTGCTCGACGTGGGTGCGGGTGAAGGCTACTTCTCGCAGCTCGCCGCTGAGCGAGGCTACCGCGTGGAAGCCTGCGACTTCGACGAGAGGCTCTTCCAGGTGCCGGGGGTGGTGTTTCACCGGGCGGACCTCAACGAGTCCATTCCGGTTCCGGACGAATCGTTCGACTGCGTCGTGTCGATCGAGGTGCTCGAGCACGTCGAGAACCACACCCGGCTCATGCGCGAGTTGCTCCGGGTCACGCGCAAGGGCGGCACCGTGATCGTCACCACTCCCAACGTGCTCAGCATCCCGTCGCGCTGGCACCTCTTCTGGTACGGGTACACCGACTGCGCCCCGTGCCCGCTGGACCCCGCGCGTCAGGACTACCTCATGCAACACATCAACCCGATCAGTCTTCCGGAGATCCTTTTCCTGCTCGAGCGCTTCGGGGGCGAATTGGTGGCGCTGCACACGAACCGGATTCGCAAGAGCGCGCGCTTGCCGATGCTGCTCATCTACCCACTCTTGGCGCTCGCATTGCGCGTCAAGCTGCTGCGGCGCAAGTACGAGCAGCAGTTGCCGCTGCACCGGCGGCACCTCCGATGGATGCTGCATCGCGCGAACCTCATGGGACGCATTACGATCGCGGTCGGCCGGCGGGTCGTCTGAGGGGAATCGGAGGGGTCCCGGCGGCGCGGGCCGGCCACATTAGGCGCTCGCGATGAGCGAACGCGGACCGGTCCGGCGGGCGCTGAAGCGGATGCGGATGGCGGTGAAGGTGCCGGGCATGCGGGTCGCGTCGTGGGCGGCCAGCGTGCCGCTCGATCGCCGCGCGCGCACACCGGCGAGCCTGGACGCGCACCCGCCCAGGCGGATCCTGGTCATCCGCTGCGACCGCATTGGTGACCTCCTGTGTTGTTCTCCGCTCGTCGCGGCGCTGCGCCGCAAATGGCCGGACGCCGCCATGACGCTGGTCGGCGGGCCGAAGAACCGCGCCGTGATGCCGCTCCTGCCGTACCTCGGCCGCGGGCCCGACTTCCGGCGCGATCCGCTGGCGTGGAGCAGGCTGGCGGCGTGGCTCCCGCGACAGGGCTTCGACCTCGCGGTGAGCCTCAGGGCGGAGGTGATGTCGGGCGTCCTCATCGCTGCGGCGAGCGGCGCGCCGGTGCGCATGGCGACCCACGCCTCGCGTCGAACCGCGCCCGCCTTCAATCTGATCCTGGACTCGGATGACCCGCATCAACTGCGTCGCTACTGGCTGGCCGCCAAACAACTCGGCGTCGAGTTCCCCGAACAGCGCCCGGTGATCGAGCTGCCGCCGGAGGCGGACCGCAAGGGCGCCGAGGTGGTGCGTGCCCTGGCGGTACCGGAGGCCGCACCCCTGGTGGGCGTGGCCATTCCGTACCGCGCGGACCAGCGGCACCGGATCAAGGCGTGGACGGCAGATGCGCTGCGCGGCGTCGTTCGCGCTCTGGTCGCCGAGGGCGCGCGGGTGGTGCTGTTCGCTGCGGGTGTGGAGCGACTGGAGGCGGAAGCGGTGAGGGCGGCGGTGCCGGAGGCGCGGGTGATTCCACCTTTGTCGCTGGTGCATGCGGCCGGCGTGCAGCGCCGGCTCGACCTCTGGGTGTCGACGCCGACCGGCCTGCTCCACCTGGCCGACGGCGTCGGCACCCCCACGGTGACGGTCGGCAAGGACCGATTCGTGCAGGGCTGGGGGCCATTGGGGGATCGCCACCGCGCCGTCTGGGCCAGGGACGCGCGGGACATCACGCCGGAATCCGTGCTGATCGCGGCGCGCGAGCTGCTGGCGCGGGAGCGAGTCGGCGCGCGGAGGCGCGTCTAAACAACGGCCCCCGATCGGGCTACATTCCTCCCCGATGGAGCAGACATACTTCCGCAAGGGATTCGGTCTCAAGCACGAGATCCAGGGCGCGCTGACGGACGACTACCACAGCGGCCTGGTGGACGAGATTCGCGTCCGCGGGTACGCGCTGAGTGCGGACGACCTGACGGTTCGCCTGGCCCGGGAATTCGGCTTCTGTTACGGCGTGGATCGGGCGGTGGAGTACGCGTACGAGACACGCGCCAAGTTCCCCGACCG
>JACQVG010000005.1 GCA_016209905.1 Gemmatimonadota bacterium | reverse complement strand
CCGCGGGGGAGGGCGAGCCGGCCGCGCACCTTTCCGTTCACCTGGACGACGAACTCGATCACTTCAAGCGTCGCGAGAGCGGGATCGAAGGACGGCCAGCCGGCGTCCATCACCGACGTCGAGTGGCCGAGCCGCTCCCAGCACTCCTCGGCGAAGTGCGGCGCGTACGGCGCGAGCATGACGACGAGCGGCTCGACGAGGCCCAGCGCCGGCGCGGTCCCGCGCAGCGCGTTGACGTACTCCATCATCGCCGCGATGGCCGTGTTGTAGTCGAGCGAGGCGGTGTCCGCGCCCACCTTCTTCACCGTGCGGTGCATCAGCCGCGCGAGGTCGGCGTGCCCGGTCTCCTCGCCGCCGCCCCCGCCGCCGCCCCGCGCGCGTGGGACGCCGGGCTCGAGCGAGCGGTCCCCGACTCGTCCCACGAGCAGCCACACCTTGTCCAGGAAGCGCCTGATCCCCGAGATGCCCGCGTCCCGGAAGTCGCCGCCCTCCTGATACGGTCCGAGAAACATCAGGTACATCCGCAACGTGTCGGCGCCCCAGCGCTCCACGTGCCGGTCGGGCACCACGATGTTGCCGCGGGACTTCGACATCTTCGCGCCGTCCTTGACGATCGTCCCGTGGGCGCGGAACCGCGCGAACGGCTCCTCGAACTCGACCAGGCCCACGTCCCTGAGCGCCATCGTGATGAACCGCGAGTACAGCAGGTGGAGCACCGCGTGCTCGTTCCCTCCGATGTACGACTTCATCGGCAGCCACTTCGAGGTGAGCGCGGGGTCGAACGGCACGTCCGCGCGGTCGGCGGAGGGATAGCGCAGGAAGTACCAGGACGAGTCGAGGAACGTATCCGACACGTCCGTCTCGCGCCGGCCCATGGCGCCGCACCGCGGGCACGGGACGCGGTACCACGACTCGTGGCGGGCCAGGGGCGAGACGCCGGAATCATCGGGCCGCGTGTCCCGGACCATCGGCAGGAGGACCGGGAGCTCTCGCTCCGGCACCGGCACCGTGCCGCAGACGTCACAGTAGATGATCGGGATCGGCGGGCCCCAGTAGCGTTGCCTCGAGACGCACCAGTCGTGAAGGCGGTAGTTGACCACCGCCTTGGCGAGGCCGCGCGTTGCCAGCGCGGCCGTGATCGCCCGCTTCGCCTGCTCGCACGGCATCCCGTCGAAGCGCGGGCTGTTCACCAGGCGCCCGCCCGGGACGTCGGGCTCGGCCGCGCGGAGCGGCGTCCCGGCGTCCTGCCCCTCCCCGGCCACCACGCGCACGATGGGCAGCCGCATCGCCGTGGCGAACTCGAAGTCGCGCGCGTCGTGACCCGGCACCGCCATGATCGCACCCGTGCCGTACTCCATCAGGACGTAGTCGGCGACCCAGACGGGCACGCCGGACCCCGTGGCGGGGTTGCGCGCGTAGGTGCCGGTGAAGACCCCGCTCTTCTGCTTGCCGCCGACCTTGCGCGAGACGAGATCCGTCGCCGCCACCTTCCCGAGATACGCGTCCACCTCGGCCCGCCGCTCGGCCGTGGTGAGCCCGGCGACGAGGGGATGCTCGGGCGCCAGCACCAGGTACGTCGCGCCGAAGACCGTGTCCGGGCGCGTGGTGAAGACGGCGATCCGGACGCCGCCCGACGCCTCGAAGACGAGCTCGGCGCCCTCCGACTTCCCGATCCAGTTGGCCTGAAGGGCGCGGGTGGATGGGGACCAGTCCAGCGTCGCGAGGTTGCTGAGCAGCCGCTCGGCGTACTTGGTGATGGTGAAGAACCACTGGTCGAGCACACGCTGCTCGACCTTCACATCCGGATGCCGCTCGCAGTAGCCGCCGATGACCTGCTCATTAGCCAGCACTGTCTTGCACGCCGGGCACCAATTGACCGCGGCGCGCTTCTTGACGGCCAACCCCGCCCCGTACAACTGGAGGAAGATCCACTGGGTCCACCGGTAGTAGGCGGGATCGGTCGTCGAGAGCTGGTAGCGCCAATCCACCATCAGGCCGATGCGCTTGAGCTGGGCCCGGAAGCGCTCGATGTTCCGCGGGATGAGCTCGGCGGGATGCATGCCGACGCTGAGCGCGTAATTCTCCGAGTGGATGCCGAAGGCGTCGAAGCCCAGGGGCTCGAAGACGTCGTCCCCCTGGAGGCGGCGGAAGCGACCGTGAATGTCCGCGCCCACGAAGGCGAAGACGTTGCCCACGTGGAGCCCTTCCGCCGACGCATAGGGGAACATCATGAGGTTGTAGAACGGGCGGCGGGCCGCGGCGAGGTCGACGCGGTTGGTACCGCGTTCCTCCCAGCGTTGCTGCCACTTCCGCTCGACGGCCTGCGGCTCGTAGGCGGGCGAGTCACGATCGCGCATACGTCGCAAACATAGCCAATCGCCGCGCCGCCAAGCCATCCCCGGCCCGACCCGCGTCCGCGGCGCCGGCGCGCGGCGCCGGTGGACTCCGGCCGACCGGGTGCGCTACGGCGCCGGAATCGGCCCCAGGTCCACCTGCCAGACCCCGGTCACGTCCGCCATCCGGCGCAGCTTCTCCAGCACCTCGGCCGGCGCTCGACGCTCGAGCTCGATCGCGGCCAACGCCTCGGCGCCGGGCCGCGGGGGCCGCGCCTGGTGGTAGGTGCTGATGTTGAGGCCGGCCTCACCGATCAGCGTGCCCACCCGGCCGATCACGCCGGGCACGTCCCTGTTGGTGAGCACCAGGATCGTCCCCTCCGGCTCGACGTCCACGTGATGGTCCCCGATCCCCACGATCCGCGCGTGCGCCTCGCCGAACAGCGCGCCCCTCACGATGACGCGCCGGCCGCCGGCTTCGAGCGCGACCGCCAGGCTGGACGCGAAACCCGCCGGCTCCTCGGCGCGCCGAGTCACCTTGATGCCTCGCTGGCGCGCGAGCTGGACCGCATTGACGAGAGAGACGCGCTCGATCCCCATCGCCTCCAGCACGCCCCACAGCGCCGCGATCCCCGCCGGTTCCGCGGCCTGATCGTCGGTGCCGTGGTAGGCGGCGTCCACCGCCTGCACGCCTCCCGACGCCAGCGCCACCGCCAACTTGCCGAGGCGCCGGCCGAGGTCGATGAGCGGGCGGTACGCCGCGAGTTGCGCCGCGTTGAGCCCCGGCAGGTTCACCGCGCCCCGCAGATCGCCCTTGAGGAGTGCGTCGCGCACCGCGGCGCCGATCTCGAGGGCGACCCGCGCCTGCGCCTCGGGTGTCGAGGCGGCCAGATGAGGAGTGAGGACCACGTTCGAAAGGCCCCGAAGCGGCGAGGTCGGCGGCAGCGGCTCCGGCTCGAAGACGTCGAGTGCCGCGCCCGCCGGCCGGCCCCTCGCCAGTCCCTCCGCGAGCGCCACGTCGTCAATCAGCGCGCCCCGGGCCGTGTTGACGAGGAGCGCGCCCTTCTTCATCGTCGCGAGCCGACTAGCATCGAGCAGGTGCCGCGTGTCGTCCGTGAGCGCCAGGTGCAGCGAGACGACGTCGGCCCGGGGCAGCAGCTCCTCGAGCGGGAGGAGCTCGACGCCGAGCTGCAAGGCGTGCGCCGCGCCGACGTACGGGTCGTGCGCGATCACCGTCATCCCGAAGGCGCGGCCGAAAGACGCCACCTGGGTGCCGATGCGGCCGAGGCCGACGAGGCCGAGCGTCTTCCCGCGAAGCTCCGCCCCCTCGAACGCCTTGCGCTCCCACTTGCCCTGGGCCACGGACTGCGTGGCCCAGGGGATCCGCCGCGCGAGGGCCAGAAGCAGGGCGAAGGTGTGCTCCGCCGCGCTGGTCGAGTTCGCACCAGGGGCGGTGAGGACGGCAATCCCGCGCCGCGTCGCCTCGTCAATGTCGATGTTGTCGGTGCCGATCCCCGCGCGCGCCACGATCCGGAGGCCCGGTCCCGCGGCCATCAGCTCGGCGGAAACCTGCGTCTCGCTGCGGACGACGAGCGCCGCCGCGCCAGCCAGCGCCCGCCGCAGCGCCTCCGGGCCCTGGCCGACCGTCTCGACCACGTCGAGGCCCGCCGTCGCCTTGAGGAGAGCGAGACCCGGCGCCGCCAGGCGGTCCGAAACCACGACGCGCTCAGCCACGCCGCAACACCTCCTCGAGTGCGCCCAGGAGGATCTCGAGCTCCTTGACGGTGTGGTCACCCATGTGGCCGATGCGGATGGAGGCGTCCCTCAGCTTCCCGTAGCCCGCGCCGATCACGAACCCGCGTGTCTCCATCCTCTTGGCGACGCTGCCGCCCGTCCGCTCGCCCGCCACTGTGAGACAGGAAACCGTCCACGACCGCCGTCCCGCCTTCGGCAGGAAGGCGACGCCGAGCGCCTCGCCGCGGTCGGCCACCCACCGTTCCGTGCACTCCAGCATGGCGCGATGGCGCTCCCACCGGGCTTCGATGCCGCCCGCCGCGGCGATCCGCGTGAGTTGCAGGTCGAGAGCGAAGAGCAGGGAGAGCGCCGGCGTGTAGGGAGTCTGTCGCTTCCTCGCCTGCGCGTCGTAGGGGATCAGGTCCAGGTAGAGGCCGCGGTGCGGCAGCGTCCGGGCCCGCTCGAGCATGCGGGCCGAGGCCACGCCGAGTGCGAGGCCGGGCGGCAGCGCCAAGGCCTTCTGCGAGCCCGTGAGGACGAAATCGATCCCCCACGCGTCGCTCTCGATCGGGCAGCCGCCCAGCGAGGTGACGGCGTCCACGAGCAGCAGGACGTCGGGTGTCTCGCGCACTGCCTGCGCGATCTCCGCCAGCGGCGCGAGGGCGCCCGTCGAGGTCTCGGAATGGACGAGAGTCACCGCGTCGGCGCCGGACTGGGAGACCAGCCGCCGCACGACGTCGGGCTCGAAGGTCTCCCCCCACGGCAGGTCGGCGCGGAGGACATCCTTGCCGCAGGCCACGCCGATGTGCACGAAGCGTTCGGAGAAGGCGCCGTTCACCAGGCAGAGGACGCGGCGGCGCACGCCGTTGCGGATCGCGGCTTCCATGAGGCCGGTGGCCGAAGCCGCGGCGATGACGACGGGGTTGGCGGTGCGGAAGACGGCCCGGAGCGGCGCGTCCAGCGCGCCGAGGAGCGCCTCGGTCTGCTCGCCGCGATGCCCGACCATCGGGTGCTGCTGGGCGGCGAGCACCTCGGGGACTACTTCCGTCGGCCCCGGTAGGAAGAACCGCCCGAAGGGCGCCGTCATGCGGCGTGCGGGCTCTCCAGCAATCCCTCGTCCACGACCTCGGCGGTCTCGATGACGCGCACCCCCTCCTCCCCCCACTGCTTGAGCAGGTGCGCGGCCGCGTCGCGGTCGATCGGCTTCATGGCGTCGCGTACCGCGTGCAGGCGGATCTCGGGATGGCGCTCGAGGAGCCCCTCGATCGCGAACTTGTCGCACACGTCGAGCGCCACGCCGTAGAGCACGACGGCTTTGGGCTTCAGCACGCCGAGCACGGTCTCCACGTTCTGGTTGGTGAACACGTCGAACCAGTGCTTGTGGAAGAGGATGTCTCCGCGGTGCGCGGCCACGCGGTCCGCCAGCGCCGCCGGGTCGGCCCGGCTCGGCTCGATCACGAGGGGATCGAGCAGACCGGTCTCCGGAATCTTGGCCTGGCCCGGCGTGCCGCGCATGCAGTGCTCGGGAAAGGTGTCCCGGAAGTCCGGCGTGGCCGAGAGTTCCCGGTGACCGGCGACGTGGTCGTCGGCGCTGGCCACGATGCGGATGCCCCGCGCGTGGGCGTAGTCGGTCAGCCGCTTGAGGTTGGGGATGATCGCTTCGGCCTCGGGCACGTACAGCTTGCCCTCGGCGTGCATGAAGTCGTGTTGGGTGTCAACGTCCCAGAAAACGACGTCGGACATAGGACGCGCCTCCGCGTGAATTGTCGCAGCGGGGGTGCATCCGGTCAATCGCGCCCGCAAAGACCACGCGGGGCCTCCCCGTCGCCAGGGAGACCCCGCGCGCCGTCGCCAAAGGGCCGCTAGATGCCGAACGCCTCCGGTGGGGGGGTCTTCGGCTGCGGCTTCTTCGGGAACCCGTCCATCTGCGCTCCGGTCGAGGGGGAACGGCCCTGCATACTTATGCGAACGAGTGCATTAATATACAGGATCTCCCGCGGCGCGCAAGGGGGAAGGCGGCGGCCCGCCGCGCCCCGTCCTCACGTGACGCGCTCCAGCCGCGGATTGGGCCGCAAGAAACGCCCCACCTTGGCGCGCGGTCGCCCGTCCACCATCACCACGTCCGCCGTGAAGTCGTAGCGACCCTGGTAGAGCGACGACCCCACACCGTAGGCGTCCACCGGGACGCCCAGCTCCTCGAACTGGCGGATCTTCTCCACCGTAAAACCGCCCGACACGACGATCTTCACCTGGCCGAACCCCTCAGCATTCAGGGCGTTCCGGACGTTCCAAACCAGCTGCGGCGTGACGCCGGTCGGCTTGATGGTCCCCATCTGGGGGATGACCGACTGGTCCACCATCGTCTCCGACGTATCGAGCCGGACGCCGTAGAGCCGCTCGCCGAGCGCTCGCGCGCACGCGAGGCTGGTGCCCACGGAGTCGTTGTCGAAGTCCACCAGGGTCACGACCCGCACGTGGGCGGGCATGTACTGGGTGAACTTCTGGGTGGCGCGCACCGTATCGCCGCCGTACGCGGCGATCAGCCCATGGGGCACGGTGCCGATCCCTTCGCTCCCCCACCACGAGGCCTGCGCGTCGGTCGAGACGCCGATCGCGCCGGCGACGTGCGCGGCATAGCCGTCCCCCGTCTGCACCAGCCAGTGGTCGTGGCGCGCCGGGAAGAACATCACCTCCTTCGGCCGCGCGGCTTCCACCACGCGCCGCGTGTTGGTGCCCACCCTGGTGCGCCGCGCCAGGACGCCCAGGTACAGGGTCTCCAGGTGGGCGAAGGAGTCGTAGGGCCCCTCGATCAGCAGGACCGTCTCCCACGGCTCGACCTCGTCGCCGTCGTAGAGCGCATGCACCGTGAGCTCCTCCCACTCGACGGCGCAGAGCTTGAGGATCGCGATGGCTTCGTCCATGCCGCCCAGGAAGGCGTGTACCTTGCCGAAGACCTGCATCGTGACCCGCGGCCGATGGCCGTCGGCCAGCAGGATCTCGCGGGCGCGGACGAAGTATTTGTCGGTGTAGTAGCCCGACCGCATCTTTTCGACCGGCAGGTGGAAGACCGAGGGGTCGAGCCGGGGGCGCCTGCTCACGGCGCGCCGAAGTGTCGGGCCTTGAGGTCGTCCAGCTCCCCGCGCAGACGCGCCGCGTTGGGCGCGTCCGGGAAGCGGGCGAGCACCTTCCGGATCTCTACTATTGCCTTTCCCGTGTCTTGGATGTTGTCGCGGTAGATGCCCGCCACGAGCAGGGCGTAACCCAGTTGCCGCTTCGGCTCGTCCACCCGCCGGCCGGCTTCGCGGTACGCCCAGACCGCCAGCTCGAAGTCCTTCAGCTCCCGGAGGGCGAGTTGGCCCAGCTTCTCGCACCCCACCAGGTCCCGCGAGTCGGTTTCGATGACCGCCCGGTACGCCTCGGCCGCCTTCGCCAGCTCGCCGCGCGCCACCATCGCCTCGATGTTCGAGTGCTGGTTGACCGACGGCGTGGAGCTGCCGCTGGGCACCAGGATGCGGCCCACGTTCCCCGCCGCCCGGTCTGCGAGCGCGAGCCTCACCAGGCCGTAGACTGCTACGAAGACCCACCCGAACAAGGCGGCGACGATCGGGATCCAGCTCCGCATCAGCAGGGCCACCACCAGATTGAGCAGGGTCCCCAACGCCACGAACGCGCTGATGTACAGCAGCTGCCCGCGCAGGCTTTCCGCGGGCACGCGCCCGATCCGTTCCCAGAAACTGGGGCGCTCGTCGGTCACGGTCCCAATGAAAGCGCCGCGCTGCCCGCTCGGCAAGCGGCCGGCCGGGCGCCGACGCTTCGCGGCCCGGCCTCCGTAGTTCCTGGCAGCTCCCCAGCCCCGGTGCTAGGATACGCCCCATGCCCGACGCCGTCGCCGCCGAGTCCATCGCGCTCCAGGGCGCGCTCGCCGGCCGCTCCGCGGCGCGCGAGGTCCAGGCTGAGATCGAAGCGGCGATCGAGGGCCGGCACGAGGTCGAGGCGCTTCTTCGGCTGACCCGAGGCTAGACGCCCAGCTCCGCCCGTCGCCGCTCGATCTGCCGGACCAGCCGGGTGACCCTCGCGCGCTCGGCCTGGCGCAGCGCCTCGTCGAAGGCCGCGTGCGCGCTCTCCACGTTTCGGGCCGCCGCCGCGGCCGATCCCGTGAGCGAGGCGGCCCGCGCCGCGCCGTACGGATCGCCGATCTCGGCGAAGATCGCGGCAGCCTCCCCGGCGTGGCGCTCGGCCCCCGAATGATCCCCCTGCTCGAGCTGCGCCGCGCCCAGCGCCAGCAGCGCGTCGCCGGCCTGAAAGCGATCGCCCGCCTCGAACGCGGCCCGCTGCGCGCGCGACGCCGCCAGGGCAGCCTCCTTCGCGTGGCCGGCGGCGAGCAGCGCCTCGGCGAGCGCGAGATCCAGGGACGCGCGCCGCAGCGCGGGGATCGCGCCGGCGCCCGCGGCCAGCCGCTTAAGCTCCGCCGCCGCCGCATCGGGGCCTACGGTCCCGGCGAGGAGAGCCGCCCGCAGCTCCTTGCGCCGCAGGTCCAGCGTGGTCTCGGGGTCGCCGTCGCCCGCCAGCCGGGCGTGCGCGTACGCTGCCGCCGCCTCGCCGTGCCGGTCCAGACGGCGCAGTGCGTCACCGCGCAGCTCGTGCGCCTCGCGCCTTTCACCGGGCGTTTTCGCGGTCTCGGCGGCCATCACGCCGAACGTGAGCGCGTCGTCGTAGTCGTGCACCAGCAGCGCGTGCCGTGAGGCGGCACGGGCCGCCTGGGAGGCGCGCGCCACGTCGCCCGCGTGGTACCAGTGCCACGCGACCTGGCCGGGCATCGTCTCCGCCCGAGCCGCCAGCGCCTCGGCGATCTGCCCGTGCAGCTTGCGCCGCCGCCGCGGGTTGATCGCCTGCGCCAGGACCTGTCCGGTCTTCCCGTGCGTGAACCGGTACCAGTCGCCGCCGGCGCGCGCGACCGGCGCGAGCGCGCCCGCGAGCACCGCCTCGTCGAGCGCGTCGAGCACGGCGTCCTCCGACCGCGTGGAGATCGCCACCACCAGGTCCACGTCGAACTCGCGCCCCACGACGGCGGCGATCTGCAGAATCTCCCGCGCGGCCGGCGACATCCCCTTGAGCCGCCGCTGCACGACTTCGGCGACCGCCTCGGGCGGCGGGGCGTCCGAGAGCGCGACGCGCGCGCTCTCGGTCGAGATGCGATCGAGGCCCCCGGTCTCCACGAGCGAGCGCACCACCTGCTCGATGAAGAATGCGTTGCCCTCGGTGTGGCCGTACACGAAACGCACCAGCTCCTCCGGCGCCTCGTGGCCGAGGGCTCCGCTGAGCCACGACGCCACCGCTTCGTAGCCGAGTGGCCGGAGGCTCGCCCGGACCACCCCCTCGCGCCGGCGCAGCCGCTCCCGCACCTCGCGCACCTGCGCGGCTCCGCGAGAGGGCCCCGCCACCGCGGTCACGGCGACGAGGAGCGGGACCCCCGCGACGTCGTGGGCGAGAAACTCCGTCAGCGAGATGGAGGCGGAATCGCACCATTCGAAGTCCTCCATCCCGAGCAGGAGCGGGCCTTCGGCGGCCGCCGAGCACACCAGCGTCGCGACCTCGTCGTAGAGCGCGGCGCGCTCCGGCGCCGGCGTCTCCAGCCTGGCGTCCGACAACGCCTCGATGGCCGGCCAGACGCGGGCGCGGCCGGCGCGCATGCCGAGCGCCGTGCGCAGCATCGGCAGCCACGGGCCATACGGCCGCACCACGTCGGCCTCATACCCGCGGCCCACGATCACGCCCGCCCGATCCGCCGTCGCCTCGCGCAGCGCCAGCTCGAAGAAAGCCGACTTGCCGGCCCCCTCGTCGCCCTCGATCCAGAGCACCGTGGTCCGACCCGCGCGGGCCGCCGCCCATGCGTCCCGCACCTGCCGCGCCTCGCGCCCGCGGCCCGCGTAGCGCAGCGCCTCGAAATGCGCTTCCCAGCGCTGGAGCTGCTCCGACACCCGCCCCCTGCCTGAACGAACGGGTCCGGCCGGCGGGGCGCCCATCGGCCGCGCCAGCGCGTCCTCCACCGCGCGCGCGAACGCCACCGCGGACGGCCACCGCGCGCCCGGCTCGACCGCAAGGGCCCGGCCCACCGCGTCCGAGACGGCGGGCGGGCACTCCCGGCGCAGGAGGTGCGGCGCGGTCGGCGGATGCATGAGCCGACGGGCGCGGAATTCGGGGAAGGTTCCGCCGGCGTGGGGGCGCTCGCCGGTCACCATCTCGTAGAAGACGGTGGCCAGGGCGTAGAGGTCGCTCGCCGGCCCAACCGGCTCGCCCACGAGCTGCTCCGGGCTCATGTAGGCCGGCGTGCCCACCGCGAAGCCGGAGGAGGTGATCGAGGCCGAGGGGTCCAGCGGGCGCGCCACGCCGAAGTCGAGCAGCTTCACGGCGCCGCCGGGCGCGAGTATCAGGTTCTCGGGCTTGATGTCGCGGTGCAGGATCCCGAGACTGTGGGCCCGGTCCAGGCCCTCAGCCGCCGCCAGGAGCACCAGGGCCGCGAGGCCGAGCTCGAAGCGGCCTTCCCGCTTGAGGCGCTGCGCCACGGTCTCGCCCTCGACGTATTCCATCGCCAGCAGGAACTCGCCGTCGGGCGTGTGGTCGAAGTCGTAGACCTGGGCGACGGCCGCGTGGTTGATCTTGGCTGCCAGCAGCGCCTCGCGCCGAAACCGATCTTCGGCGTCCGGGACACAGCAGAGCTCCTTGTGCAGCAGCTTGACCGCCGTCGGGCGGCCGAGGTGCACGTGCTCGCCCAAGTAGACCGTGCCCATCCCGCCGGAACCCAGCTGCCGCAGGAGCCGGTAACGCCCGACCAGGGTCTCGCCGCTGCGATCCATCAGGCCTTGTGCTTCTTCTTTTTCTTCCGGTTCCCGAGCCCCACGTCGATCGCCTCCACAATCGTGCGCAGCGCCCTGATGCGGGCCCAGAGCTTGTCGTTCGCCTCCACGATCGTCCAGGGCGCATAGGTCGTGCTCGTGTTTTGGAGCATGTCCACCACCGCCGCCCGGTACACGCCGAACTTGTCGCGGTTGCGCCAGTCCTCGTCCGTGATCTTGTACCGCTTGTGCTCGATCTTCTCCCGCTCCTTGAAACGGCGCAGCTGCTCTTCCTGGGAAATGTGCAGCCAGAACTTGACCAGGATGGCGCCGAAATTCGCGAGCGACAGCTCGAACTCGTTGATCTCCTGAAACGCGCGGCGCCACTCCGGCTCCGCGCAGAACCCCTCCACGCGCTCGACCAGCACGCGTCCGTACCAGGTGCGGTCGAAGATCGCCAGGTGGCCCGCCTTCGGGATGTGCTTCCAGAAACGCCACAGGTAGTGGTGCGTCGCCTCGTCCCCCTTGGGCGCGGCGATCGGGATCACCGTGTAGCCGCGCGGATCGAGGCACTCCGTCACCCGGCGGATGTTGCCGCCCTTGCCGGCCGCGTCCCACCCCTCGTACGCGACGATCACCGGCCGCCGCTCCTCGAAGCACCGGTACTCCAGCTGCCGCAACCGGACCTGGTACTCCTTGAGGTCGCCGTCGTACTTCTTGACCGAGAGCGCCTGGTCCAGGTCCACCGTGTCGAGGACCGTCTTCATCTCCTTGAGCGCCTGCACCGCCACGCTGGCGCGGGCCGTCCGACGCGGCTTCGCCTCCTCTCCTTTCGCGTCGAGCGCCGTCTGCATCGCGTCCGCCAGCGTCTTGAAGACCCGGATGAGCCGGTATCGCTTGTCCGTCGCTTCGACCACGGTCCAGGGCGCGTACGCGGTGCTCGTCCGCTCGAGCATCTCCTCGGCGGCCCGGAGGTAGTCCTCGTAGTGCTTGTGGGCCTTCCAGTCCTCCTTGGTCACGCGCCACGCGTCGTATTCGCTCTTCTCGATCTCCTTGAAGCGCTTCTTCTGCTCCTTTTCGCTGATGTGGAGCCAGAGCTTGACGATCACCATTCCGTCGTCGGCCAGCATGCGCTCGAACTGGTTGATCTCGTCGTAGGCGGACTCCCACTGCTGGCGGGTGATGAGCTCGTCCACGCGCTCGACGAGCACGCGCCCGTACCAGGAGCGGTCGAACACCGCCACCTCCCCGCGGCCCGGGACCTTGGTCCAGAAACGCCACAGGAAGGGACGCAACCGCTCCTCCTCGAGCGGCGCCGAGACGGGGTGCACCTTGACGCCGCGCGGGTCGAGCCGCTCGACGAGTTTCTGGATCGAGTCGCCCTTGCCCGCCGCGTCCCAGCCCTCGAAAGCGACCATGACCGGGATCTTGGCCTCGAAGGTCGCGCGCTGTAGGTCGCGCAGCTTGTCCCGGAGTTCCCGGAACGATTTGTCGTACGCGTCTTTGGCGATGCTCTTGGCGAGGTCGAGCGTCTCGAGCATTGGAGCCCCCAGGTAAGCCGGCAGGCTCAAGGTATCAGCGGAGGGACCGTCTCTGCCACACCCGGGCCGGACGCGGCGGGGCCCGGGCCGAGGTGGCCACCGACGTGCCAGGCCGGCTATCTTTGGCCACCCACTGAGCTGCGGAGCGACCGTGTCCGATCAGCTGTCTCGCCGGGACTTCCTGCTGGGCGGCGCCGCCGCCGTGCCGCTGGTCGGCGCGGCCGCGACGCGGGCCCCGGGCTTCCCCGCGCCGGCGATCCACGTCCGCCAGGGCTCGCGGCCCTGCGCCATCGCCTCGGCCAACGGCCTGCGCGGCGTGGCGCGCGCGATGGAGCTGGTTCAGCGCGGCGTGGACACCCTCGACGCCGCGGTCGAGGCGGCCAAGATCCAAGAGCTCGACCCCGACGACAATTCCGTGGGCTACGGCGGCCTGCCCAACGCCGACGGCGTGGTGCAGCTCGACGCCTCGTGCATGCACGGCCCCACCAAGCGGGCCGGCGCGGTGGCGGCGCTGGAGGGGATCAAGACGCCGAGCGAAGTGGCGAAGCTCGTCCTGCGCTACACCAACCACATCCTGCTGGTGGGCGAGGGGGCGCAGCGGTTCGCCGTCCAGTTCGG
>JACQVG010000070.1 GCA_016209905.1 Gemmatimonadota bacterium | reverse complement strand
CGCGTCACCAGCCCCCTCGCCTCCGAGCGCTCCGGCGCGTGCTCGGGCGAGCCAGCCGGCGACGCCATGGGTGCGGCGAGGCCGGCGTCGTCCAGAACCGAGGCGCGCTCGAGCGCGCGGGCGCGGCGGCGTCGCGAGCGCAGCAGGTCCAGCGCCCGCGTGCGTGTGATCATCGCGAGCCACGCGGCCACACTGCCGCGCTCGGGGTCGAAGAGCGTGGCCGAACGCCAGAGCTGGACGAACGCGTCCGCCACGACCTCCTCCGCATCGGCGTCCTCGCCCACGATCGCGCGGGCGAGGCCGTAGGCCGAGGCGGCGTGGCGGTCGTACAGCTCGCCGAGCGCGCGCTCGTCGCCACTGGCGATGCGCGCGATGACGGCTCGGTCCGGGGGCTGGTCGGTCGGCATCCTGAGTGTTGGAGGCGTCTCGGGTGGGCGTACCCGGAGCCCCAAGATACGGGCCGACGGCCCGGCGCGGCAATCTATCTGGGAGTACGAGTGGGTCTTCGAGGGTGGATTGGCGGGGGTGGGGGATCTCACGCGGAGACGCGGAGACGCGGAGACTTACAGATTTCGCATAGATGTCGCATCGACCCATGGACGTCGCACGGCTTTCCGGACACATTCTGCCGGCCCTCGAGAGCCGTGTGCGACCCCAGGAGCGGTGGAGCCTGTGTGACGAAACCCAACCAGCCGTTGCCGGAGCCCGATCTAACTCCCCGGCCCATCACGAGCGATTAGTACATGGCGTTCACGCCCGAGGAGCTCGAGCTCTGGTCAGGCTACCTGATCGACGCGGCGGAACGTCCAGAATCCAGAAGGCGGCTTCTGGCCCTCTGCTGGTGAATTTGGGGGCTCGTAGAGGCTGTGCGCCTCGCGCCACGAGACCGCTGGCTCCAGGCGCTGGATCTCGCTTACGGGCGAGGAGACCGGTGAAGCTCTTTGCCCACCAACCCCTCTGGAGGGTAGAATGAAGCAGGACGTGCCGACCCGGGCACCCGGAGGTGCTCAAATGGCGAAACAGCAACGCGCGAAGATTGATCTGGCGAGGGTGGTCTCGCGTGATCCCGGCGTCCACAGCGGAGACCTGGTCTTCGCCGGTACTCGTGTACCTGTTGATACGCTAGTCGACTACCTCAAGCGTGGCCATTCGATTGACGAGTTCCTGCAGGGCTTTCCCACCGTTGAACGCTGGCAAGTGGAGGCTTTCCTAGATCTCTCGCCGGAGGCACTCGATCACCTGAGGGTCCACGGTGCGAGTGCTGCTTGACGAGGATGTGGATGTCCGTCTCCGGCACCACTTTTCGCAAGACGTGACGGTCGAGACGGTAGAGTATCGGGGGTGGAAGGGGCGCGAGAACGGTGAGCTTCTTCAGGCGGCGGAGGGCGAGTTCGACGTATTCGTCACAATGGACGACAACCTCCCGGAGCAGCAAAACCTGCAGCAGTTCGATCTCGCCGTGGCGGTCCTGAGAGCTCGGAGCAAGAGCCTCGACGATCTGATCGAACTTATTCCCGAGCTCGAACGGAGGCTCTCGCAGCTAGACCTGGCGAGGCCGTTCGCATCTATCCTCCCGGATAACCGGACGCATCACGTCCGCAGCGCGGCACAGGGTTGTCTGGTGGCGGGCTCATTGCCCACTGCCCGAATCGACCGCCGCGGCCGCCTCCCACCGGCTGGAAGTTGTTAGGGCACCGGGGCTGGCGAGCACAGCATCCGCACGAGATCGTGCACGGTACCCGGTCCATTACGGCCGACACGGCGTTGCGCCTGGCGCGGTACTTCGGCACGTCGGAGCGGTTCTGGCTCAACCTGCAGGCGCACTACGATTTGGAAACCGAGAAGGACCGGCTCGGCCGTCGCCTGGAGAAGGAAGTCGTCAGGCGCGCAGTCTAATGAGTCTGGAGCTGGCCGTCAGCTTGGCGAGCATCGGCTCGATCGGCGGCGCGATCGGGAACGCCGTCTTCGCGCTGGGCTTCATACCGCGCACAGCTCCAGCTTGCAGCGCAGGAACCGCCGTTCCGGCTCCGAGGAGGCGCAGTCGAGCGCCGAGCGGAAGCAGTCCACCGCCTCGTCGCGGCGGCCCAGTTCCAGCAGAAACTGCCCGCGCGCGGCCAGCAGCAGGTGGTAGTCCTTCAGCTTCGGGTCCGACTCGAGCGTCTCGATGGCGACGAGGGCGTCCGCGGGCCCGCGCACCTTCGCCAGCGCGACCGCGCGGTTCAGCGCGATCACGGGTGAGGAGTTGAGGGCGAGGAGCTGGTCGTAGAAGTGCAGGATGAGCGGCCAGTCGATCGAGTGCGCGTCGGGCGCGCGCGCGTGCGTGGCCGCGATCGCCGCCTGGACGTGGTACTCGGATACGTCCTCGCCGACCATAGAAAGCTCGAAGTGGTGAAACCCGAGGCCGATCAGCCGCTCGTCCCACCTGCTGTGATCCTGATCCTCGAGCAGCACCAGGTCCCCGGCCTCATCCAGTCGCGCGGGCAGGCGCGCGGCCTGGAGCGCCATGAGGGCGACGAGGGCGTGCGCGCGCGGCGTCGCGAACGACGCGGCCGCGACCAGCCGCCCCAGCCGCAGCGCCTCGAGGCACAGGTCCTGGCGGATCAGCTCTGCGCCGTCATGCGCCGCGTACCCCTCGTTGAACATGAAGTAGATGACCTCGAGCACGGCGTCG
>JACQVG010000004.1 GCA_016209905.1 Gemmatimonadota bacterium | reverse complement strand
TTGGTCGGCGACCGCGAACTGCTCGGGCCGGCGCTCGCCGCACCGGTTCGCGCCCTCCTGACCGCTGGCTATGTGAGCGGCTGGCAATATGCCCTCGCGCTGCTCATCGGCCTGTTCGCGACCGGCAATTACGGCGCGGGCGATCTGCGCCGCGACCCGTCGCGCCTGCTCGCCGGCTGCGCCCTCGCGTCGGCCCTCCCGCTGTGGGCTCCGCTGTGGGACCGGGGCCTCGGCCTCGTGGCGGCGCAGTACGTGCTGACGACGTTCGTGGTGTGGCTCGCGCTGTCGGTGGTCCGCTTGGCGGTGGAAACCGTTGACGCGCGCATCATCGGGCGTCGGCCGGCGTCACAGCGAACGGTCCTCGTGGGATCCGTCGCGGAGTGCGAAGAGCTCAGCGGCCGCAGCGCCTTCGCGCCCCGAAGCGAGCATGCGCTCCTCGGATACGTGGACGTCGCCACGCCTCCCTCACCGGCCGCGATGGGCCACGTGGCCGACCTCCCCACGGTGATCCAGCAATTCCACGTCGAGACGGTGGTCGTCTGCGGCCATGTGCCCGACGACATCCTGCGCGAGGTGGTGGAGCAGTCCATCACCGCGGGCTGTCATGTCTTCACGGTGCCGCGGGCCTTCGAGGTGGCCGGCGTCGCCCCCGGCGTCGCGTGGAAGCGCGGCCAGCCGCTGGTCGAGCTGACCACGCAGACGCTCCGGGCCCAGCAGCTCGCGATCAAGCGCATCGTGGACGTGGCGGGAGCGGGCGTGGGCCTGGTTCTCGCCGCGCCGTTGGTCGCGCTGGTCGCCCTGCTCATCAAGCTCGACTCCCGCGGCCCGGTGTTCTTCAAGCAGCGCCGGGTGGGGATGGGCGGCCGCCCGTTCATGATGATCAAGATTCGGACCATGGCGGACGGGGCCGACGCGCTGAAGGAGTCGGTGGCCCATCTCAATCAGTCCGGAGACCCGCGCCTGTTCAAGATCGCCGAAGACCCCCGCGTGTCGCGGATGGGCGGCTGGCTCCGGCGCTGGAGCATTGACGAGCTGCCCCAACTGTGGAACGTGCTCCAGGGCGACATGTCGTTGGTGGGGCCGCGACCCTTCTTCGAGAGCGATCTCGACTACTACGAGATCCACCACTTCAGCCGGCTGGGCGCGAAGCCCGGCATCACCGGCCTCTGGCAGGTCAACGGGCGCAGCGACATCGTGGACTTCGAGGAGGTGGTGGCGCTCGACACGAGGTACGTGCGGGAGTGGTCCCTCCTGCTCGACGCCCGGATCCTCCTCAAGACGCTTCCCGCCGTCATTCGCCGCAAGGGCGCGGCCTGACCGCCCGGCGGTCGCAGCGGCGGGCGGGCCTCAGCGCCTGGCGCCCCCGACCGATACCCGGGCTCCCGCCGTGAGATTCACGTTGAGGGCGTCGTCGCCGAAGTTCCGGTTCAGCTCGTAGCTGCCGGTCACCGCTGCTCTTAGCTCCCACCGTCCCCGGAAGAACAGCCCCGCCACACCGACGCTGTGCAGGACGTCCCAGCCGTCCTGATCCGCGCCCTCTCCGAGCTGCTGCAAGCGCACGATGCGATTCCACTCCACCGTCCAGCGACCCCGGGGATGATACCAATCGAGCGCCACGACAGCTCCGCCGCCGCCCATGGCGGCTACCGAGCCGAGCACCTGGCCGCGGTGGGTGTGCCCCTGGACGATTCTGAAGTGCGTGTAGAAGCGGCCTTGTCCCCGGATTCGGCCGAGGTGTGAGACCCTGGCATTCACGATCTCGCCGCGCAGAGCTACAAATTGGTCAAGGCCCCGCCACCACAGCTTTCGAAGACCGAGCGCATAGGCGCTGGCATGGTCCGGCTCGTTGGCGAGGTCGCGCAAGTCCCCGCTGTGGTCGTTGCGGGCGAACTCCCCGTACACTTCCACCCCGCTTCGGGGGAACGCCCACCGGAAGAACGCGCTGGCGAGTTGGTTGTCCGGGGCACCCCGCGGATCGCCCGGATCGTCCGTGCGCCTCAGGCCGGACTTGAGCAGTCCTTCGAACGGAATGCCGAAATCCCTCAGCGTGACCCCGTTCTCGGGCCACAGCCGGTGGAAGAAGCGACTGGCGCCAAGCTCGAGTCCCGGTGCCCCACGCGGCATGAACAGCACGACGAGGCCCGCCATCAAGCGACGGCCGGCGTCGGCAGGGACGGGGGAGAACTCCGACTGCTCCAGGCGTCCGAGCACGACCCGGCCATGAACCTCCCCGATCCAGACGTGAACCGGACGGGACGTCCCGACGAAGGCATGTACAAACCCCGGGGCGTTGTTCCCGAGGACGAGAGGGTGGCTCAGGGCCGGGCCCCAAAACTGGTTGGCGGTCGACACGGCGGCCGCGACTCCTCCGAGCTCCACCCGCAAGGTGCTCTGCCCGGGATCGACTCGCACGTACGGCTGCTCCCCGAACCGCTGCGGCTGGTCGATGATACTCGGCTCCAGCCCATCCCCGAAGCGTCCACGGCCGGTCTGTCCGTTGTCGAAGAGATCGAAAGCGCCGTTCTCCGATCGGAAGACGATCGGATCGAGCGTCAGCGAGACGGGACCGTACCGGACTTGGAGCCCGCCCTGGAACACCGTGGTCAGGCCTCGGCCCGTCCAAACGGCACCGTCGTTCAGCCCCGCAGGGAGGGCCGAGTTAACCGAAACCCGGATTCCCGGACGGAGCAGGGTCAGCCGAAGTCTGCCGGGAGATTCCTGCATGGGTGCGAAGCGGCCGGCCCACGCGTGCGAGGTGTCGGGCGGGACGAGGCGGTCCACCTCTCGCGGGGAGAAGCCGCGTAGCGACCAGGGATAGCGCGGGCTCAACCCTGCGAGCTGGAGGAGGCGGAGGTAGTTTTCGAGCTCGCTCCCGACGACGACTTCGTGCCGCCCCGGCGCGGCAGTGACCTGCTGGCACGGCAGAGGGGGCGGACGGAAGCCTCCCACCAGGGCGAGCGCGAGCAGCTGAATGAACCACCTCGACGGAGACGGCATGCGCATCCTTGGAACCGATCCGACCCGATCCAGCGACCCGGCCTCAAATCTAGCACCCTCGCCGCCGGGGAGCCTCGACCCCGAATGAGGGCCCGGTACACCGGACTCCTCCTCGGGGTCGTGCTCGTGCCCCACCTTCCGGCGGCCGCCCGGGCCAGCGTTCTTCCGACCCCGATGCTCGCTCAGATGCGGCCTCTGGTGTCCATCGGGAGCCCGGCCGAGGATCGGCGTCGCCTGGGTCAACTGCTGGGCACGGACTCCACCGACGGCTTCCTGCTGCGCACGGCATCCGTCTTGTCGCCCGCGCACGCTTCGGACGCTCGCCGGCTGCGACTGGAGGTCGTGGCTCCGGAGCTCAGGCTCGTCTGGAACTCCGCCCTACCGTTCTCGCTGAACGACGGGTCGCTGTGGGCGGGACGCGGCGCCAGCGTGCTGGTGCGGGCGGGCGTGCGACTGTCGCGCGGACCTGTGGATCTGGTGTTGGATCCGGAATTCGCCTACGCCGAGAACGGGCGATTCGAGGCCTTCCCGGGCCGCGAGCCCGGTCGCAGCACGTTCTCCTCGCCGTGGCATCTGGGACCGCAGTCGGCCGATCTGCCGCTCCGCTTTGGGGATGAGGCTTACCGGTTCGCCACCGTCGGACAGAGCGCGATTACCGTCGCCGCCGGCGGGGCTGCGTTCGGAGCCTCCACGGAGAACCAGTGGTGGGGTCCGGGGATCCGAAACGGCCTCGTGATGAGCAACAACAGCCAGGGCATTCCCCATTTCTTCGTGCGGACAGCTCGTCCGCTCCGGACCCGCTATGGCGACGTCGAGGCCCGGTGGGTCGTGGGAGGGCTCACCGAATCGCTCTACTTCGACACGCTGCCAGCCAACGACCTTCGTTCGCTGAGCGGCCTCGTGGTGGCCTTCCGGCCCGCGGGCGGACGAGATCTCACCGTTGGCCTGGCGCGAGCCGTTTACACGACGGTCTCGGGCGGGGTGGAGGCCGCGGGCCGCATGTTCGATGTCTTTACGGAATGGCACGGCCCCCCGCAGTCGGACCAGGCGGACTCGTCGGCGACGTCGGACCAGATCCTCTCGCTCTTCGCCCGGTGGCTGTTCCCGGCGAGCCGGTTCGAGGTCTACGGCGAGTGGTCGCGCATCGAACTCCCTCGCTCGCTGCGAGAGCTTCTCACCGCTCCTCACCATACGCAGGGCTACACGATCGGGCTGCAGTGGGCCCGCCCCGTCGGCGGTCGGGACGCGGTGTTCCGGTTGCAGTCGGAAGTGACCAATCTGGAGCAGACGATCGTCTTCCGCGACCGCCCGCCGGCAGACTACTACACGGGGCGCGCCACGAGTCAAGGATACACGCAGCGCGGGGAGGTGATCGGCGCCGCCATCGGGCCGGGGGCGTCGAGCCAGTGGCTTGCCGGTGACTACCTCGCCCGGCGCTGGCAGGTCGGGGCGTTCGTGGGCAGGATCCGGTGGGAGAATGATGCGCTGTACCGGCAGCCCGTCGCGAACTTCTTCCGTCACGACGTGTCCGTCTTTGCGGGTCTTCGTGCGGGGGCCCGCTTACCGCATCTGGAGGTAACCACGGAATTCACCGCTGCCCGGCGGAACAACTACCTGTTCCAGAATGGCTTCGCCAATCCGCGCGGGCGGCGGACGATTGACGTCGTCAACTACACGTTGGCCTTGTTGCTGTCACCGCGCTGAGAGCGCGGCCGAGCCAGTACCGTCCCTTGGACACCACCTTCAGCACTCCCGAAGACGTCGCCGAACGCGCTCGCCGCTCCGCAGTCTCCATGGTGGCACGACAAGCGGTGGTGCACGGACTCAACGTCGTCGCGGGGACGCTGCTCGCGCGGCACATGACCAGCGCCGGTTTCGGCGTCTACGGCATCGTCACCTACCTGCTCACATTTCTCATCGCGACGAGCGACCTCGGACTCGGCGCGAGCCTGGTGCGCGGGCGCGTTGAGCCGGAATCCCGCGACCTTCAGACCGTCCTCTCGATCCAGCACCTGCTGACGTTCACCTTCGCCGCATCGCTGTGGGCCGCCGCGCCCGCGCTGCGGGACGCCTATCGCCTGCCCGCCGAGGCCACGCTCATGTTCCGCGTGATCGCGGTCGGCGTGCCGCTCACGGCCTTCCAGTCGGTCTCGTCCATCCGCCTCGAACGGCATCTGGCGTTCCCGCAGCTTGCGACCAGCGAGATCGCGCAGGCCATCGTGTTCAACGGTTTGTTGCTGGGGCTCGTGCTCACCGGCCACGGTCTCCTTTCGTTCGGCATCGCGCTCGTCTGCCGGGCGCTCACCGGAGCGGTGCTGGCCTGGTCGATGTCGCCGTGGCCCGTCGGCTGGCGGTGGGACCTGGTGCGCGTGCGCTCGATGCTGCGCTTCGGCCTGCCCTACCAGGGCATCGGGCTCATCTCGCTGGCCAAGGACGCGATCATGCCGGGATTCGTGGCCGCCGTGGCCGGTGCGTCCGCGCTAGGAGAGGTCCAGTGGGCGCTGATGGTGTCGTCCTACCCCGTGTTCGCCGTGTTCGCGCTGCAGCGCGTCTACCTGCCGAGCTTCGCGCGGATGGGAGAGCACGCGGGACAGCTGCCCCGGATGGTCGAACGCGTGCTCCAGATGACGCACGCGCTGGCCGCGCCACTCGCGGTGCTCACTCTGGCTCTGATCGAACCCATCACGCACATCGTCTTCGGCGACAAGTGGCTCCCAGCCCTGCCGCTCTTCTACGCGCTCTGGGTCGCCAATCTGTTCGTGCCGACCACGACTCCGCTGATGAGCCTGCTGAATGCGCTCGGGCGCTCGCGCACGACCTTCGGGTTCGCGGTGCTCTGGATGGTGATGACCTGGGCGATCGGCGTTCCCGCCATCTTGCGCTTCGGCATTGTGGGCTTCGCCTGGACCAACGTCGCCGTACAGCTGAGCAACTTGTGGCTGTTCCACGTCGCCCAGCGTGAAGTGACGTTCGGGATCCTGCGCAGCGTTTGGCGACCCTGGCTCGCCGCGCTCGTGATGGGAGTGGCTGTTCGTGGCGTGGCTCGGGTGACGCCGGTGGCGAATCTGTCTGCGCTCGCGGCGCTCGGCGTCGCCGCGCTTCTCCTCTATGCGGCGCTCCTCTCCCGGCTGAGCCCCGGGATTGTGCGCCGCGTCCTGAAACCGCGCGAGGCCTGACATGTCCGCTCGCATTTCGGCCGCCGTCAACACGCTCAACGAGGAGACCCGGCTCTCCTTCGCCCTCCGCTCGCTGAAGCCGTGGGTGGACGAGATCGTCGTGGTGGACATGCGCAGTGACGACCGGACGGTGGAGGTCGCGAGGTCGTTTGGCGCGCTCGTCCACGAACACGAACGCTTGGGCTACGCCGACCCTGCGCGCGCCTTCGCCGTCGGGAAGACGACGGGCGACTGGATCCTCATCCTCGACGCGGACGAGATCGTCCCGCGCTCGCTCGCCCGCCGGTTGCGGTCGATCGCGGACGAGGGTGCCTGCGATGCGGTCCGCTTGCCGCGCCTCAACTGGATCCTTGGCGAGGTCATCGCACATGCCGGCTGGGGGGCATCGCAGGACGGCCAGGTGCGATTCTTCCGGCGCGGCGCCGTCCGCGTGTCCGCCGACGTCCACCGGGCGGCGCAACCCGAACCCGGTATGCGACTGCTCGACCTCTGCCGCCAGCCGGATGCGGCCATCGTGCACTTCAACTACGTCGATGCGCGCGACTTCCTCGAGAGACTGAACCGCTACACCTCGATCGAGGCAAGCAACGCCGCGGCGCGCGGAGAACAGCCTTCGTGGCTGCGCGAGATCCGCAGACCACTCCAGGCGTTCCTCTGGAGGTACTTCCGGCTGGCAGGGTGGCGCGACGGCTGGCGCGGATTCGCGCTCGCGGGGTTGATGGCGTTCTACCGATTCTCCGCCGAAGTGAAGCTGCGGGAGATCGCCACGGGCCTGCCGGCTGAAGAGATCCGACGCCGCTACCGCGCCGAGGCGGAACGTCTGGTGGGGGACTACGAGTCATCGCCTCGCGGACCGGCCTAGGCCTAGGTCTGTGATGAGCACGTGTGGACGGGCACCGGCGCCCGTGTCTGCACCGTGTGGTTTTTGTGCACGCGGACCTGGGGCTACTGCGGGGGCGCGATAAACCACACGTTCAAGAGGCGCTGTATGTCGCTCTCGAACGTCTGCAGTCGGATTCCCGTGAAAGTGGTGTCCCGCAACGGGGCGGCTGGGTGGACGGTCAG
Organism: Gemmatimonadota bacterium; assembly: GCA_016209905.1. GTDB lineage: Bacteria > Gemmatimonadota > Gemmatimonadetes > Gemmatimonadales > JACORV01 > JACORV01. The sequence continues at coordinate 6,873 of JACQVG010000004.1, read as the reverse complement.
ATTTCCAACGACCTCTCCTGAGTCGAGGCTGCTGAGGGTGAAAGGGAACCGCCCCGAGGCGTTCGTCACGCTCACCATCAGACTCGGCGTCACCTGAATCCCGCCAGTGCGCTGGAATTCCACCGTGGCACCTGCCACGGCGCCACTAATGTCGGCCCGCCGAATTTCCCCAACGTATTGCAGGCCGGGCCCGAAGCGCCATACGGCATCCACCTGGGGCACAAGGTCCTGATACTTGGCGACGAACGCCGCACGGGTAAGGCGGTAGCTCCTCGCCAGTTCGGCCGATTCCACCACCACGTCGGCGAGCATGTCGCCCGGCTCCGCCGCATCCGCCTCGAAGTAGATGCGCCCGTCGGGGCCGGCCCTGAGGTCAGAGCTGTCGGGCGTAGTCGTAACGCCACCGATGCGTATGATGATGACGCGGGCGCCGGCCAGCAATCGTCCGTCCCCGCGACGCTCGAGCTGAGCGATGGTCTCGACATAGGGATCAACCACCCACCTGCCGATGATCTGGCCCTCCCCCCGGACGTCCGACGTGAGGAACGTCTGGCCACGTACACGGTACGGAAGCCACGGAGCGGGCGGTTGCACCGTGAGGTCCCCGACGACCTCACCGACGTCCGAGGCCTCAGCGGACAGCTGGAATCGCCCTTCGCCGTCGGTCGTGGTTCTGAGCGAGTCGCGGGCGAGCGCCACGCCGCCTGTGCGCACGAAGTCCAGCACCGCGCCTTCCACCGCCTCGCCGGTCTCGTGGACGATAAGCTGGCCCCCCACGCTCATCCGCGGCGCGCCAGTACACCCGACTATACCGGCGCAGGGGTCGCAGGCCTCTGTGCCGAGGCCGAGGGCGAGGACCAGGAATACCGCGGAGAGGCGACTCACGCTTCAGTCATCCCGCGCCAGATGGCGCGGGCCCGGGCCCAGTCGCCGCGGCTGGCGTACTCGGCGAGACGGGCGACGCGCGTGGGGTAGAACCACAATGCGAACCGTAGCGCGTCCGACCACCCGTAATGCCGGCGGGCCAGCCGCCGGCGGTTCCGGTCCCGGAGCCGAATCTGCAACGGAGTCGGCGCAAGCGCACCCAGCGGGACGCGGTGCCGCACCCGAGCAGTGGGCTGGTAGACCAGGCGATAGCCCGCGCGGGTGAGGCGGAGGGAGAGGTCCACGTCTTCCACATACGCGAAAAAATCCTCCGCGAATCCGCCCAACTCACGTAGTGCCTCGGCCGGCAGCAGGCAGCAGCATCCGGTCATGAACGTGATCTCTTCCGGGGGCCCGTCTGTGAGAGGGCGGTCCGGTTCATTCTCGTGCCGGTGGCGGCCCAGGCCGCGCATCCGCGACAGATCTCCGCCGCCGAACCAGATCCGACCCGGCGCTTCCTGGTAGAGAATCTTCGGCGCCACGCCCCCGACGCGGGGCCCGGAGGCCGCCGCTTCGACGAGGCGTGCGACGCAAGATGCCTCGACGATCGTGTCGTTGTTGAGCGCGAGGACGTATTCGGTTCCCCTCGAGAGCGCCCACTCGATCCCCCGGTTGACGCCGCCGGCGTAGCCCAGGTTGCAGCCGGTCTGGTGATACTCGACCTCCGAAAACGTCGCGCGCAGCCGTTCGCCCGAACCGTCGGGGGAGCCGTTGTCCACGAGCAGGACGCTGAGCGCGGGATAGTCGGCCGCCAGAAGCGACCGAAGGCAGGCGGCGGTGTCCTCTTCGCCGCACCAGTTCAGGACCACGGCCGTTACTCTTGGCTCCGCCAACGCGCCGCCACCTCCTGCAGCACCTGCGCCGTCCGGTGCGCCGCCTCGTCCCACGTGAATTGTGCTGCCCGCTCTCGCCCTCGACGCACTAATGATTCCCGGAGCGCCGGATCGCGCAAGAGCCGCGCCACCGCGTCCGCCATTCCCTCGTAGTCGTCCGGCTCGAAGAGAAGACCCGCGTCGCTGACGACCTCCGGCAGGGCAGCCGCCCGCGAGGCGACGACGGGCGCCCCACACGCCATGGCCTCGAGCACGGGTAGCCCGAACCCCTCGTACCGGGATGGGAACAGGAACGCCGCGCAACACCCGAACAGCTTCCTGAGCTCGTCGTCCGTCGTCGCCCCCACATCCACCAGCGCGTCCCGAACCCCGAGATCCGCGGCTCGCGTCAGCACCGAGTCCCACCCGCGGTACGCCGGTCCCGCCAGCACGAGCTGCAGGCCGGGCTGGCCCGGCAGAAGCTTGGCGAGCACCTCCACCGCGGCCACGAGATTCTTGTGCGGTTTCCGGTTGCCGACGCAGAGCAGGAACGGCTCCCTCACGGGCGGCGACGGTCGCTCACCGGCCGCTAGTGGCGCGAAGTCAGCCGTCACGCCGAGGGGCACTAGCTCGACCTTCCCGGCGGCGCCCGGCGCGAGCGTCAGCAGGTCGCGGCGGGTCCACTCGGAGTTGGCGATCACCCGGGCGGCCCGCGACACGACGCGGCGGATCACGGCGCCGGCGACCACCCGCCGCCAGCGCGAAAACGCCGTCGGGACGCGAAGATGCGTGAGGTCGTGGACCATGACCACACTTGGACGTGGCAGCGCCACGATCGGAGCATCCCAGTGCGGGAAGAACGCCACTGCGGCGGTCGCTCTCCCGGCCAGCCGCAGCCCAAGCCAGGAAGCCTGGGAGCGCAGCGAGTAGAAGCCGCCTGGGTGGGGAACCACCTCCACGGCGGCTTGCGAGGGGTGCGCGGCGGCAAAGCGGCGCAGCTGCGCGGGCTCGCCCAGCAACCGTATGTGGTGGAATGGCGGCTCGGTCAGAAACCGGGCGAGAACCTCGCGGAGGTACCGGCCGATTCCAGTGACCTCCAGCGCGCGCGCATCGACCAGCAGCGAAGCCTGTTCTGGTCTCCCGAACGTCACCCTGACCGGGTCCGGAGCACCGACGCGAGAAGAGCGACCCCCGGTCCGCGGGCAACCGCCGCTCGCCTACGCTCCGGCGCCGACATCACGAAGCTCAGCGCCCACAGGACCCACAGCGGCTCCATGATGAACGGGAAGAGGAGGCTGTTCACGAACACGCTGTGGACGAGCGTCGCGGCGGTCGCCGCGGTGATGCCGATCGCGAGGCCCCGATGTTCGGGGCTTTGGGCCGCGTCCCGCCAGATCCGCCTGCTCCGGCGCACGACGAGCGCCACCATGGCGGTGTACAGGACGAGCCCAACCAGTCCGGTCATGACCGCGATGAAGAGCAGGCCGCCATCGAGTGAGAAAGTTGCTTTGCCGCCCGGGAGCCAGCCGTAGCTCCTTTGCACGAACCCGTACGTGTTGAAGCCCACGCCGAGCACCGGGTTGTCCGCAAAGACCGCCAGACCACGCAGCCAGGCCGTGACGCGGGTGAGCGCGGACGGGTCGATGCCGAACCTGTTGTAGGCACGGGCGAGATCGAGCAGCGGCGGCAAGAATGGCAGGCTGAGCAGTGTGGCCAAGCCCGCGAGGTGAAGCAGGCGACGCGAGAGGCCGCGGGCCGCGAGAACGACCATGCCACCGACGGCAAACGCCACGAAGGAGCTGCGTGACAGCGTGAGGATCAGTGCTGCCAGAAGCAGCACGGGTTTCCACGCAGGCACCGCGATCCCGAGGGCGATCCGCGCCAGCACTACGAGCAGTCCCATGACGATGAGACCGCCCGCGAAGTTGGGGTCGAGCAGCGTCGAGACCAGCCGGTGACCCTGGGGGTCCCAGTCGCCCAAGCGTTCCGGCGACGGATAGACGATCTGCGCGAAGCCGGGCAGAAAGAGCGACTGCACGATCCCGAACGCGGCGAAGACCAGGATCATTCCCTCCAGCGCGCGCCATATGGGCGGGATGTCCGCCGCGCTGACGCTGTTGATGACGACGAGGTAGACGCCGAAGTACGCCAGCCAGCGCGCGAGATACGCCAAGCTGAAAAGCAGTTCGAATCCTGAGAGGCCGAAGCGGGGGACGGCCAGGAGCGCCGACACGAGACCAACGACCGCGAACCCGATCGCGAGGGCTCCGGGCCCGTCGAGCCGCCAGGACCTCGCCCGCAGGGCCGCCGCGAAGCCGACCATCAGGACACCGACGATTAGTAGATCGTTGAAGAAGATCGGGGCGTCCTTCGCGCCGGTCTCGAGCACGGGCACGCGAACGAGGTTTCCCACCAGGAGGAGCGCGAGGGCGAGGCGGATGACCGTGGCCGGCCTGAGGTCCAGCACGGCCGACCGCGGCCTCGATTCGCGGGCGGCCGCGGCCGCCTGGAGCTCAGCGGTTCGGACGACCATCCGGGCCGGAGGCGTTCAAGACGACACCTGAGCAGGGCACGCCCAAGCGGCGGAGGGTCTCCACGGCCTTGATCAGCGGTCCACGCTCGAGTCGCCGCGCGCTCGCGACGAAAAGGACCGGCCGGGTCTCGTCCAGGAGAGCGGCCGTCCTGGGATCCTCCAGCCGGGGCAGCGGCGCGATGACCACGCTGTATCGCTCTTCGAGTTCCCGGATCGCGCGATGGACGCCGCCGGCGGGCACCGGGGCAGTCGTCGCCAGGTCCGCCAGCGTGACCGCGACGGCCCGCTCGGCAGCGGACTGCGCCAGCTGACGGGCGACCCCCTCGGCGTCCGCCCCGCCGTCGAGCGGGACGACGAGAATAGTCCGGTATCTCGCCAGCCCGCCCAGGAGCAAGGGAGCCGTCGGATCGAGGAGCACGCCGGGGATTCCCACCGCCCGCTCGACGTCTTCAGGCCTGCGGATCCAGCGGCCCAGGTACGCCGCCTTGAGGGCGCCGAGGAGGCCGAGCAGCAGACCGCCGGCGAGCCCGAACGCGAGCGTGGGGAGTCGGCGCGGAAACACCGGCTTCTTCGGCGGCTGGGCGACGTCAATCTGGCGCACCTCACCGCCCTCGGTGATGGCGGCGAGCCTGGCCTCCACGACTTGCGTCTGGAGGGCCAGGACCGTCTGGCTAAGGCGGCGAACCTCCCGCTGGAGCTGAAGGCTGGTCTCAGTCTGGCCGGGCAGCGCGGCGAGGGCGGCGTGGACCGTGTCGAGCTGCGCGGTGAGCTCTTGGCGCTGCCGGGCCAGGGCGCCTGCATACGCGGTTGCCAGCGGCATGAGCTGATCCTCGAGGTTTCGGACGCTCTGCGCGATGGCCTGTACCTCGGGATCGCGCTCGGTCCGGCGCTCCACGAGCCGCAGCCGCTCGGTCTCGAGCGTCGCCATCTGCGAGAGCAGCTCGTTGATCGCCTGGCTCCGCAGGAAGGTCGGATACGCGGCGAGCTGGCGCACGGACAGCGACCCGGCCGTCGCCTGCGCGATCATCTGGCCCAGCGCTGCCTCTTCCACCTCGCTCTGCTCGAGCTGCTGGCGCAGCGCCGTCGCGCGCTCCACGCCCACCCTGCCCATCAGCTCGGGGTCGAGCACGCCGCTTGCCTCTTGGAACACCCGGAGCCGACGCTCCGCCTCGGTGAGGCGACGAGCGACGGTGTCTGCGAGTCCGACGAGGAACTCCAGGCGACGCTGGTTGATGCCGCGGTCCGTGGTCTTCCGTCGCTCGAGGTAGACCGCGATCACGGCGTTGGGGACCAGCGCCGCGGCCAACGAGTCGTTGGCGCGGAAGGTGAGGCGCCCGACCTCACCCCCCGTCCTCTCGACGGAAAGGCGCTTTTCCGCGCGTGTGACGGCATCCTCGCGGTCCAGCAGCTCGATGGTGAACGACTGCGGAAGACCTTCCTCACGCAGCGTGAGCGTGCCACCTGGCAAACGGAGGCGCTCCCCGGGCCTGACGCTCCCGCGCGCCCCCGGGCCGCGCACGCGGTAGGGGCCGCTGTCTCCTTCACGCTCGAACTGATACTCGCGGCGCCTAAACGAGCCCGGGTACGTCGCGGGCACGAGGATCGCGTGCCCGGGCGTACCGGCCGGCTCTAGAACCCCCGCCTGGAGGCCCAGCGAGTCCACGACCCTGCCGATGACCGCTCGACTCGAGAGGATCTCGAGCTCGGTTTCGAGCTGGGAGCGGAGCGACGTGGGCAACGATGCCGGCAGGAGATCGGCGGGCAGCCCCATTCGGGAGAGCAGCGAGCCCCCGCCTTCCGAAGTACTCTTCAGCAGCACGGTGGCAGTACTCTCGAACTGCCGCCGCACCAAGAGCAGCGTGGCCAGAGCCGCGAGCAGGCCGATCGCGACGCCGGCGAGGACATGGCGCCAGCCGCCGCGCACCGCGCTCGCCATTTCGCCGAGGTCTATGGTGTCCGGGCGCTCGCTCATGAGGGCTGCTCGGCGGGCCTAGGGCGAGCTGAGCACGGTGACGAAGATGGAGACCACGACGCCGAGGGCGCTCACCGCGGCGAGCGCGTTGCGCGACAGCCAGCTCCTCCGGCCGACGACGATCTGGTCGCCCGACTCGAGGTCCGACGCGAAGGGTCCGCCGAGTTCCCACCGGCTAACCTTGAGGCGCGTCCCTCCGCGCACGATCACGACGTCGTTCGCGTTCCCGTCTTCGGACACGCCGCCCGCCTGGGCGATCACGTCGCGGAGCGTCATGGTGACGTCTACCCAGTAAAGGTTCGGCTGCTTGACCTCCCCGTGCACCCCGATGCGGCGCAGCACCGTGACCTCGATGGACGGGTTACGGAGGAACTCGGCGTACCGACGGCGCAACGAGTCCTGGAGGGATCCGATGGCATGCGACGTGACGCTATAGGGGCCCAGCCTGGGCAGCACGACATCCCCGTTCTGATCAACTGTCACCGTGTCGCTCAGCGACGCTTCCCGCCACACTCTCAGCACAATCCGGTCGCCGGGCCGGACGTGGGCCTCGCCGGGCGCCCGCACCGCAGCCGGGGAGCCGGCCGGCTGTTGGGCAGCGGAGGGGCGGCCGATCGCGCCGATCGCCCCCG
>JACQVG010000069.1 GCA_016209905.1 Gemmatimonadota bacterium | reverse complement strand
GAGACGAGCGACATGGTCCAAACCTAGAGGGTCAGCCTTCGGGCTGCCACTAGTTCCAACTCTTCGGGCCAAGAGTCCGGGTTGGTTGAACGACACCTACGTGCTCGTGAGCGAAGCGGTGTGCCCGGCAGCTCCGCGAACAGCGATGCGACGTCTATGTAGAGCGGCGGTACGTCGCGGCTGGCCAGGCCGGCCTTTCCCGTTGAGTCCCCGGTCGTGGAGTCCTATCTTGCCGTTCGCACGGAGGGACCATGGACGCTATCGGAACTGCGGTGCGCGAGTACTTCAGCGCCGGCCGCCCGCGCGGCGTCGTCGCGGCGTACCTCTTCGGTAGCCATGCCCGCGGCGCCCCACATCGCGAGAGCGACGTAGACGTGGCGGTGCTTTTCGACTTCGCAGCCGTTCGGGATCGCGACGAGCGGGGCCGCGGGGCCGTGGCGCTCACCTCCGATCTCATCGCGGTCACGCACTGCAACGACGTGGACGTGGTCGTGCTGAACGACGCGCCGGTCGAGCTTGCCGCAGCGGTGGTCTCGCGTGGGGAGCGGCTCTACTGCGCGGATCAGGAGGCGGATCACGCCTTCGTGCGCACCGCCCTGCTCCGGCACGCCGACCTCAAGCCATTCCTCGAGCGCACCCGTCGTCTCAAGCTCGCGACGCTCGTTCGATGACCTTCCTTGTCGAGCGGCTGGCCCAGCTCCACCAGCACCTGCAGCATCTGCGCGGAATCGCGTCCCGGGTCCGGGGCGCCGAGTCGTTGCGGCAGGACCTGACGCTCCACAATGACGTGCTGTTCTCGCTGCTCGTGGTGTGTCAGAGCGTCATTGACATCGCCGGAGAGCTGGCGGGCCGGAGAGGCATCCGATTCGCGGACTACAGCGAAGCGATCCGCGCGCTCCGGCAGGTGGAGGGGATGCCCGCCGACCTGGTGGAAGAGCTTGTCGGCCTGCCGGGTTTCCGGAACGTGCTGGTGCACGAGTACGTGCAGCTCGACTACGGCAGGGTCGTTGAGGCGATGGGGCGGCTTGGCGCGGTCGAGGAATTCGCGCGCGTCGTGGCGAAGCTCGAGGCCGCAGGCTAGAACCTATCTCACAAGTACCGGAGCAGGATGACGATGCCGCCGAGGTGGACCAAGCCCAGGAAGTTGGCCGCGTGAGACTCGTAGCGGGTCGCCGGCCGTCGGCGGTCAGTCACCGCGCGCACGGCTACCGGACCGCAGCGACGTTCACGCTGACGCTGGCACGCCGGGGCGTAGGACCGCTGGTTCGCAGGTCGCTGCAGCCTCGGCAAGCGGTCGCACTGCTCGTCGGACTGAGGAACTGCCGCTTGGCTTAACGGCCGCCGCCGAATCCGACGGTCAGGTGCGCCCCAATGGCGGAGCGGTGTTTGTATTGGGCACCCTCGAAGCCGTGCTGCGTCTGCACGTATATCACGGCGGCTCGCGGCTCAAACGGGCTGACAATGGCCCCGGCTACGTAGGCGTTCGTGATCCACTCCCGCGTCGGGACGGCTCGCTGGGTGAACACCACCTTCCGACCGAGCTCCGGAGAGGAGACGGCAACAGTGCTGGAGCTGAGGCGGTTGTCGAAGTCGTCGATCGCGGTGAAGGTGTTGACCGCCTCAAAGGAATAGGTTCGTCCCTGATACCGGAGCGTGGTTCCCGGATGAACAGTTCCCCGCTCGGTCAGGTCGATGCGAAAGCGCCCGAGCTGTTGCGAGATGAGCGCTGAAGGCTCCCTCCAGAACGCGTGGAAATCGGCGCTCCCCTCGTCCATCTCCCTGGAGAACGTCCATATGACCTCATCGGTCACCAGATTCCGGACCGTGACCACGACCTGGGTGGGCGCCGGGTCCCACTCCACTCGCTCCACGTAGGCGAGCAGTCCGGCCCGCGACCACCCGATCGGATACAGACCTCCGTCGATGCTATCGGCCAGCTGCGGTAGGGAGCCCATGGCATCTGCCCGAGCCGCGCGCCAACACAGCGTGCGTTCGGCGCGCGAGGGACTTGGCACGTACGCTGAATCACTGTCGTCGCCCGGGTCCCACTCCTCATCGACCTGGCACCGTACCCCGCCGCGCTCGAGCGTCTTGCTGCCGCCGCCGGGACCATCGACGTCGAAGAAACTCAGTATGGTCCACCCTCCCTGGCCCACCGACCGCAAGTTCCACCAGTACAGCGACCGCTCCTGCGTGCTGTCCACACCGTGAGGTGCGACCACGGCCACGGCGCAGCGGTGCCGGGGGACCGAGTCCGCCTCCGCCGTGGCGATCGTGTCGAGCTGGCGCACGTTGGCCCGCCCGGGCAGGCGCCACATTGCGGCCACGCTGTCGCAAACGGCAGCCGCAGGGTCGGTCCGATGCGCCGCAGCCGCGGCCTGCGCTGAGCGGTCCCTACTGGTGCAGGCGATGGCCATGACCACTAGGAGCGGTGTCAGCCGGTAGCGGATGAGGCAAAGGGGGGAGGTCCGCGTACTCGGGAGCGATCCGCGGCGGCCGTCCTGGGCGGGCAGCCGCAGGCGCGGAGCCTGCTCGAGCCGTCGTGGGAGAGCGAGCGCGTGACGCTGCACCTGGAGAGCCTCGACTACGACATTATGTGGTGGCTGCTGCGGTCCGCATAGGAATTTCAATCGGCCCTCCCAAAGTAGCGCTGGGTGGGTGGACCGTCCAGGAGGCCTGAGGTGGGGCGGTCTAAAGGTGGGGAGATCTGACCCCCTGCTTCTGGTCTGATCCGGGGCGCCGATCGGCGGTCGCGAGCCGGTCGCGCGGCCGGGATCCGGCACGGCCGTGGTCACCAGCCGACACGCGCGCAGGCCAGCATGCGTTCGCCTGGCCCGAATGTGTAACCCATCATCTGGCGGAAGCCCGCTAGGGCAGACGCGTGAGCGTGAACGCTCCCCGCACGTCGCCGCCCAGATCGTGCACCGTGCCCGAGGTCCGTCCCCCGCTCTCGAAGACGCCGGCCAGCACGTGACGCTTCTCCCGCCGGATGCGGCAAGGTATCGCTCAAGAACGGCAGCGGCAGGTTCCCCGGAATGCGGAACTGCGTCGAATCGGTGAACACCAGGAACGTGATCCGGCGATGGATGTCGCGCGGGCGGACCTGCACGAAGACCCCCTTCGTGCCGGCGCCGCCGCTCCAGCGGATATGGAGCGTGTCGTGGTCGCGGTTGAACGATCCCCCCTCCGCCGGCATTCCCTCCACGACGGGCCTTCCGGGCATGCGCGCGTTGGCGTCGTGCCGCTCGTGCGCCTAGCTTTCACCAATGGCATCCCCTGCCTCCCGGAAATGCACCGCCTGCGGCGCCGAGTCCACGGGCAAGTTCTGCGCGGAGTGCGGCGCGCCGCTGGGCAGCATCAAGTGCCCCGCCTGCGGCGCCCAGCTCTCGGCTCGCGCCAAGTTCTGCGCCGAGTGCGGGACGCCGACCGGCCGGCCAGCCAGCCACCTCACGGCGCGGGCCGGCCCGTCGGGACCCGACCGCACGGCGTGGATCGTCGCGGGGATCGCGGTGCTAGCTCTCCTGGTCACGGTCGTGGTCGTCGTGGCGCGCCGCTCGCCCGGAGCCGCGGGCGCGCCGCAGGATCTTTCCGGCCCGGCAACCACCGACCTGTCGCAGCTCTCGCCGCGCGAGGCGGCGGACCGGCTCTACGACCGCGTCGCGCGTGCCACCGAAGCGGGTGACACGGCCCAAGTCCGGTTTTTCGGCCCCATGGCGCTCCAGGCGTACGACGCCATTGGTACGCTGGACCCGGATGCGCGGCTCCACCTGGGGCTGATCCACCTCGCCACCGGCGACACGGAGGCGGCGGCCGCGCAGGCTGACACCATTCAGCGGCTCTTGCGCCCCCACCTCTTCGGCCCGGTGCTGCGCGCCCGCGCGGCCGAAGCCCGCGGCGACGCGGCCGCCGCGCGTCGCGCGTACCAAGACTTCCTCGCCAACTATGATGCCGAGCGCGCCGCCAATCGCGCCGAGTACGAGCAGCACGCGCAGATCCTCGACGAAACGCAGCGCGCGGCGCAACGCCTCCTCGGCGCGACCGCCGGAAGCTAAGATGCCGCGGATCCGCGTCGCGCACAGCCCCGACCCCGACGACGCGTTCATGTTCTACGCGCTCGCGGCGGGGAAAGTCGCCACCGACGGCCGCACCTACGAGCACGAGCAGGCGGACATCGAGACGCTGAACCGCCGGGCCATGGCCGGCGAGCTGGAGGTGACCGCGACCTCCTTCCACGCCTATGCATACGTCCACCGGCGCTACGTCCTGCTGCCGCACGGCGCCTCGATGGGCGATGGCTACGGGCCGCGTCTGGTCGCGCGCGAGCCGGCGCCCAGCGACCCGCGCGCCGCGTTGGGCGAGCGCGTCGTCGCCGTCCCCGGCGAGCGCACCACCGCAGCCCTGGTGCTCCGCCTCTACCGGCCCGGCGTGCGCACGCGCGTGGTGCCGTTCGATCGCATCGAGGAGGCGGTCCAACGGGGCGACGCGGACGTCGGCGTCCTCATCCACGAGGGCCAGCTCGCCTACGCCGACCGGGGCCTGCACCTCTGGCAGGACCTCGGCGCGTGGTGGGCCGGCGAAACCGGCCTTCCCCTCCCGTTGGGCGCCAACGTGGTCCGCAAGGACCTCGGCGCCGAGTTGATCGCGGCGATCTCGCGCGACCTTCGGGCCTCGATCGTCTACGGCCTCGCGCACCGCGCCGAGGCGCTCGCCTGGGCACAAGGGTACGCGCGCGGGATGGACGCGGCGCGTACGGATGCCTTCGTGGCGATGTACGTGAACGACCTCACCGTAGACTACGGGACGCGGGGGCGCGCCGCCGTCCAGCGCCTCCTGGACATGGGTTACGACGCCGGCCTCCTGCCGGCGCGTGTGGAGGCCGTGTATGCCGACGACTGAGCGTGCCGGGCCCAAGGGCGAGGGCACAGCCGCCCGCCCGCCGGCCCGCATCCTCATCGTGGAGGACGATGCCGCCCAGTCGAAGCTGACGGCGCGGCTCGTCGAGCTGGCAGGGCTGCGCGTCGCGGGCATCGTGCCCACGGGCGATGCCGCGCTCGCCCTGGCGTCGGAGGCGGACGTCATCCTCCTCGACTACCGGCTGGAGGGACCCCTCACGGGGCTCGATGTGTTGCGGGAGGTGCGCCGGCGCGGGCTTCCGGCCTCCGTGGTCGTGACCACGGGGCACGGGAGCGAGCGGGTGGCGGCCGAAGCCCTGCGGCTCGGCGCCGACGACTACGTCATCAAGGACAGCGCGTTCGCGCAGCTCTTGCCGCCCGTGCTCGGCCGCGTGTTACGCATGCGGGACGTCGAGCACGCGCTCGCGGAAGCGCAGGAGCAGGTCATCCGCTTCGAGCGGCGGGTGGCCATCGGCGAGATCGTCGTGGCGCTGTCGCACGAGATGAACAACCCCCTCATGGCGCTCCGCGCGCAGCTCGACCTGCTGGGGCTCGACCGGGGCGCGCTTCCTGTCCAGGGCCGAGCCGCCCTCGCGGCCGCGCTCGAGCAGGTGGACCGCATCGCCGCGCTGCTCGGCCGCCTGGGCGAGCTGGACCGCGAGGCGGCGACCACCTACGTCGGCCGCACGAAGATGACCGACCTCGGCGCGCGCTAGCGGCTGCCGCCGAGCTCCGCGGGTTTCCTACTCGGCCACTCCTTTCTCCCTGAGGATCCTCCACACCTTCTCCGGCGTGATCGGAATTTCGAGGTGCCGCACGCCGAGGTGCGAGAGCGCATCCACCACCGCGTTCACGATCGCCGGGGGTGCTCCGACCGTCGCGGACTCACCCACGCCCTTCGCGCCGAAGGGATGGTGCGGCGAAGGCGTCACCGTCTTGTCGGTCTCCCACTTCGGCGTCTCCATCGCCGTGGGCACCAGGTAGTCCATGAAGCTCCCGCCCTGCACGTTGCCGTTCTCGTCGTAGCTGATCTCCTCGAGGAGCGCGGGCGCCATCCCCATGGTGAGCCCGCCGTGGATCTGCCCGTCCACGATCATGGGGTTGATGATGTTGCCGCAGTCGTCCACCGCCACGAACCGCCGGATCTTGACCTCGCCGGTCCCGCGGTCAATGTCCACGACGCAGATATAGCTGCCGAAGGGGAAGGTCAGGTTCGGCGGGTCGTAGTACGAGACGGCCTCGAGTCCCGCCTCCATGCCCTGGGGGTGGTTGGTGTACGCGGCGAACGCAATCTCCTGGATGGTCTTGGACTTCTGGGGCGCTCCCTTGACCGAGAACTTCCCGGGTTCCCACACCAGGTCGTCCTCGCTCACCTCGAGCAGGTGCGCGGCGATCTTCTTCGCCTTTTCGCGGATCTTCCGGGCGGCCATCGCGCCGGCGGCGCCGGCCGTCGGCGTCGAGCGGCTCGCGTACGTGCCCAGCCCGTATGGGGCGGTGTCCGTATCGCCCTCCTCGACCTCGACGTGCGCTGCGGGGATCCCCAGCTCTTCCGCGACGATCTGCGCGTAGGTCGTCTCGTGCCCCTGACCCTGCGACTTGGTCCCGAACCGGGCGACCGCCTTCCCGGTCGGGTGGACGCGGATCTCGCACGAGTCGAACATCTTGATCCCGAGGATGTCGAAGTGCTTGGATGGGCCGGCCCCCACGATCTCGGTGAAGCTCGAGATGCCGATCCCCATCAGCTCGCCGCGCTTGCGCTTCTCGGCCTGCTCCTTCCGCAG
>JACQVG010000080.1 GCA_016209905.1 Gemmatimonadota bacterium | reverse complement strand
GGGCTAGTAGCATCCGCCGTCGCGTTGACGCCGATCGCGACACCATGCGCGAGGAGTACGACTTCTCGAAGGGGATTCGAGGCGTCACCGCCGCGCGCTATCGGAAGGGCACCAACGTCATCGTGGTGGATCCATCCGTCATGGACGTGTTCCCTGACTCCGCCGCGGTCAACGAGGCGCTGCGGGCCCTCGCCCCCGTTCTTCGACGCAAGCGCCGCCCGCCGGCGAGGCGGCGAAGCGCCTAACCAGCGCATGAAGCTGGCAGCGCGCCACCCTACTGTGCGCTCCGCCAGGCGCGAGCCAATCGGTGCGCCTTGCTGGTCCAGGAGGGCGCGCTGCAGCTTATGCGCCGTTCGTTAGGCGGCGCACAGCGGTCAAGTACTGCCCTTCAGCCTCGAGGCACAGGTGGCTTACCCTTCCGCTAATGCGCGGACCGAGGAGCAGAAGCACAAGATCGCAAGGGTTAGGCGGATGCCCGCACTCCTTCCCATGTCTCGCATCCCGCTTTTCGCTACCCTCCTAATGTGTGCTCCACTGGGCTGCGTTGGGTCCCAGGGGAAGACGAACTCCGAACCACTCCACCTGCACGTTTTGCCAGCCTGGGGCAACGGCGCGCCATCTCTCCAGATCGAGCTTCCCGGAGGCTTTCGGGTGGAGACGGAGAAGGGCATAGACTTCGACGTTCACCGCATCACCGACACTACTGCCGCTGGGCGAGCCATCAACCGCCACATCGGAATCTACGTTGGTCATCATCCCCAGCCAGTCGAGGAGCAGACTACACAGACGTCTGTGGCGCGGGGGCAGATAGCTGGCAGGCCGGTTGAGTGGGTGTGCTGGGTGAGCGCGCAGGGAGAAAACAACTGCGAAACTCACGTGGAAGGCGCCTTCGCAGGGATTCCAGGTCCTGGAGTTAGCGAGCTGCTACTACACGTGTGGGTGGGTGCGTCAGCCGCCCCGGAAATTGGTCGGCTCCGCGAACTCGCCGGCTCCGTGCACGTGGCGCGGTAGTCGCGCGGGTCTGACACCGCGTTGGAGCTGCCGGGCCGCAGCGGGTCTAGCCGCGAGCTACCCGCGGTGCTGGCGCTCCATGAGAGTCCACGTTCCGGACCACTTGTGGGCCGAGCTCGCGCCGCCCGATGGCATCGCTCACTGGCCTTCCGGCTGGACCTCCGTGACCTTGTGATGACGGACATGCTTGTCTCGCGGCCGACCCACAATCTGCAAGTCGTGTGGGGTCCCGTTTTCCGGTTCTAGGCACGCCGCCTCCGAATCACCCAGCGGGCCATGCCGGGGCGCTGCCGGAACGGACCGCCCCGCTGGCGCTCGCTTTGACCGTCGCCGTTTCCTCCACCCGCGAATCGGCGTCCTGTGCCGCCGGGGTCGAACTGCTGACGCGCTCGAATCGGGCTCTGCGCGGGCGCACCCCGAACGTCCATGCCAGCGCGACCGCGAGACAGAGGGCGATCACGATCTGCACCGCCAGTGTCTCGACCGTGGGGTAGATGCCGAGGAAGTCGTTCCGGGGCCCTCCCGGGACGATCGTGGTGGAGACGATCGCGCCCTCCTGCAGCTCCTTGATTCCCTTGCCCGCGAAGACGAACGCCATGTAGTAGAGCATCGCGCTGGTGACGGCGAAGAATGGCCTGAGCGGGATCTTGAGCCCGAATCTCTCGATGCCGAGGAAGAGGCCGACCAACACCACCGCACCGGAGACGATGCCGAGGCTGATCGGCGCGGCGCCTCCCACGCCCCCGGTGACGTAGAGCGCCTTGTAGAAGAGCACCGTCTCGAACCCCTCGCGGTAGACGGCCAGGAAAGCCACGGCCGTGAGCGCGAGCCCGCTCCCGTTCCGCGCGGCGCGCTGGACGTGGCCCCTCAAGAACCGCTGCCACGCGGCGACCTCGATCTTCGAGATCAGCCAGTACGAGACGTAGAACAGCATCCCGGCCGCAGCCAGCATCACACCCCCTTCGAGCGCCTCGCGCTGCGCCGGCGTGACCCGGAACAGCCATTCGAGCAGCCCCGCCGTGACCACGCTGGCGGCGACCGCGAGCGCGATCCCCCACCGCACGCTCCGCCGTCGCTCCCCTGCGCCGCTCTTGATCAGCACCGCCATGATCGCCGCGATGACGAGGATGGCCTCGAACCCTTCGCGCACGATGAGGAGGAAGCTCTCGAGCAGCAGGCCGGCGCTCGAGCGGCCACGGCTCAGCGCCGTCTCGGCCTGAGCGAGGACCGCGAGGAGATCAGCATGTCGGCCCTCGAGCGTGGCGACGAGAGCACCGGTCAGAGCGGCCTCGCGGAACGAAGCGAACCGCGCCTCCGCACGCGAGACGAGGGTGGGATCCGTTGCGCGCAGCGTCCCCTCGACCGCCTCGAAGGCGAGATAGGCGTCGAAGGCCCTTCGCCCCGCGGCATCGCTCTCACCCCGCCGCGCCAGGTCCAGCGCGCCCCCCAGCGAGCCACGCACCGTCGCGAAGACGATCGCCATCGCGCCGCTCCGCCCGCGCCGCGCGGCCGAGTCCGAGAGCGCCAGCACGTGCGCGATCACGTCCCAGCGATCCTCGCGCGTCAACATCGCCCCGAACGCCGGCATCTCGGTTCCCGGGACGCCGAACGTCACCTTGCGGAAGAGGTCGAGGGGCGTCCGCGAGGCGAGAGCATTGGCATCGGCGAGGCTGGCGGGAGGCGGCGTGAGTCCTCGGCCCGCCGGGCCGTCGCCGCGCCCGGCTTCGCCATGGCACTGCGCGCACTGCGCGGCGTAGAGCCTCGCGCCCGCCTTGAGGGAGGGTGCCCGCGCCGGGCGATCGTCGAGCGAGACGCCCAGCCCCACGGCAAGGTGGCGCTCGATCGCCGCCGCCCGCTCGGCGACCGACTCGGCGGGCGCCGCGGCCAAGAGCAGCCGTTCGAGCGCAGCGATCTTGGCCTCCACCTCGGCCCCGGTGCGCCGCGGCAGCTCACGCGCCGAGCGGCGGGCTTCCGCCAGGAACAGCCGCGCCTCCAGAGCCTCCTGGGGCCGCGCCAACTCGCCGCCCTGCCACGCGAGCCGGTACTCCTGGGCGGCGAGCGCGAGCGTGGCAGCGATCCGACGCGCCGCCTCCGCCTGGGTCGCTTGGGCGCTACCCTGCGCGAGGGAGAGGAATGCCACGACGAAGCTGATGCTACCCATACAACTGAAACTCAATCTCAAGCATTAAGGGAGCCGAAAGCTACGGTATCCCTGACCCAGCCGCAAGCAGCTCTACTCGAGGATGACGACTGCGGCGGCGATGCCGCCTGCGTGCGTGAGCGAAAGAAGGCAGCGGGTGGCGCCCAAGGCGCGATACCGCTCGAGCGCGGGGCCGTGAAGAACCATCGCCGGCCGCCCGTCCTCCAGGCGCGCGACCTCGAGATGCTGCCACCCGATCCCCAGCACCGCCCCGTCGGCCGAGAGGGCCTTGTACGTCGCCTCCTTCGCCGCGAGCCGGCCGGCCAGGTGGAGCACGTCCTGCGCGAGGTCCATCGCCCGCTGCCGCTCGGACGGCGTGAACAGCCGCCGGAGTGCGCGCTCGCGGTGACGGGCCAGCAGCTTCTCTACCCGCTCGACAGGCACGACGTCAATTCCGACCCCAATGACGGCCACGCCTACGGCCCCCGCCTGCTCACGGCGCGAGCGTCGCGTCCAAGACGGCCGCCGTGTCGCAGAGGTCCGCGAACGCCGCCCTCGCCCCCGCTCCGAGCAGCTCGGCCACGCCGAAGGCTCCGGTCGCGACGCCGATCGCCCGAGCGCCCACGTCGCCTCCGCAGGTCATGTCGGTCGGGGTGTCGCCGACGATGACCAGGTCCTCGCCCATCACCTCGACGCCGAGCGTCTCGCGGGCGCGCCGCTGCGCCACCGCCGGGAGCGCCGACCGCTCGGCGCTGTCAGAGCCGAAGGCTCCGACGCGGAAGCGCTCGAGGTCGAGCCCGGCCGAGGCGAGCTTGAGCCGGGCGCCATCCACGACGTTGCCGGTGAGGAGCCCCACGGCGCAGTCGCTCCGCGCCTCGAGGGCCGACAGCAGTTCGCGCACCCCCGCGTAGACCAGCGTGACATGGCCCGGCTTCGCCAGTTCTTCGCCCAGAAACTCCACGTAGCGAGCCAGGACGCGCTCGACCAGCGGCGCCTCGGTCGCCACGCCCGCCCCCGCGGCAAGCTGCCCCACGATCTCGGGATCGGTGCGGCCGTCGAAGCGGAACCCGTCAATGGGGCCCGCCGTCCCCAGCACGTCAACGAGCGCGCGCCGAATCGCGCGCCGGCCGGCTCCGCTCGTCCAGATCAGCGTGCCGTCCACGTCGAAGCAGACCAGTTTCACGTGCGGGTGAGCCCGATCCCGCCGAAGATCCCGGCGGCGCCGAGCCCCTGCCACAGCGTCGGCACCTCGCCGAGCAGCGCCCAAGCCGCCAGCAGCGCCACCACGGGCGTGAAGTTCGAGAAGAAGGCGGTGCGTGACGCGCCGAGCCGCCGCACGCCGTGGTACCAGATGAGGTAGCCGACGACGAGCGCGCCGAGTGACGAGAACACCACCGCCCCCCACGCCGCCGGCGTCACGGCGCGCCACTCCTGGGCGAGCACGGCCGGCACGGCCACCAGCACGAGCGGGACGGCGCCGATCGCCATGGTCCACGCCGTCGCCGCGATGGAGCCCAGCGCATCGGCGAGCGGCTTGGTGCCGATCGTGTACAGCGACCAGCACACCGTGGCGGCGAACACCAGCAGGTCGCCGGTTACGGTCGCCCCGAAGCCGACCTCCCGACCGCTCCCCAGCACGATGGCCGCGACCCCCGCGCAGGACAGCGCCAACCCGGCCACGTCTCGCCCCCGCAATCGCTCATGGCCACGGAAGTGACCGATCACCGCGGTCTGCACGGGCACGGCGGCCATGAGCAGCGCGGCGTTGCCGGCCCGCGTGCGCGCGATGCCCTCGATGAACGCGAGCTGGTAGCAGGTGTTACCGAGAATGCCCAGCGCCGCCAGTCGAGGCAGGAGGGCGGCGGCCGGGCGCCGCGACCCCGACACCCACGCCACGGCGACCACCGCGATGGCGGCGATCGAGAACCGGACGGCGTTGAAGCTGAGGGGAGCGAACACGCCGAGCGCCGCCTTGACCACGATGAAGTTGACGCCCCAGAGGAGGACCATCAGCGCGAGCAGCGCGTCGGTGCGCGTGAAGCCGACGGCGCGCGGGTCGGATGCCGCGCCCGCCGAGGCGGAAGCGGCCTGGGGGTGGGGGTGGAGCATGGCCGACCAAAGTTACCGGGGGGCCCGCGGCAGGCCAACCGTTGACCGGCTCGGGACGTTTCCTTAAGGTGCGCGCATGCGACGCCTGGCAGTGCTGGCGGCTCTGCTCCCGATCGCCGGCCCGCGCACCGCGCTCGGCGCTCAGGAGCGGCCGCGCGGGCCGCTGACGGCGCAGATCGCCCCCCTCCTCGGGGGCCAGCCCTGGCGCCACGCCACCTGGGGCGCCCTGGTCGTCAGCCTGACGCGCGGCGACACCCTCTTCTCCTACCGCGCCGACCGCCACTTCGTGCCGGCCTCCAACGCCAAGCTCTTCACGACCGCCGCTGCCCTCCACCTTCTGGGCACCGACTTCCGCTTCGTCACCGTGCTCTTCGCCGACGGTCGCGTCCGCAATGGCGAGGTGTTCGGCAACCTGGTGCTGTACGGGACCGGGGACCCGACGTTCGGCCTCGACACGGCCAGACTCGCGCCGTTCGCCGACAGCGTCGTGATGGCGGGGATCCGCCGCGTGCGCGGCGACATCGTCGGCGACGCCTCGTTCCTCGGCGGGGAGCTCGCGGGGCCGGGTTGGTCGCCCGACGACCTCGACAGTCCCTTCGCAGCGCCACCCTCGGCGCTCGGCGCCGCAGAGAACCGCATTCGCATCACCGTAATGCCCGGGCCCGCGCCCGGCGCGCCGGCGCGCTACCGGCTCGACCCGCCGAACGACTACTACGCCGTCTCGAGCGTCGTGCTCACCGGGAGGCCCCGCACGCCCGCCCACATCGAGGTGCGCCGCGGCCGCGCCGGAGGCGTCATCGAGCTCTTCGGCACGATTCCCGCGGGCGGGGACCGCTGGAGCAGGTGGATCGTCGTCGCGGAGCCTCCGGTCTTCGCCGCCGGCCTGCTGCGCCAGCTCCTGACGGCCCGGGGGGTACGGATCACGGGGGGCACGCGCTCCGTCGTGGACGAAGCGTCGGCGCGCGCCCGCACGATGCTGGCCCGCTCCGCAGCCGGAAACGATCCCTTCCGCGGCGCCCTCGCCGTACGCCGCTCCCCGCCTCTCGAGGATCTGGTGACGATGATCAACCACCGCAGCCACAACCTCTCGGCCGAGCTCACCTTTCGCGCCATCGGCCGCATGGTGGGGGGGCCCGGGACATTCGCGAGCGGCGCGGCGGCGGTGGCGCGCTATCTCACCGACCGGGTCGGCATCCCGGCGAACGCGGTGCAAGTGACGGACGGCTCCGGCCTCTCCCTGCTGGACGAGGCCACTCCACGCTCGCTGGTGCGGCTCCTCGCCTACGTGCGCCGTGCTCCCGAGGGCCGGGCGTTCTATCGGTCGCTCCCGCTGGTCGGCCAGGCTCTCGCCGGACGGATGGCCGGTACGCCCGCGACGGGGCGGCTGCGGGCCAAGACGGGAACGCTGCGCGAGGTCTCGGCCCTGACCGGCTACGTCACGGCGGCGGGCGGCGAGGAGCTGGCCTTCTCGCTCATCGTCAACGACGCGCCCTCGATCGCGCTCGCCCGTGAGGTGCAGGACAGCATCGGGGTGCTGCTCAGCCTGTTCGATAGAGGTGGAGTGGGCGCGCACTAGCCGGCGCGCGGACCGGAAAGGCCTCCCGCCGCCCGCAGCGCCGAAGAGGCCGCCGCGTCGGCGCCGCTGCGACGCTCGCGTCGCTCAGTCGGCCAGTCCCGGCACCCCGTCCCGGCCGCGGGCCAGGCGCACGGCCCGTTCGACCGCGATCTCGGTGGCCTCTCGGGCGAGCTGCTCGATCTGCAATCCCGTGGCGGGCTCGGTCCCCGCCGAGCACGCGAACACGACGTCGCCGTCGAACGGCGTGCCCACGGGCACGACCCGGCGCGCGAGACCGTCGCCGGCGGCGCGCGCCACGCCTCCCAAGGCCACTCGGTCGAGCGCCGCGTTGGTGGCCACCACGGCGAGCGTCGTCTGGGGCGTCGCCGCCGACACGGCGCCGAAGGGCACGCCGCCCCGACCCAGATAGGCGGCCGTGCCGGCGAAGCCGCCCGCCCCGTCACGCGCGCCGGCGATCACGCGACCTTCGGCATCCGTCACGTCGCCGAAGGCGTTGACGACGACCAGGGCCGCGACCACGACTGCGCCAGCGGTCGCCGACCACGTCCCGATCCCTCCCTTCATCGTCCGCGCCGCTCCCAATGCCTTGCCGACCGTGGCGCCCGTCCCGGCGCCCACCGAGCCCTCGGCCACGTCCATGGTCGCTGCGTCGCATGCCGCCGTGCCCATCGGCGCGCTCGGTCGCGCGTCGAACCGACCACACGGAAGGAGGTCGAACACCACCGCCGCCGGAACGATCGGCACCACGCCGGCGCCGACCGCGAACCCTCGTCCGCGCGACTCCAACCAGCGCACCACGCCGTCGGCCGCGGCGAGCCCGTAAGCCGAGCCGCCGGCCAGGACGATCGCGTCCACGCGACCGGCGAGCGACTCGGCCCGGCAGGCGTCGAGCTCCCGCGTGCCCGTCGCGCGCCCGCGCACGAACGCGACGCACGGCATCCCCGCCTCGGGCGCGAGCACCACGGTGCATCCGGTGCCGCCTTCGGCGTCGGTGGCGTGCCCCACCAGGATTCCGCGAACGTCGGTCAGCGCTGGAGACATCGACAAATCCGGCGGAGGAGCGCGAACGCCGGCCGGCCTCGCGGCGCACCGTCACGCGCGCCGCGAGCCCCGCCGTCTAGAGAGCGAGCTGCCGACCTCCCGCCGGTTCCGCGGTCCGGACGCGCCCCAGTCGCTCCCGCTTCGGAACCTCGTCCGTCACGGCGCTCTCGGCCGGCGCCTTCAGGTACGCGTTCGGGTCGTGCATGAGCGCAGCTGCGGGGAGGAACCGATACAGCGGACCGAGCTCGTTTCGGATCCGCGCGTGATAGAACTCCGGAAGCGGTTCGTTCTCACCTTCCATGAACCGGCGCACCGAGGGATCGGTATCGAGCAGCCGGCGGACCGTGGTGTGGTACCTGATCCGTCCGAATCCCTCCGAGGACACGGCGCGCACCACGTTCATAAACCGGGGGATGGCCCCGGCGGTCGCGGCGAAGCGCCGGGCGATCGCGCGCCACGAGAACGAGAACGCGCTCACGTCAACGAGGCGCTCGTAGAACTCCGGCCACTGATAGTGCTTGGGCCGGACGTTCATCGCGTGATTGTTGTTGAGGAAGTGAAACGGGAAGGGTAGCACGCGACCGGCCCGCTGATACTCGAGGTTGAGCGGCGCCGCCCGGCCGAAGGCCGACAGCAGCGAGTACGCCGGAAAGGCTCCCGGCGTCAGCTCCAGGAACCGCTTCGTCAGCTCGAACGGCTCGGGTCCCATGTCGGCGTCGAGGCCCAGCACGAAGTTGGTCTGCACGTACGGGATGTACCGCAGGATCAGGTTCACGTGCTCGGACACCTGCTTGACCTTGTCCAACCCGGTGCACCGCGTCTTCGACTTGTTGCCCAAGTCGAACCACGACTCGATGCCCGGCAGGATGGCCTGGAATCCGTTCCGCTTGAGGCGCGGGAGGTGCGCCTCGCCCAGCAGCGACAGGCTGCTTTCGGCTATATGCCGGATGCGGTTGGGCGGCACGGCCGACTCGATGGCCTCCATGTAGTCGTCGAAGCGGACGCCGAAGTTGGGGTCGTGCCACCCCACGATCGGATGGCGCAGCTTCGTGAGCAGGAAGCGCAGGTCCTCGCTGAGCTGCGCGAAGCCGAGTGGCTGGTACGCGACGGTCGAATCGATGCAGAAGCTACAGGTGTAAGGGCACCCGAGACTGCCGATCATCGGTACGATCTTGATCGTGGGGGCCTTGGCGATCGTCGGTGCGACGAACTTCCACCGCTCCGCCAGGGCCGGGAGCTCGAGCGGCTGCCGCTTTGCCGCCAGGCACCGTCCGTTCGGACGGTGCGGGGCGCATTCGGCGAGGAGCTCGCCGATCACCGCCTTGTCGGTGAAGCCGAGGACATAATCGAAGTACTGGCGGGCGTCCTCGGGATAGCACCGGGCATGCGGTCCACCCAGCGCCGTGACGGCGCCGCGC
Source organism: Gemmatimonadota bacterium (assembly GCA_016209905.1). GTDB lineage: Bacteria > Gemmatimonadota > Gemmatimonadetes > Gemmatimonadales > JACORV01 > JACORV01. Next base: position 8,067 of record JACQVG010000080.1, on the reverse strand, counting down.
GCTCGGAACAGATTGCTGACCGCGTACGCCAGCTGCGCCGATTGCGTGAACGCGCCGACGACGAGCAGGTCAATGTCGGCCGGCAACTCCTCCACGAGGTTCTCGAAGCCCGTGTAACACACGAACCGAACCTGGTGCCCCGCCTGCTCGCACCAGACGCCCACGACCTGGGGCATGATGCTCGCGAGGTTAGGGTGCATCACCCGCGCGTACAGCGCGCGGGTGGGATTCCGCGTCACGAGGTCGAGAATCCCGATGCGGAGTCGGCGCATACGAGAACCCTTGGGAAGAAGGCCGCTGCATGACGGCCCGAGTTCGGGGCTCGGCGCCGGCAACGCGCGCGGCACCGCACCAAGACGAGACGGCCGAAAGAGGGCGGCTGTGGGGTGACAAGATGCACCTCTTCGAGCCTCGCGTCCAGCACCAACTTCACTTTCTCCCCAGGCACGCCGGACACCGGACACCGGTTCTCGCCGCCGGTCCGGCGCGCCTTGCCGCCCCATCTCGCGCGCCGTAGCTTCGCCGCGTGACCGACCCGGCCGCCCCGATGATCGTCCTGGTCGTGGACGACGAGGACGCCGTCCGCGACGCGCTGCACCGCTACCTCGTCCGCTCCGGCTACCAGGCGGTCGAGGCCGGCGACGCCGAGCAGGCCCTGGCCAGGCTCGACGCCATCCGCGTCGGAGCGATGGTGTGCGACATCCGCATGCCGGGCATGTCGGGGATCGACCTCCTGCCGAAGGCGCTGGCCAGGGAACCGGACCTCGCCGTGATCATGCTGACCGGCGTGGGCGAGCCGCAGGCGGCCATCCAGTGCCTCAAGCGCGGCGCCGCCGATTACCTCCTCAAGCCGGTGGACCTGGAGGAGCTCGGGCTGGCGCTCCACTACGCCCTGCGCAAGCGCGAGCTGGAAATCGAGCGGCGCGAGACGGAGCAGTGGCTCGCCCGGGAGGTGGCGCTCAAGACCCGCGACCTCGAGAAGCAGAAACGTCAGGTCGAGGTGCTCTCGCTGACCGTGCTCAGGGCGCTGGTGGACGTCCTCGAGACCAAGGATGCCGCCGGCCGCGGCCACTCCGCGCGCGTCGCCGACCTATCCGTGCGACTCGCCGCAGCGCTCGGCCTCGGCGGCGGCGCCGTCGAGACGATCCGCACGGCCGCCCGGCTGCACGACATCGGGCACATCGCGATCCGGGATGAGGTGCTGCGAAACGCCTCGGCCCACGCCGTGCCGGAGCTGGTGACCGCCCAGGACGCGCCGGGCCTCGCGGAGCGCATACTCGAGCCGCTCACGCACCACGCCGACGTCGTGGACATCCTGCGCCTGCAGCACGAGCGGTACGACGGGCGAGGCCATCCCGAAGGCCGGAGGGGCGAGGAGATCCCCGTCGGCGCCAGGATCGTCGCAGCCGCCAACCTGTACGACGAATTGACGGCGGCGAGCCCGGACCGGCTGGCGCTGAGCCCGGCGGACGCGGTCGAGAACCTGCGCGCCGTGGTGGGGTTGCTGCTCGACCCGGCCGTCTTCGCGGCCCTGGAGCGGGTGGTGCTCGAGCGGCCCTAGGACGCGGGGCGGCTCGCTCGCGGGGGAAGGTTCTCGGGCGTGGGCAGGCCCCGCTTCCGGCGGCAGTCCCGGCACAGAGCTATGCCGCGGAAGGCGCAGATCAGGCAGATGAAGGTCCCGCAGTCCTCGCACGGGTACCCCTCCGACGCGCGCTCCTCGTTCTCACAGGACCGGCACACCATCATGTCGATTTCGGCCATCAGTCCCCCAGCCCTGCGGTCGCTTCGGCGCCCGACCGGTCAGAGCAGGAGCGAAGGGGTACGGCGCAACACCTCGACGGCCGCGTCCGCCTCGGCCACCCCGAACTGGGACTCGCGGCCCTGGACGAGCTGCTCGATCACCGACTCCGCTTCGCGTCTCTCGCGCCACGGCCGCGCCGCGCACATCGCCGCGATGGCGGCCGCCGTGCCGAGGACGCGCGCCAGTGCCGGAATGTCGTCCCCCGCAAGCCCTCCGGGATAGCCGCCTCCGTCAAAGCGCTCGTGGTGGGCGGCTACCGCGGCGACGACGGGGCGGTCGGCGCCGAGCCGCTCGACCCACCGCGCGCCGAGGGTCGGATGGACGCGGATGAGGTGATGGGCTGCGCGCGTGGGCGGCCCCTCACGGTGCTGCTCCGTGATCGGCACCGCGAGCATCCCGACGTCGTGCACCCTCGCAGCCAATCCGACGCGATCGGCGTCCAGACCGAGTGGCGTCGCGAGCGCGACCGCGAGCCGCGCCGTCCGCGCGGAGTAGCCCGCGCGGTAGGGGTCTGCCTTCTCGAAGGCGTTGACGATCTCGCCGAGGACGACGAGCACCGGACCCGCGGCGCGGGCGACGCCGATCGCATCCACGGCGCGCCGCAGGGTGCGCAGCTCCACGGCGGCCGACGCCTGGTGCGCCACCTGCTCCGGATCGAGCGGCTTGACCAGGCAGCCGTCCGCGCCGCGCCCGAGCGCGCGGGCGAGATCCGCACCGCTACCGGGCGCGGTCAGCAGGATGACGGCCGGCGGCTCCGCCAGGCGCTGCGCCTCGTCGAGCAGATCGAATCCCGACTTGCCCGGCGCACTGATGTCGGTGATGACCACGTCGAACGGCTCGGCGGTGAGGCGCGCCAGCCCTTCCGAGCCGGACTCCACGGCGACGCAGACGGCGCCCTCGCGCTCCAGGCGCTCCACCACGGCCGATGCGATCGCGCTCTCGTCATCCACGACGAGGACGCGCTGCGCGGCCAACAGAGACGCCATAGCGGCGAATGTAGCCTGCGGCGCAGACAGCGGCCAGCCGCTAGGCGCGACGCGGAGCCAGCACGGCCAGGGCGCGCGGCACCACCTCGATCGCCATGGGGGTCGCGCCCGCGGCTTCCCCGTCCGCCTGCACCGGCAGCACGCGGTCGGCGACGACGCGCACGGCCCGCGCGCGCAGCAGCGTGATCCCGCGGTCCACCTCCGGTCTGCGCAGCAGCAGGCGCCACGCCACGCGCGCCGCTCCGGCGAGGGACTCGGCGTCGAGGAGCGCGACGTCGAGCATCCCGTCGTCGGGCACGATCCTCGACGCAAGAGGGAGGAGACCCGGAATCAGCTCGCCGCAGTTGGCGACCAGCACGGTCGCCGCCCGTGCTTCGTGCAGCGCATCCTCGGTTTCCACGCGAACGTCGGCCCGCGTGATCGCCGTCGCGAGGCCCACTGCCGTCGCGACGTATGCACCCACCCCGAACCTGCGTTTGTGACGCTGCAAGGTGCGGAGCATCAGCTCGGCGTCAAACCCGGCCCCGGCCGCCACGGCGAAGTAGCGCACCCCCGCCGTGCTCGTCAGTCGCCCGACGTCGATCAGCCGCGAAGCGCCGGCGAGGATCACCTCCGCCGCGGCCCGCGGCGACCGACGCACGCGCAGGTTCCCCGCAAGGACGTTGCCCGTGCCCGCCGGGAGCAGGCCCAGCGGGCACCCCGTGCCGACCAGCACCGACCCGACTTCCATCGCCGTGCCGTCGCCGCCGTGCGCGATCAGGAGCTCCGCGCCGTCGGCCAACGCCGCCTGCGCCAGCCGAGCAGCGTCGCCCGGCCCCGCCGTCGGCGCCACCTCCACCGCCAGCCCGCCCGCTTCGAGGCGCCGGCGCGAAACGGCGAGCCCTTCCTTCGCGGCGCGGGCCGCCGCCGGATTGGTGATGATCAGCGCGCGCGTCATCGGTCCCCCGACTGCCAGGAGAGGTCGAAGCCTACCTGATACCGCGAAGTCTGCGACGCCGTGGCGCCGCCCGCCCGGCACTCCCGAACCAGCGGCTCCACGCTGGCCTCCAGATTCACGCGCCGGCTCAGTCGATACTCCACGCTCGCTCCCAACAGCTGCGACGTGCTGCCCCGCCGCACTTCGCAGAGCCCCGCGTTCAGCACCAGGAAGGTGCGCTCGCCGATCTGCGCCCCCGCTTCGACGCGCGTGCTGCCGACGCCCAGCAGGTCCCCCGCCGTCCCGGCGCCCGGACGTATCGCAAGATAGTCGAGCGGCAGGCCGAGATCAGCGACGAGCGTCTGTTCCAGCTCGCCCGCGGCGAGGCTGGCCGCCGCGTTGGCGAGGATCGCCTGCTCGCTCCGCGCGCCGCTCCCCGACGGGGCGAGGTCGGAGGCGGGGCGCCCGAAGATCAGATACGACACGATCTCCGTCTCCGCGAGCGGCGGCCGCTGGTCGCTCTCGAGCGCAAGGCGCGGCACGAGCAGCGTGCCGCCGATGAGCGCCCGCACCACGAGCTGACCCGCCCGCGCGGTCCGCACCACGTGCTCGGCGACGATGTCCAGCTCGGGATCCAGGTCCGGCGTGCCGAAGAAGCGCATGGAGCCGCGCATGACGCGGAACTCCCTCGACGTCGGTCCCACGACCAGCCGGTAGGTGCCGCGCGCCGCGCGCAGCGCCCCGTCGAGCCGGTAACGGCTCAGGCCCTCCTCCACGGCCTTGGACACGCGGAACTCCCCTGCGAGCTGGATGTTGGCCTCGTGGGAGCGCAGCCAGACGTCGGGACCCATCTCGACGCCGAGATCGTCCACGAGGAGGCGATCGAGGAACACGCTAGGGACGGAAGGGGCGAGCTCGGACGCGCGGGCGAGGTTGGAGTCCACAATGGCGTGGAACTCCGGGTCGTCGAGATTGACCACGCGCTTTTCCACCAGGTCGGCGAAGGCGAGGTAGCCCGCGTCCACCAGCAGGCGGCCGCGCAGCGTCGCACCCAGGGCGGGGCCCCGAAGGCTGAGCGCCCCGCTGGCGGTCACCCCGCCGAAGTCGCGCAGGTCGAAGGCCTCGAACCCGCGGGCATCGAAGCCCAGCTCGAGCGTGGGACGCGTGAGCGATTCGAAGCGCACCGCGCCCGAAAGGTCGAGCGTACCCCTGCTTCTCAGCCGGGCGCGCGTGACGCTGAGCAGGTCGCCATCGAGGTCGAACCGCGCGTCGATGCCCCGGTAGCGCACGCCGAGCGCCGGGACTGTCGCCGCGCCGCCCTGCACCTCGAGGGAGCCCGAGAGCCGCGGCCGGTCCCAGCTTCCGCCGACGCCGACGTCGGCCGAGAGCTGCCCGGCCACGTTGGTGACGAGCCCGGTGAGCGCATCCACGACGGCGAGATCCACCGAGTCGGACCGCGCCCGCAGGACGAGCGAATCGGGAAGGCGGCGCCGCGCAACCCCGGTGAGCGCGAGATCGAGCGGAAGCGAGCCGGTGAGCTCGACGACGCGCTCGCGCTCCCGCCACAGCCCGCCCTTGAATGTCAACCGCCGGTCCTCGTACCGGGCGAGCGCCTCGAGGCGGGGCGCACGAAAATCGCCGAAGCGCCCGTCCAGGAGCGCGAACCGGATCTCCATGGCGGGCTCTGCCGCCGGGCCGAGCACGCGCAGCGCCAAGTCCACGCTGCCCCCTACACCCACGGTGTCACGCCCCGTCAGGGCGTAGGCGTCCACCACCGGCACGCTGTCCACGACCAGCCCGAAGTCGCCCGTGCCTCCCCGCGGCAGCCGTCCGGCCGCTCGCAGCCGCCCTCCGCCGCGCTCCGCCCGGATCTCGGCCGAGTCCAGCGCCAGCGCCTCGGTGCCGAGCGTTCCGCGCGAGGGCCCCACCAGGCGCCAGCGGCCCGACGGAAGCGCGATCACCAGCGAATCGAGACGCACCGTGAGAGCATCGGGACCGCGGCGGAGCAGAGCTCGGGCGTGGGCCGAGCCAAGCGGCATCCGCGCTGTGAGGCCGACGCCAAGGCTGTCGATGGGACCGGCGGCCGAGGCCTCGACGGGCCCGTACCGGACGCCGAACGCGGTCAGCGCCGTCGCGGCCGCAACGACATCGAGGTCGAGACCGCCCGCCCCCGCCGCGCGCGCCAGATATCCGCTCAGACGAACCTGCCGGGCGTCGAACGACCCGTTGCGGAAGCGTCCCATGTCGGCCGCTCCCTCGACCCGCCAGGCGTCGGTCGTGCCCAGCACCTGCCCGGTGACGCGACCCGACCCGTCGAACGCCGCGTCGCCGTGCCCGATATCCTCGGCCGCCGCCCGCGTCCAGCGCGCCAGCGGGACGAAGGTGGCCAGCGTGTCGGCACTGACGGAGAAGCCGATCCGCCCCGGCAGCCCGCCGGCCCGACCCAGCGCGCCTGCGGCCGCGACCGACGCGCCTGCCTGCTCCACATAGACCGTGTCCACGACCACTCGATCCGGCGTCAAGGTGATCGCCAAGCCGGCCCGCTCGAGCGCGACGCCGGCCACTCGGCTCCGGCCGAGCGCCAGGCGCACGGACCCCGTCACCGGCGCCGCGGTGTCGGAGCGTGGCACCGCCAGGTCGAGCCCCCAGGTGCCGCCGAGCCCGGTCGGCGGCGCGGCCGCAACCTGCCGCTGCAGGTCTACCCGCTCGAAAGCGCCCTCGGCGCGCACTCTCACGACCGAATCCGAGACATCCACCGTGCCACGGGCCCGGGCCGCACCCGAAGGGCCCGACAACATGGCCTCGAAGCTCAGGCTCGAGAGCGGTCCCTCGACCCGCACCCGTCCAGCCGCCATTCCGCGAAGCGGGATCGCAGGATACGACCGCCCCAACAGGTCGAAAGAGAGCGAGTCCGCGACCAGGTCGGCGTTCACGCACACGGTGTCGGAGAGGACGAGGTGCGCCGTGCCGCGTACGCGCGAGGCCGGAGAGGAGGCCATGATGTGCGACAGCTCGCCCTCGAAGGTCGCGTCGGTCCATGCGCCGTGGAGACGGCCCGTCGCCAGCAGCCTGCCGGGCAGGGAAACGGCGGGGGCGAAGCGGTGAACCGTGCCGAGGTCGAGGTCCGCGCGGGCCAGCGCGAACTCGTGGAACACGAGCTTGCTCGCCCCGAGGACCGCGAGCCGTCCCTGCCCGGCGACCCGGCTCGTGGGGCGATCGGGCAGCGCCTCGTCGGTGAACGCGAGGGCGGCCGTGACGGAGAGATCGTCGAGCGCGCCGCGGCCCCGAATCTGCCCGCGCACGAGCCCGCGCGCCGGCATCGAGGCCACGAACGGCCGGAAGTCGGCGACGTCGAGCGGGCCGAGCCTGAGGTCCATCGCGCCGATCCGCAGCCCGGCCCGGCCGACCGCCGCGCGAAACGATCCCGCCACGACGCTCCGCCCCGTGGCGATCTCCACCTCGCGCAGCTCGAACGCGCCCGAGCCGTCCTCGCTCACCCCAGCGCGAAACGTCCCCCGTCCCCCTCCCGCCCGCGGCAGCGCGACGCCGAATCCGGCCAGATCGCGGAAGCTGAATCGGCGCGCGTCCACGGCGATCTCGTACGCCGGCGCGCCCGCTCGCCACCGCACCCGGCCCGAGACCGCGGCGCGCGTGCCCGGGAGCGTCACGCGGCCCCGGTCGAGCCTCGCGCTGTCGCCGTGGAGCGCGAGGACCCCCTCGGCGTCCACGATCTCGATCGCCGGGTCGGTCAGCCGCGCCGCCAGGCTCCGGACCGACACCGCGACCCCCGATGAGTCGGGATGCGACGCGCGCAGGCGGCGGAGATCCGCATTGACCGCGTGCACGCGACGCACCCGCTGGTGACCGCCGCCGTCGGCGACCACCTCCCTCGTGGTGTCGGCGAGGGCCAGCCGGACTGCCCGCTGCCGTGCCGCGCCGGCCAGCGCGCTGTCGGGCCGCCACCGCTGCCGCAGCACCAGCGTGCCGTCCACGATCCGCACGTCGCGAAGCTCAACGAGCGGCCGCGGTCCGCGCCGTACGCGCGTCGGCTCGAGCAGGCGGAACAGTCGCTCGTAGTTCCACCGACCGTCGGGCCCCTGATCGAGCACCACGGTCGGACGCACCAGGTCCACCCGGGTGAGGAGGAAGCGCCCGCGCGCGAGGTCGCTGAGCGCGTAGCGCACGCGCAGACGCGCTACGCGGATCACCGGCCGGCCGTCAGGCGTGGCCAGTTCGAGATCCCTCACGTCCGCGGCCCGCCACAGCGATCCGTAGAGGGCCCCGATCGTGGCTCGGCCGTCGATCGCGCCGGCGAGCGCCCGCACGGCGAAGCGGCGCGCCAGCGCGTGGCCCGGCGCGGTGGC
>JACQVG010000075.1 GCA_016209905.1 Gemmatimonadota bacterium | reverse complement strand
GCTGTACGCGATCACGCGCGGCGGGTAGGGCGGGGCAGCCCGTGGACCGGAGGCGTGCCCACCTGCTGCTGGTGTCACTGGCCGGGACTTTCGTCCTGGTTCGCGTCCTGATGGGCCGTTCACCGAACGCCGACTTCAACCTGGGGCGCTACAACGTCCATCATCTGTTCGTGGGGCTGCTGCTGATCACGCTGTGCGGGGTGCCCCTCGCGCTCTTCCACCGGCGAAGCCGAGTGCTCGACGGCGCGGCGATCGGCTTCGGCGTCGGGCTGAGCCTCGGGCTGGATGAGTGGGTCTACCTGATTGCCACCGACGGGAGCAACGCCTCGTATCTGCTGCCGGTCTCTTTCTGGGGCGGGGTCGTGATGGTGGGCGCAGCGTGCCTGTACGTGTTGATGCTCGCCTGGTGGCGGGACCGCTGCCCCGCCGGACGCGACGCGCGGGAGGGCGGCGAGCCTGACCGGCGCCCGCCTCCCGCATCAGGCTCGGCGTAATCGGCGGGGCAGCCGGTTCTCCGCCGCACGTTCATGATCGAGATTCTCCAGGCTGATATCACGACGCTCGCCGTGGACGCAATCGTCAACGCGGCCAACGAGGCGCTCCGCGGCGGAGGCGGCGTGGACGGGGCGATTCACCGCGCGGCGGGGCCGGAGCTCCTGGCCGAATGCCGCCGGCATCCCGGGTGCCCGACCGGCACGGCCGTGCTCACGCGGGGCTATCGGCTGCCCGCGCGCTTCGTGATTCACACCGTCGGGCCGATCTGGCGCGGCGGCGCGTCGGGCGAGGCGGAGCTGCTGGCGCGTGCGTACGAGAGCGTGTTCGAGGTGGCGCGCGCGGAGGGGACGATCCGTTCGCTCGCGTTCCCCGCCATCTCGACCGGCGTGTACGGCTACCCGAAGGCGGCCGCAGGGGAAATAGCGCTCCGCGCGATGCGGGCGCATGCCGACGAGTTCGACCGGATCGTCGCGTGCCTCTTCGATGCCGAGAGCGCGCAGGCATACCGCGACACGCTGGGGCGTCTCTCATCGCCCTAGTGCCGGCGTCTGGGTGACGTGACCCTCCGCGACCTGGTCCTGGTGCGCCTCGGCGTGGCGGTGAACCTCGTCATCGGGCAGATCGCGGCGGCGCTGCTCTTGCCGGTCTTTCTCGACGCGGTGGGCACCATCCTGGTGGCGGCGCTGGTGGGGCCGCGCGCAGGCATCGTGGCAGGGCTCGTCTCCCAGGTCCTGATGGCCGCGCTCTCCGGGAACTTCTCGTGGCTTCCGTTCGGCATCGTTCAGGTCGTCATCGCCCTTTACGCCGCGCTGGCGGCGCGGCTCGGCGCGTTCGCACGCGCCCGGACCGCGATCGCGGCGGGGCTCGGACTCGGTCTCGTTGCGGGCTCGGTGGCCGCGCCGATCGCGTACTTCCTCTTCGGCGGGGCGACGGCGGGCGGCGTCACGGTCGTCACGACGACGCTCCGCGTCCTGGGCGCGCCGCTGCCGGTGGCCGTGGCGGCGGCCAGCATCGGCACGGACGTCCTCGACAAGTCCATCGCGTTCGCGCTCGTTGCGGCGATCCTCCGTTCGCTTCCCGACCAGATGAAGGCGCGGTTTCCGGTGGTGTCGAGGTGACGGGCTCCTCGTCCGGGGGCTCGCCGCTCCACCGCGCGCACCCGTACACGCCGCTCGCCCTCGCCGGCGCGCTGTTCCTCCTCGCCTTCGCCGTCTCGACGCCGCGGGCGGTGGGCTTGGTCGTGGTCGCGGGGGTGGTGCTGGCGGCGGTGGGCGGCGTGCTGCGCCACGTCCTGCGACCGGCGCTCGTGCTGGCGCTGCCGACCTGGGGGCTCCTGCTGGTGCTGCACGGCCTGTTGGGCGCGGATCCGCGCGTGGTCGTCGGCCCGCTGACCCTCTCGGAGCCCGGCCTCGCGCGCGCCCTGGTCCTGGGCGGTCGGATTGCGGCGATCCTGGTCGCGTTCCTGACGGCGCTGGCCACCGTCTCGCCGCCGCGGCTCGTCGAAGCGATGGCGGCGCGCGGCGCGCCGTTCGGCCTGATCTTCCTCCTCGTCTCCACGCTCACACTGGTGCCGCGGATGCGGGCCCGTGCGGCGCAGGTGCTGGCCGCTCAGCAGTGCCGCGGCTTGCGCATCGGCGGCTCGCCCCTCGCCCGGCTTCGGGCGCTCTCCCCGCTGGTCCTGCCGCTCGTCCTCGGCGCACTCGCCGAGGTGGACGAGCAGGTCCTCGCGCTCGACGCGCGAGGTGCGGTGATCGGCGGGCGTCGGACCGTGCTGCACCCTCCGCCGGATTCGGCGCTCGAGCGGGTGCTGCGCTGGGGGCTGCTGCTCGGGATTCTCGCGGCGTACGGCGCCAAGCTCGCGCGGGGCGGCGCGTGAAGGCCGTCGTTCGGCTCCGCGACGTCACGTTTACCTATCCGGGCGCCGCCCGGCCGGCGCTGGCGGGCCTCACCGTGGAGCTCTTGCGGGGCGAGGTCGCGGTGGTGGCGGGTCCCGCGGGGGCGGGCACCTCGACCTTCCTGCTCGTCGCCGCCGGATTCGCGCCCCGGCTCACGGGCGGGAAGCTGACCGGCGAGCGCGAGTTGCTCGCGGCGCGCGCCGGTATCGTGTTCGCCACGCCGTGGACGCAGCTGTCGGGTCTGTGCGCCTCCGTCCGTGACGAGGTCGCCTTCGGTCCCGCCTCGCTCGGCCTGCCGCGCGAGACCGTGCTCACGGCTGCGGAGCGGGCGATGCGACGGGCCGGCGCGGAGCACCTCGCCGAGCGTGACCCGGCCGCGCTTTCGGGTGGCGAACTGCAGCGCGTCGTCGTCGCCGCCGCGCTTGCGCCGGCGCCCGACCTCCTGGTGCTCGACGATCCGGCAGCGGAGCTGGATCCCGCGGGCGCGGACGAGCTCTACGCGCTTCTGCCGGTACTCGCCGCGACCGGCGTGGCGGTGCTCGTGGCGACCCCCGACCTGGAGCGTGCCGCGCGGGCGGCGACGCGGGCGCTGGTGCTCGACGCCGGCCGGATCGTGGCCGACGGAGAGACGGCGACGACGCTGGACGGCACCGACGTCGCGGAGATCGCCCGTGCCGCGGGGTGTCCGGTGCCGCTCCCCCTGGACGTGCCCGGCCTCGTCGGGAGGCTGGCGCGATGACGGGCTACGAGGTCCGGCTCGACGGCGTGGACTTCGCCTATGGAGCGCGCGAGGCGCTGCGGGACGTCACGCTGCGGATCGAGGCCGGTGAGGCCGTGGCGCTCCTGGGGCCGAACGGAGCGGGGAAAACGACGCTCACGCGGCTCGTGATTGGCCTGGCGCGACCGCGCGCGGGCCTGGTGCGCGTCGGTGACTGGGAGGTCCCGGGGAAGCGTCCCGACGAGATGGCGCGGCGCGTCGGTTACGTCTTTCAGCACTCGGACCAGCAGCTCTTCGCGCGGACGGTCGCGGCGGACGTGGCCTTCGGCCCCCGTCAGCTCGGCAGGGCTGCGGACGGCGTGCGGGCCGCGCTCCTCGAGCTGGGCTTGGAGGGTCTCGCGGCCGCGCACCCGTACGACCTCCCCGCGCCGATGCGCAAGGTCGTGGCGCTTGCCGGCGTGCTCGCGATGGAGCCGGGGGTGCTGGTCCTCGACGAGCCGACGACCGGACTGGATCGGGCGGGCCGGGACCGCGTCATCCGGGCGCTGCGCCGGCGCCACGAGGCGGGCGTGACCGTGCTGTCGGTGTCCCACGATCTCGCGTTCGTGGCCGAGGCGGCGGAGCGGGTGGTCGTGTTGCGCGACGGCCGCGTCGTGGCGGACGCTTCGGCCCGGGCGCTGCTGCGGGACGAGGCGGCGCTCGCGGCGCTGGGGCTCAGGCTGCCGCCGGCCGCGGCGCTGGGGCTGGCCTTGGATCTCCCCGGCGCGCCGATCCGGATGGCGGAGTGCGCGGCGGTGCTACGCGGCGCCCGCTGGACGGCGCCGGCCGTCCAGTGACGCGGCGCCGGGTCCGGCGAGCAGCAGGCAGAGCAGGGCGGCGACGAGGATCAGGTTCTTCTCCCACCCGCCGCGGCCGAAGACTCCCGCGTCGAAGTGCACCTTGGCGATGGCCACCAGCATGTTGATGATGATGAGCGACGCTGCGATCGCCGTCTGCCAGCCCAGGATGAGCAGCAGGCCGCCGCCTGCCTCGACGACCATCACCACCCACGCCAGCAGCTCATTCGCGCTCGGGCCCAGCGGCGTGAAGAGGCCCGAGAGGAACTGTGCGAACCCGTCCATGCCGCCGCCGGGGAACGGCGGGCCGATCAGCTTCCCGAGTCCGTGCCAGAGAAAGATCCATCCGGTGATCAGGCGCAGAACGAGAAGCCCGGCCGCCGCGTTGCGCCCGTGCATCAGCTTCCCTCCGCCGTGAGCCGCTTGCGCGCCACGGCGAAGAGCGCGGCCGCGAGCGCCAGGAAGACGACGAGCGCCACGACGTCGCTGGCGGCGAGGTCGGGCCACCAGCGCGCGCCGAAGTCGAACACGGCTGGGCCGGCGGCTTCCCGCCCGGCGCGCACGAGCTCGGCGGCGTCGGCGGAGCGCTTGGCCTCGATCGGCGCCACGCCGAGCAGGCCGGCGATGGCGCCGCCGGCGATTAGACCCGCAGCCATGAGCGCGCCGCTCGAGACTTCACCCTCCCCGCCCTTGCCCGCCGCCCCGCTGCGGCGATCGGCGAGCCAGCGCACGACGCCGCCCGCGAAGATCGGTGCCGTCGTGCCGATCGGCAGGTAGCTGCCCACCGCGAAGGCGAGCGAGCGCACGCCGGCCAGCTCCAGCACGACGACGATGAAGACCCCGAACAGCACCAGCCCCCACGGGAGGTTGCGGTTCAGGATCCCGTTGATGACCGTGGCCATGAGCGTGGCCTGCGGGGCCGGCAGGTCGGGCGAGCCGATGCCGGGCTGCTCCTCGTAGGCGATGCGGCGGGCGGCCGGGTCGTAGTAGTAGCGCCCGTCCGGGATGGTCTGCGAGCCGATCACGTTCACCAGCCGGAACTCGCGGTCGGCGAAGTTGACGGCGCCGAGGTCTCGCATTTCCGCCGTCAGCGCGACGTTCTCCATGGCCCGGGCCTCGATGCTGGTGTAGGACCGGTTGAGGTACGTCAGGGTGTAGCCGATGACCGTCACCGAAGCCAGCACTCCCACAATGAGCGCGAGCTGCTGGAAGCGGGGCGTGGCCCCGACGAGAAACCCGGTCTTGAGGTCCTGCGACGTATTGCCCGCGTTGGCCGCCGCGACGCAGACCACGCCACCGACCGAGAGCGCCACCGCCGCCCATGCGCCGCCCGTCCAACCGACCACCACGAAGATGAGGCACGTCGCCATCAGCGTGGCGATGGTCATCCCCGAGATCGGGTTGGCCGACGAGCCGATGAGCCCCACGACCCGGCTCGAGACGGTGACGAACAGGAACCCGAAGACCACGATCAGGATCGCCGCGACGAGGTTGGCGAGCCAGTGCCCGGGGTTGATGTCCACGGAGAGGAGAATCCACAGCGCCATCACGAGCAGCGCCGAGCCGCCGCCGACCACGGTGAGCGGGAGGTCGTTCTCGGTGCGCGTGCGGGCAACCCCGGCGCCCTGTCGCCCCGCTCCGATGTCGCGGACCCCGGCGCGGATCGCCTCGACGATCGTCGGGATGGGGCGGGCCAGCGTGAACAGGCCGGCCATGGTGACGGCGCCGGCGCCGATCGGCCGGATGTAAGCCTGCCACACCTGTTGCGGAGTCATGTCGGCGATCGGGATCGTCCCCGGGAAGATCGGGTTGGCGAGCTGCGCGCCGAAGAACTTGATGACCGGGATCATCACCAGCCAGGAAAGAACGCCTCCCGCGAAGATCGTGCCGGCCACCTTGGGTCCGATGATGTAGCCGACGCCCAGGTATTCCGGCGTCGTCGTGCCCGCGATGCGCCCCCCGCCGTACCAGGAGGGCTGATATTCCGGCTGGCCCTTCCAGAGCCGGAGCCCCTCGTGCAGGAGCTTGTAGACGGCGCCGACCCCGAAGCCCAGGAAGACGCGCCCGGCGAAGCGGCCGCCCTTCTCGCCGGCGATGAGGTCGTCCGCGCAGGCGGTGCCTTCCGGATACATCAGGGTGCCGTGCTCCTTTACGAGCAGGTAGCGCCGTAGCGGGATCATGAACAGCACGCCGAGGATCCCGCCCCCCAGCGCGATCAGGAAGATGCGGCCCACCTCGAGCTGGAAGCCGAGGAAGATCAGCGCCGGCAGCGTGAAGGCGACGCCGGCGGCGATGCTTTCCCCGGCCGACCCGCCCGTCTGCACGATGTTGTTCTCCAGGATCGTGGAGCCGAAGCGCTTGAGCAGCGAGATCGCGAGCACTGCGATCGGGATGGACGCGGAGACGGTCAGGCCCGCGCGGAGCGCCAGGTACACGGTCACGGCGCCGAAGATCAGGCCGAACAGAGCCCCGAGGAGGACTGCCCGGAGCGTGAACTCCGGCATGAGCTTCTCGCTGGCCACGTACGGCTGGAACGGTACCGACATGCGATCTCCCGGTCCGGCTAGAGGGGGATGAACGAGGTCGCGGGCTCCAGGCGCCGGACCCAGGCGGCGAGCAGCGCCGCGGCGCGGTCGAGGTCGTCGAGCGAGACCATCTCATTGGGACTGTGCATGTAGCGGCACGGGACGGACACCAGGCCGGTGGCGATGCCGCGCCGCGCCGTGTGGATGGCATCGGCGTCGGTGCTGGTCCGGCGGGGCGCCGCCTCGATCGCGACGGCGATCCCCTCCGCCTCGGCGGCGCCCAGGAGCTGATCGAAGACGACGCGGCTCACCGCCGAGCCCCGCGACAGGATGGGGCCGCCGCCCAGCTTGAAGTCGCCGGCCTCCTTCTTGTCCGCGCCGGGGTAGTCGGTCGCGTGCGTGACGTCAACGACGACTGCCGCGTCGGGCTCGATCCGGAAGGCGCTCGTGCGCGCGCCGCCGCCGCTGTGGGCGATCTCCTCCTGGGTGGTGGCGACCCCGACCACCGCCGCGCTCGGCGGGTCGGCCGCCAGGCGGCGCAGCGCCTCGAGCACGACGAAGGCGCCGATCCGATTGTCCACGCTGCGCGACACCAGCCGCCGATTCGGGAATTCGTAGAGCGTGGCCGCAAGCACACCCGCGTCTCCCACTCGCACGCGGGCCATCGCCTCGTCCTTGCCCGCGGCGCCGATGTCGATCCACAGGTCGCTGATCTTCGAGACCTTGTCGCGCTCCTCGGTCTTCATCAGGTGGATCGCCTTCTTGCCGATCACCCCCGCGACCGGGCCGGCGCGCCCGTCAATGACGACGCGCTGGCCGACGAGCACCTGGCTGTCCCATCCGCCGATCGGGGCGAAGTGCACGTAGCCCTCGTCGTCAACGTGCACGACCATGAGTCCGATCTCGTCCACGTGGCCGGCGAGCATCACGCGGGGCCGTCCCGTCGGGTTCAGCGTGGCGAGGGAGTTGCCCGCGACATCGGCCTCGACGGCGGCGAAGCTCTGGGCCTCCTCCCGCCACAGCCGCGCCGGGAGCTGCTCGAAGCCCGAGGGCCCGGGGGCGTCCAGCAGTCGTTTGAGGAAGGCGAGTGAGCGCTCGTCCATGGATCAGTTCCCCGGGGGCCGCGAGGGCCGCGCAACGTTACGCCGCGGCCCGCGGTCTGGCAAGCGCGCGAGGCGCCGCGAAATCTCGGTGAAGTGGCGCATGGTGGCGGCCGAATCCGCCCCGACGGCGAAGCGCGGCGTGTAGCCGACGGCGAGCGGCCGCACCTCGGCACGCCGCCGGCCGTCGGGATGGAAGGTGAGCGCGGCCCAGAGGCCGCGGTCCGTCCACGGCCGCTCCTGGCGGAAGACGAAGTTGCCGAGCGAGTAGAAGATCGGCTTCCCGTCCACGTACTCCATTCCCTGGGGCACGTGCGGGTGGTGGCCGAGAACCGCGTCGGCGCCCGCGCGGATGAGCCCGCGCGCCACCCGTACCACGTCGGCGGGCGGAACGGGGATGTACTCGAGCCCGGCGTGGAGGGAGACCAGCACGAGGTCGGCACCCGCCGAGTCGCGCGCCGCGCGAAACCGGTGGGCCAGCCGCGCCGTGTCCGCCCACGCAACGCAGCACTCGGCGGGCAGGCCGACGACGCTCATGCTCTCGTCGTTAAAGATGTACGTCACCGAAAACACGGCGACGGTCCATCCGTTGCGGCGCAGGACGACCGGTCGGAGCGCTTCGCCGAGCGTCGCGCCCGTGCCCGTGTGAGCGAGCCCGGCGCGGTCGAGGTGGCCGACCGACTCGATGAGGCCGGCGCGCCGGAAGTCCCAGGCGTGGTTGTTGGCGGTGCCGAGCGCGTCGAAGCCGGCGTCGAGGAGGAGGTCCATCGCTTCGCGCGGGCCGGCGAAGACCGGGCTCCCCGGAGGGTCGGCGTACCCCGGGCGGTCGAGGAGCAGGCTCTCGAGGTTGCCGATCGCGATGTCGGCGGAGCGCAGCTCGTCTCGGACGCCGGCGAAGATCTCCGCGCCGCGCCCCGCCAGGACGTACTCGCGGGCCACGGCGCGGGCGAAGTTGATGTCGCCCACCGCCACGACTCGCAGCGTCTCGCGCGGGGCCTGCGCGCGGGCGGCGTCCGCGGGACCTAGGAGCAGAAAGCCGGCGAGGTAGAGCCTGAGTCCGGTCACGGCCGGAAAGTATAGCGGCGCCGGAGCCGGGAAGGCCACGCCGTGGGCAAGCGGCAGTGGAGCATCCGGCGTCCATGACACATGCGCATCTTCCGCCCGAGGAGCGCGCGGCCGCGGGGATCACTGAAGGATTGATCCGTCTTTCCGTCGGCCTGGAGCCGGCCGACGAGATCGAGCGCGATCTGGTCGCGGCGCTTGAGGTGGCTGGAGTGGCCCGGCGCGAGCTCGCGATCAGTGATGCGGCGAGCGAGGCCGCGCGGCCGACAGCTCCGCGTCAATGAGCGCGCCGATGGTCCGAAGCTGCGCCGGGCCGCCGTCGGCCCTTGCCGCGGGGCCTGGCGGGGCGCACGTTTACGCCTGCGGCGCGTGCCGCGGATGGCTGGCGTACCGGGCGTTTTCCACGTGCGAATGGCCGTCGGTAAGAGTGGCCGAATTGCACCGAGAAGTAGTTAGGCGGGCGACCGGTCACCGGAGAAGGAAATGACCCGAGCGAAAGTGGCAGCACGGCTATTTGCCGTCGTCAGCATTATCTCGTTGATAGCTGCTCTGATACCGGTGCTTAAGGGCGGACGCTTGAACGCGGTCTCTCTGGGAAACGCGGTTTTTTGGCTCGTGGTCGCCGTTGCGAGCGCGAAGAGGGCGCGCGGTGCCAGCAACTCCCCTCCCGCCGCCTAACATCAAGCGGTTGCTGCCGTCAGGGCGCGCCGGTGGCTGGCGGTCCTCACGTCGCCACGCCAGATTCAGGACGCGGTCAGAGCAGGGTGCTCCTGGTGAGGAGCGCGCCCGCAGCAGAAGGCCGATCGTCGAGAACTGTCACAAGGAGAACGCACCATGGCTCACCACGGGAAGATTCAGCTTACGTACGTGATCGTTGCTCCTCCGGAAGAAGTGGCGGAAGGCGACCGCCTGTTTCGGACCCACGCTCCTTGGATGGAAGCGACGCATCACCGGACTGGGGAGAGGGCGCTGCTGACTTACAATTTGTCCAAGGCGCCGGAGCTTTCTAACCCCTTCGATCCGAGTTCTGCCCCGACCGGCAACACCTGTTTCATCCTGAGCGAGGTCTACGAGAGCGAGGCTGGTGTGACCGACCACTTCGCACAGGCCATGGCGAGTTGGAAGGACTTCCCGGCGCTTGGCACGTGGCTTCAGAAGTGCAAGGTGACCGGCCTACCGGCAGCTCCGATCATCAATTCGCTCTGGTGATCGCGACGATTCACGGTAAGCCAGAGGTGAGGTCGTAGCTCGGTGGCAGCGTTCGCCGCCGAGGCGGGGCTCGGAACAGCATCGTATCAGGCGAGGAGAAAGTCGAGCAATCTCCGTGGCCGGGGGCCGCCGACGAGATCGAGCGGGATCTGCTCGGGGCGCTTGAGGTGGCTGGAGTGGCCCGGCGCGAGCTCGCGATCAGTGATGCGGCGAGCGAGGCCGCGCGGCCGACAGCTCCGCGTCAATGAGCGCGCCGATGGTCCGAAGCTGCGCCGGGCCGGCGTAGCCGGACCACTGCCGGATCACGCGGTTCTCGGCGTCCAGCAGAACCGTGTGTGGCAATCCCACGTAGTGATAGCGCGCTTTGAGGCCGCCACGGCCGAAGCCGACCGGGAAGTCGAACCCGAGCTCGGCGATGAAGGCGCGCGCGTCGGCGAGGGACACGTCGTCCGACAGCGCGACCAGCGCGACGCGAGCCGGATCGTAGCTCCCCCAGAGGGAGTCCAGCGCGGGCATCTCTTCCCGGCACGGCCGGCACCAGCTCGCCCAGAAGTTGATCAGTGTGACCTTGCCGCCGAAGTCCGCGGAGCGGACGCGGCCCGTGCGCAAGTCCGGTACATCGAACGGAGGGAAGGGCTGGCGGCGCCGCGGGGTGCCCGGACGCAGCTCCTCCGGGTCGGGCTGCGTCAACCGGCCGCGACCGTCAATGGCCAGCGTGGGCAGCGCCGTGGCGAATCGCCACGTCCGAACCACGCTTCCGCGCACCGGATCCACCGCGTCGAGGCGTGACTCGGCAGTCGTGGCCCTCGGCGTGCTCAGCACGTAGAGCATACCGTCCGGCCCCGCCGCGAGGCCCAGGTTCACGGGAGCGTAGTCCACCTGCACGTCGGTGCCGCTCGCGCTGCGCACCACGATGAGCTTCGGGTCGGCCGTCGCGTGCACCAAGCCGCGCGAGAGGCGCCACACCACTGCGCCGGCGCTGTCGTACCGAGCGACCTCGTCGCGGATGAACGGGGCGAAGACCGCGCCGCCGTCGGCCATCGCGAGAACGTGGCCGGCGTTGGCGAGCTGGGACAGGAAGGGATTCGCCGGGATCGTCGCCGCCCCGGCAGTGGCCGCGGGCCGGAGTCGCTCATCGAGCCGGACGGCGGCGGCGCCGGCGCTCTCGGGGCGGAAGGTGAACTGGACCGCGGACCGAGCGACCCAGATGCCACCTCCGCGTGCCGGAGCGATGGCCGGAATGTCGAACGGGGTGCGGCCGACCTCGCGCACGGTGCCATCTTCATCGCGGCGCAGCAAAGTGCCCGCACCGTCGACCAGCCACACGCCGCCGCCGCTGGCCGCCGCGGCCGCGAGGAGGGTACGACCGGCCGCCCGTAGCAGCAGCGGCTCGACCCGGGCGCCTGCCGCGAGCGTGAGCAGCCCACCATCGGGATCCAGCACCACCCCGCTCTCGCCGGCCCAGCTAGCCGCCCGGCCCTGCCACCACAGGATTCTGGCGTCCGAGCCTCGGCCCAAGAAGAATGCGGCCACGCCGGCCAGCGCGGCGATAGACGCCGCGCTGACCAGCAGGACTCGTCCGGGTGTTCGGGTCACATCTCGATGGTGTCGATGAAGATGGCTCGAGCGCCGCTACGCTCCACGACCCGGCCTGTCACCCGCACACGGTGCTCGGCGTGCGCGCGCAGCCGGGCGGTCTGGCTCTCACCGGGCATCGCGGTCGAGATCGGCAGGTAGACGTTGCCGTCGCTGCCCAGAATGGCGAGCGGGATGCCGCGGTCGGCACACACCTGGGCACACATACGGTGGCTTTCGCCCGAGAGCCCCTGGCCGAGCCGACACGAGAGATCGATCACGTCGCCGGTGATCGTGGTGGTGCGGCCCTGCTGACCGGCCGCGGCCTGCTGGGCGGCCGCCGGCGTCGCTGCCAGAGCAATGCCGGCGAGGACAAGGAATCCGAGAGAACGGTGCGACATACAGCCTCCTCCTTGAGTGGATACGAACGGATCAGAACGACGGGGACGACTCGACCATGGCCAGCGCGGCGCGCAGGCGTCGTGCGAATTCGGGCCGCGGCGAAGCGGCCGGCCCGGCATGCGCCCGGGCCAGCGCGGCCAGGAAGGCGAGCTGAAACTGGTACTGGGGATAGCACCGCGCGCACACGGCCAGGTGCTCGCGCAGCCCCTGCGCCTCCTCCAGCGGCAGCTCGCCGTCCAGGTATTCCCAGAGGCGCTTCATCACGCTGTGGCAGTCAACCATCAGAGACCTCCGCCGCGAGGAACGAGCCCCGCATCGCGGGCAAACTCGATAAGCGCCTCCTGCAGCATCCGCCGGCCGCGAAAGAGGCGCGACTTGACGGTGCCGATCGGCACATCGAGCACCTGGGCGATCGTCCGATAGGACTGGTCCTCCACGTCCGCCAGGACGACGACCTCCCGGTACTCCTCCGGCAGCTTCGCCAGTTCCGCCCGCAGCACGTC
>JACQVG010000071.1 GCA_016209905.1 Gemmatimonadota bacterium | reverse complement strand
CCTCCTCCTCCCCCCGCCCCTGCCCCCGACTCGCCTCCGGTCCCTGCCGAGCCGGCATCCGCCCGGCCCGCAAGCATCACGAGGTCCCGGACGTTGATCTCGGTGGTGTACCTCGTCTGGCCGTCCTTGTCCTCCCAGGTGCGGTACTCGATCCGCCCTTCGACGTAGACGCGGTCACCCTTCTTGAGGTACTTCTCGACGACGTCGGCGAGACCCGAGCCCCGGCTGTTCCAGACCACGACCCGGTGCCACTCCGTCTTCTCCTGCTTCTCGCCGCTCTGGGTGGTCCACTGGCGACTCGTGGCGAGCGAGAACGATGCGACCCGGCTTCCGTTGCTGGTGCTCCGGACCTCCGGGTCGGCCCCGAGATTCCCGATCAGCATCACCTTGTTGAGACTGCGGCTCACCTGTGCCTCCGGGCGCTTGGCTCGGGTCCCACGGACGTGGCCGAACTATAGGCGCCACAACGGGTTTTGTCAATCGAAATCGCTCGCGCCGGCATCATTTCCTTGCCTCCTCGGCGCCCAGTTCGAGGACCATCGTGAGGGCGTCTTCGCGCGGCCGCCGGTAGTAGCCGTCGCGTACGCCGAGCGGTGAGAATCCGGCCCGGCGGTAGAGCTCGATTGCCGCGTGGTTCGACGGTCGGACTTCCAGAAAGACGCAGCTCGCGCCCTGCCCCCTGAGCCAGTCGAGCATGGCTTCGAGCAACGCCGAGCCGACGCCGCGCCCGCGAGCCCGCGGCTGCACCGCCAGATTGAGGATCTCTCCTTCGTCGCCGCCGAGCGAGCACAGCCCGTAGCCCACCAGCGTCCCTTCGCCGTCGTCGAAGCCGAACCCGCACACATGTTGGTGCGTCAACATTTCGGCGAACGCCTGGCGCGACCACGGGTCGGGAAAGGCTTGCGCTTCGATCGTCGCTACCGCCGGAAGATCGGCGTGGCAGAGCGGCCTAGGCGCCATGGAAGGGGTCCGCGCCGGCGCGGTATCGCGCTTCGGCCTCGGCGAGCCGGCCGTATGCCGGCTCCCAGGTCATGGGGTCCGGAACCGGCGCGGCACCATTGGGGACTCCGACGAGGGAAAGAAGCGCTGCGGCGGACGCGGAGCGAGCGTCGGCCACCACCAGATCGCCTGCGGCGGGAACGTCGTCCCCGGCGCGCGCCAGCGCCGGTGCGAGCAGCACCAGAACCGGCTCCGAGCCGCCGGAAGCGACCGACGCCCGGTCGGGCAACCGGTACAGGGCGCGGTAGACCTCGCCGCGCAGTGCGTCGTAGGCGACATAAACGGTGGCGGCACCGAGCGCAGCCGCACGCGCTGCGCCGAGCAGCGACGGCGCGGCGAGGAGCGGCACGCCGAGCGCCCGGCACAGCGCCTTGGCGAAGGCGATCCCGATTCTCAGGCCGGTGAACGAGCCGGGGCCGTCGGCGACCACGATCCCGGACAGACTGCCGATCTGGATGCCGCGCTCGTAGAGCAGGCGCCCCGCCACCCGTTCGATGTCACGCGAGAGATCGCGACGGCTGGCGATCCTCACGTCGGAGCCCGGATCGCGCGGCGCGCCGAGGGCGAGTGTCGGCCGATCCGTGGCGGTATCGAGCGCCAGGAACATGGCGGGTCAGCGGCTCACCGGCACTCCAGCCACCGGAGGCCCGGCTGATCGACGTACGCCAGCCGGATGTGATGGGTGAGCGGCGGCAGCGCGGTGCCGAAGCGCTCGGGCCACTCGATCAGCACCACGGCGTTCGTTTCAGCCAGCATGTCGTCGAGGCCGATGTCGAGGGCCTCCTCCGGCCGTCGGAGTCTATAGCCGTCCACGTGATAGACGGTGACGCCGGCCCCCGCATACGGGTGCACGAGGGCGAAGGTCGGGCTCGTCACGGGCTCGGCGACGCCGAGTCCGCCGGCGAGCGCCCGGATCAGGGTGGTCTTGCCGGTGCCCAGCTCACCGCTCAGCCCGACGACCGCCGGCGGAACGAGGTTCCCGGCAAACTCGCGCCCCCAAGCCGCCATCGCGGCTTCAGCGACGCGCCGGGCGACCACCCTTACGCGCCGTCCCAGGCGCCCGGGCCGCGTGCAGGTCCAGGATCTGGTCGCGAATCTGCGCCGCCAGCTCGAAGTCGAGGTCGTCGGCGGCGCGGCGCATCTCCTGCTCGAGCAGCTTCAGCAGCTCGTCGCGCGCCGCGGCGCTGGCCGTCGCCCACGACTCGCCGACGCGGGCGATGATGGCCAGCGGTTCCGCTCGCGGCACCGGGTCCTCGCGCGCGTCGGCGACCCGCGTGGTGAAGCGGATCTCGTCCACGGACTTGACGATGGAGCGCGGGGTGATGCCGTGCTCGACATTGTAGCGGCGCTGCACCTCGCGCCGCCGGTTCATCTCCTCGAGCGCCGCGCGCATCGAGTCCGTGATGCGGTCGGCGTACAGGATGGCCTTCCCCTGCTCGTGTCGGGCGGCGCGGCCCACCGTCTGAATGAGCGACGTGCGCGACCGCAGGAAGCCTTCCTGGTCGGCATCGAGGATCGCGACGAGCGACACCTCCGGCAGGTCGAGCCCCTCGCGCAGGAGGTTGATGCCGACCAGCACGTCGAACTCGCCGAGCCGCAGACCGCGGACGATGTCCATCCGCTCGATGGCGTCGATGTCCGAGTGCATGTAGCGAACTCGGACGCCGACCTGCCCCAGATAGTCGGTCAGGTCCTCCGCCATCCGCTTGGTGAGCGTGGTCACGAGCACGCGCTCGCCCCGGCGCTCGCGCAGCCGGATCTCCCGGAGCAGGTCGTCCACCTGTCCCTCGACCCTGCGGACCTCCACCTCGGGATCCAGCAGGCCGGTGGGCCGCACCAGCTGCTCGACCACGACGCCACCCGAGAGCCGAAGCTCCTCCGGCCCCGGCGTCGCCGAGACGAAGAGCACGCGAGGGGCGAGGTCGAGGAACTCCTGGTACGTGAGCGGCCGGTTGTCGAGCGCCGAAGGGAGTCGGAAACCGTACTCGACGAGAGTCAGCTTGCGGGACCGGTCGCCGTTGTACATGGCGTTCAGCTGCGGCACGGTGGCATGCGACTCGTCCACGATGACCAGGCACTCTTCGGGGAAGAAATCCATCAGCACCGCCGGCCGCTCGCCCGCCGCGCGACCGGAGAGGTGGCGGCTGTAGTTCTCGATCCCGTGACACGCGCCGACCTCGAGCAGCATCTCGATGTCGTAGTTGGTCCGCGACTCCAGCCGCTGGGCCTCCAGCAGCCTGCCCGCCGTGCGGAGTTCTCTCAGGCGCTCCGCCAGCTCGGCGCGGATGGCGGCGACCGCTCGCTCGAGGCTGGCCGGGTCCGTCACGAAGTGCGTCGCCGGGTAGATCGCGCACCGCTCGAGGCGGCTGATCGGCCGACCGACGAGCGGGTCGATCTTGGTGATGCGCTCGATCGTGTCGCCCAACAGTTCGATGCGGACGGCTTGCTCCTCGTAGGCGGGGAAGACCTCGATCACGTCGCCGCGGACGCGAAACGTCCCCGGCTCGAAGGCCACGTCGTTGCGCCGGTACCGGATCCCGACCAGCCCCTCGAGGATCGCCCGCCGTCCCGCGTTCTCGCCGCAACCCACCCGCAGCATCCGCTCCCGGTACTCCACCGGGTCGCCCAAGCCGTAGATGGCCGACACCGTCGCCACCACGACGGCGTCGGCGCGCTCGACCAGGCTCGACGTCGTCCGGAGGCGCAACCGTTCGATGTCGGCGTTGATGGAGGCGTCCTTCTCGATGTACGTGTCCGTGTGGGGCACGTACGCTTCGGGCTGGTAGTAGTCGTAGTAGGAGATGAAGAACTCGACGGCATTCGACGGGAAGAACGACTTGAGCTCGCCGTAGAGCTGCGCCGCCAGCGTCTTGTTGTGCGAGAGGACCAGAGCCGGCAGGCCCAGGCGGGCGATCACGTGCGCCATCGCCATCGTCTTGCCCGACCCGGTCACCCCGAGCAGCACCTGATGGCGGTCGCCGCGCTGGAACCCTCGCACCAGTTGGGCGATCGCCTGCGGCTGGTCACCCGCGGGCTCGAACGGCACCTCCAGGCGGAAAGCGGTCACGCGTCGAGCCGTTCGCGCCGGCCCACCTCCCCGACGCCCCTCACCCGCCGGACCGCCTTCATGACCCTCGTCAGATGGGCGAGGTTCTCGACCTCCACGAGCACGTGGCCGGTCATCCCTCCCTCGCCGCTCGACAGCTCGAGGCTGCGGATGTTCGTCCCCGCCTGCGAGATCGCGGTGCAGATGTCGGCGTAGAGGCCGCGCCGGTCCTCGCCGACGATGCCGAGCCGGACCGTGTAGACCTCGCCCTCGACTTCCTGCCAGTCCAGGTCCATGCGGCGGTCGGGCTCGTCCGCCAGTCCGAGGAGGTTGGGGCAGTCAATGCGGTGGATGCTGATCCCGCGGCCCCGCGTGACGTAGCCCGTGACCTTGTCGCCCGGGACGGGCTGGCAGCACTGCGAGTAGCGGACCATGAAGCCGTCGACACCCTGGATCCGCACGCCCTTGCCCACGCGCATCCGCTGCACCAGGCGGCCGATGGCGCCCGGCCGGGCCGCCGGCACGTCGCCGTCGTCCGCGGGCAGGTCGGGGAACAGGGCGCGCAGCACCTGCCCGCTCGCGACGTTGCCGCGCCCGAGCGCCGCCTCGAGGTGGGCGCGATCGGGGAAGGAGAGACTCCGCGCCGCGCGCCCGATCTGGTCCTCCGTGGGCGCGGCGAGCCTGCGCCGCCGCAGCTCGCGCGCCAGGATCTCCTGGCCCAGCGCGATGGACGCGTTCTGCTCCTCCTGCTTGATCCACTGCCGGATCTTCTGCCGGGCGCGAGCGGTGCGGACGTGGGCGAGCCAGTCGCGCGAGGGCCGCGCCGTCGGCGACGTGAGGATCTCCACCGCGTCGCCGTTCTTGAGCGTCCGGTGCAGCGGCGCGATGCGCCCGTTCACCTTGGCGCCCTGGCACCGCAGACCCACCTCGGTATGGATGGCGAAGGCGAAGTCGATCGGTGTCGCCTCCTTCGGCAGCTGCTTGAGATCGCCCTCCGGCGTGAACACGAAGATCTCGTCCTGGTAGAGGTCGATCTGGAGGAATTCGAGGAACTCCTGCGGCGTCTGCGCCTCCTGCTGCCGGTCCAGGAGCTGGCGGAACCAGGTGAGGTGGCGGTCCAGGTCGTCCCGCGGCCGGCCTTCCTTGTAGAGCCAGTGCGCCGCGATCCCGTACTCCGCCGTGTGGTGCATCTCCCGCGTCCGGATCTGGATCTCGTACAGGTGGCCGGCGGGGCCGAAGATCGTCGTGTGCAGCGACTGGTACCCGTTGGACTTCGGCTGCGCGATGTAGTCCTTGATCCGCTCCTGAAGCGGCGTCCACTGGGAATGGATGATGCCGAGGGCGTGGTAGCAGTCCGGCACCGTGTTGACCAGCACCCGGATCGCCATGAGGTCATAGATCTCCTCGTAGGGCAGATCGCGGATGAGAATCTTCTTGTGGATGGACCAGAGGTGCTTGGGCCTCCCGGTGACCTCGACGGCGCCGATGCCCGCGCGCTCGAGCGCCCGCCGCAGCGGCTCCCGCATCTGCTCGACCAGCTCCTCGCGCTCGGCCCGGCGGGCGGCGACTTTCCTCGCCAGCGCCTTGTAGTCCTCCGCCTCGAGGAACTTGAAGGCGAGATCTTCCAGCTCCGTGCGCACCTTCGCCATGCCGAAGCGGTGCGCGAGCGGCGCGTAGATCTCCCGGGTCTCGAGGGCGATGCGGCGCTGCTTGTCGTCGGGAAGGTGCTCCAGCGTCCGCATGTTGTGCAGCCGGTCGGCCAGCTTGACGATGATGACGCGCGCGTCCTTCGCCACCGAGACGAGCAGCTTGCGGTAGTTCTCGACCTGCTCCTCCGCCGTGGAGCGGAAGGTCAGCGTCGAGAGCTTCGTCAGGCCGTCCACGATGACGGCGACGTCGGCCCCGAACTCCCCCTCCAGGTCCTGGACCGAGACGTCCGTGTCCTCCACCACGTCGTGCAGGAGGCCGCACGCCACCGAGACCGAGTCGAGGTGCAGCTCGACCAGGATCCGCGCGACCGCGACGCCGTGCGAGACGGCGTCCTCTCCCGACCAGCGTTTCTGCCCCCGGTGGGCGCGCGCGCTGAGCTGCCACGCGCGCTCCAGGAGGTCGAGGTCCAGGCGATCGGCGTAGGGCTCAAGGACGTCGGAGAGCCCGGGGATGGCCGGGATCCGGACGGTGGTCACAGCAGCCCCGCCTCCGCGAAGCTCACGTACCGCCCCGCCCCGATCACCACGTGGTCGTAGACGGGCAGGTCCAGAACCCGGCCGGCCTCCACCAGCTGGCGCGTCACGGTGCGGTCGTCGGCCGACGGCGTCGGATCGCCGGAAGGGTGGTTGTGGACCACGATGATGCCAGCGGCGGCCTCCGCGATGGCGCCGCGGAACACTTCGCGAGGGTGCACGAGCGATGAGTTCAAGATCCCCCGGGTGATCAGCAGGTCGCGCAGGACGCCGCTCTGGCTGTCGAGCGCGAGCACGTGGAACTCCTCCGCGGCGAGATCGGTGAGCCGCGGCGCGTACCAGCGGTACACGTCGGCGGACGACCGGATGCGCGGGCGCTCGCCCCGCCCCTCCTCCTGAAGCCGCCGCCCCAGCTCGAGCCCCGCGAACACCCGCGCGGCCTTCGCCGGACCCACGCCGGCCACCCGCGCCAGCTCGACTGCCGGACGCCGGGCGACGTGCCAGAGCGCCGGACCGCCCTCGGCCAGGAGCGCCTCGGCCACGTCGGTCGCCGACTGGCCCGCTCGACCCGTCGTGAGGAGAATGGCAAGGAGTTCCGCCGTCGTCAACGAACCGGCGCCGAGCCGGAACAGCCGCTCACGCGGCCGGTCGGCGCTGGGGGTCTCGCGAATCCGACGTGCCACGGACCCCAAGCTCGCGGGAGCGGCAGACCGACCCGTGGCGAAACGGACGCGCCCAGGAGCGAATCTGCGCGCTACGCGTTCGCTCCGTGGCACTTCTTGTACTTCTTGCCGGACCCGCACGGGCAGGGATCGTTCCGGCCGACCTTCGGCACGGATGCCCCGCCACCCATTCCCGCCGCGTCGAGACCGCGCTGCGGTTCGCCGACCTGCGCGCCCGCACGGCCCGCCGCAGGCCCGACCGGCTCAAGCGCCTCCTCCGCCACGAAGTCCGCGGCCGCGCCTCTCGCCGCGCGCGCGCCCGCGCCCCCCCCACCCCCGCCGGCCGTGCCCTCCAGAGCCGGGCCGGTGAACGTCCGTGGCATCGGCTGCCGGGGCGGCGGCGGCGCGGCGCTGACCTGCACCTTGATGAACTGCTCGGTGAAAGTGGCGCGGAGGTCGGCCATGAGGTCTACGAACATGTCGTAGGCCTCCTTCTTGTACTCGACGAGCGGGTCCTTCTGTCCCCACGCCCGGTAGGTGATCGCGTTCCGCAACTGGTCCAGGTCGTACAGGTGGTCCTTCCACTTCTCGTCGATGACGCGCAGCATCACCTGGCTCAGGATCTGCTCCGCCAGATTGTCGATCCCCGTCTCGCGACCGGAGGCGTCGATCGTCCGCAGGCCGCGGCCGTAGTCGTCGAGCGCGGCGATCTTGCGGTGGAATGCCTCGCGGGCGTGGCGGCGCACCGTGTCGAGCAGCTCGTCGCGGCTCGCGAAGCCTCGCTCGCGCAGCTCGGGGACCATGATCAGGAATCGCATCACCAGCGCTTCGTGCAGGGTTTCGAGGTCCCAGAGCTCCGGGTGACGGGAGAGACCGGTGGCCTCACCGACCGGGCGCTGCATCGCGCCCTCAATCATCCGGATCGCTTCGGCTTTGAGCTCCTCGCCGCCCTCCAGGGCGAAGAGCCGCAGCGAGTAGATGACCTCGCGCTGCTGGTTCATCACGTCGTCGTACTCGAGCAGCCGCTTGCGGGCCTGGAAGTTCTGCAGCTCGATCCGCTTCTGCGCCCCCTCGATCGAGCGCGTGACCCAGGGGTGGGTGATCACTTCCCCCTCTTCGGCGCCGAGGCGATCCATCAGCCCCGCGATCCGGTCGGATCCGAACAGGCGCATGAGGTCGTCCTCGAGCGAGAGGAAGAAGATCGAGCCGCCGGGATCGCCCTGGCGCCCCGAACGGCCCCGGAGCTGGCGATCGATCCGCCGCGACTCGTGCCGCTCGGTCCCGATGATCTGGAGGCCGCAGGGCGGATCCGTCATGCACCCCAGGCGCTCGATCTCGGCCCACGCCAGGTCGGGCCGCTCCACGACCTGACCGAAGGGCGCCTGCCGCGCCGTGATGCCGCACACCCGGCACTTGGTCACCCCGGCACCGAGCTTGATGTCGGTCCCCCGGCCCGCCATGTTGGTCGCGATCGTGATGGCGCCCGGCTGCCCGGCCTGCGCGACGATCTCGGCCTCGCGCTGATGGTACTTGGCGTTCAGCACCTCGTGCCTGAGGCCCCGACGCTTCAGCATCCGCGACAGCGTCTCCGACGTTTCGACGCTCACGGTCCCGACCAGGACCGGGAGGCCGCGCCGGTGCTGGCGTTCCGCCTCCTCCACGATGGCACCGTACTTCTCGCTCCGGGTCCGGTAGATGTGGTCCTGCCTGTCAATGCGGCGGACCGGCCGGTTGGTCGGGATCACCGAGACCTCGAGCCCGTAGATCTTGTAGAACTCCTCCTCTTCGGTCTCGGCCGTGCCCGTCATGCCGGCCAGCTTGGCGTGCATGCGGAAGTAGTTCTGGATCGTGACCGTCGCGAGCGTCTGCGTCTCGCCCTTGACCTGCACACCCTCCTTGGCCTCGACCGCCTGGTGCAGGCCATCCGACCAGCGCCGGCCGGGAAGGATGCGGCCGGTGAACTCGTCCACGATGAAGATCTGCCCGTCCTGCACCACGTACTCCACGTCCTTCTCGTAGAGGGCGTGGGCCCTCAGGAGCTGGTGCACGATGTTGAGCTTCTCGCTCTTGACCGCGTAGTCGGCTTCCAGCTGCTGCCGGCGCGTCAGCTTCTCGGCCGCCGTGAGCGTCTCGTCCTGGTCGATCCGGAGCACCTCCTCCGACAGATCGGGGATGATGAACAGCGCGGGATCCTGCGGCGACAGGGTCTCCACGCCCTTGTCGGTCAGGTGGACCGCGTGCCCCTTCTCGTCCAGGACGAAGTACAGCGTTTCCTCCGTGAACCGGAGCTTCTGCTCCCGCGCCGGCAGCTTTCGGTCGGCGATGTGGTCGAGTTCGACGCGCTGCACCAGCTTCTTGGCGCCCTGCTCCTGCAGGTACCGGAGCAGGCGCTTGTGCTTCGGCATCCCGAGGCGGACTTGGTAGGCCTTGAGCGCCGAGCCGTACTGGTCGCCGTCGGCCCACAGCCTTTCCGCTTCGGCCATCAACTCGTTCGCCACCTCCGACTGGCGGCGCACCACGCCGCCGACCTGCTGATTGAAGTCGGCGTACTTGGTGTCGGTGTCGTCGGCCACCGGACCCGAAATGATGAGCGGGGTGCGGGCCTCGTCGATCAGGATCGAGTCCACCTCGTCGATGATCGCATAGACGTGCCCCCGCTGGACCCGCTGCTCGAGGGCAAACACCATGTTGTCGCGCAGGTAGTCGAAGCCGAACTCGTTGTTGGTGCCGTACGTGATGTCGCAGCGATACGCGCCGCGCCGCTCCGCCGTGCCGGGCTCCGTGTCGTCGATGCAGCCGACCGTGAGGCCGAGCCAGGTGTAAATGTGGCCCATCCACTGCGAGTCGCGCCGAGCCAGGTAGTTGTTGACCGTGACGAGGTGCACGCCGCCGCCGGGGAGGGCGTTGAGATAGGCCGGCAGGGTCGCGACCAGCGTCTTCCCTTCGCCGGTCGCCATCTCGGCGATCTTCCCCTGGTGCAGCACGATGCCGCCGATGAGCTGGACATCGTACGGCACCATGTCCCAGGTCATTTCATGCCCCGTGACGCTGAGCCGCGAGCCGAGCAGCCGGCGGCACGCCTCGCGCACCGTGGCGAAGGCTTCCGGAAGGAGCTCGTCCAGCATCTCGGCGGTGGCACGCGCCAGCTCCCGCTCCCGCGCCAGCAGATCGCGGTCCAGCGCGTCCCGCTCGTCGGGGTCGGCGCAGCCGTGTTTCGCTGCCCTGAGCCGTTCCACGTCGGCCTGCACGGCGCCGACTCGCTCGCCGAGTCGGGCTCGGAACCGCTCGGTCTGCCGCTGAATCTCGGCATCCGGCCACGCGCCCAGCGTCGCCTCGTGGCGATGGATCGCGTCCACGATCGGTCGCAGCCGTCTGAGCTCGCGCGCGAAGCGCGTGCCGAAGACCTTGCTCACGAGCTGGGGGATCGCCATCACCCGATCACCGATACAGACCGTGGCGCGCGATGAAGTCCGCGACCGCCTCCGGTACGAGGTAGCGGATGCCCTGGCCGGCCCCGCAGCGCGCCCGGATCTCGCTGGCCGAGATCTCCACCGCCGGCGTCACGACCTGGTGCGTCACGAACTCCGAGGCGGGCACCGGCACGCCGGGGCGAGTCAGCACGGCGATCTCCGCGAGCCGGACCACGTCGTCGAGGGCGTGCCACCGCGGCAGCTCCAGCGCAGCGTCCGCCCCGAGCAGCAGGAGCAGCCGCCGCTCCGGCCAGCGCACCCTCAACTCCCGAAGAGTCTCCACCGTGTAGGAGGGCCCCGACCGCCCGAGCTCGCACGTCTCCAGCCGGAATCGGGGATGCCCCTCGATCGCCAGCTCCACCATCGCCCGGCGCTGCTCCGGGCTCGCCGCCGGCGGGGCGGCCTTCAGCGGCTGCTGCGCGCACGGCACGAAGAGCACCGTTTCGAGCCCGAGCGCTTCGGCGGCGCGATCGGCTCCGATCAGGTGCCCGTGGTGAACGGGATCGAAGCTACCGCCGAAGACGCCCGTCGCCACAGAGCTCCTTCACGTCTGCGCGGGTGCCGTAGTACTGCCGCAGGTGCTCGCACGTCTCTTGCTCCTCCTCGCGGTAGCCGATCGCGCGGTAGGCGCGCACCAGCCGCACGAACGCCTCGGGGACGACGGTCGCCGACGGATAGTTGGCGATCAGGTTCTTGAGGTACAGGATCGCCGAGTCGTACGCGCCGCGGCGGAAATAGAACAGGGCGTTCTCGAACTCCTTGGTGGCGAAGTCATCGTGGAGGGCGCGCAGCCTGAGAGCGGCGATCGAAGCCGCCTCCGCGTCGGGATAGCGGCCCTGGAGCTCCTGGTAGGCGGCCAAGGCCGTCAGGCCGTTCGCCGGGTCGAGCGCGGGGCGCCGCCACAGCAAGGCGTACGCGTCCCCCGCGCGGAGCAACGCGCCGGGCGCCAGCCGGTCCGCGGGGTGCTCGTCCGCGACGCGTCGGAACTCCCGCGCGGCCGTGGCGTAGTCCTGCTGCCCGAAGTGGCACTCTGCCAGCAGGTACTGCGCCAGGGTCTGAAGCGTGTCCCGCGCGGCGAGGTCCAGCGTCAGCTTCTGGAATCCCCCCGCCGCGGTACGAAACCGCCCGGCGCGAAACTCCCGCATCGAGTCCCGGAACAAGGCATCCGTGCTCTGGTAGGAGCGAGGATCGAAGTGACGGCAGCCGGCGAGCAGGAACAGGAGACCCACTCCCGCCCATCCGGCGACAGCCGGCAGACGCAGTGCGGCGAGCACGCGCCGACGCCCTGAGGTCCACCGGCCCCGAGCAGACGCCGTGACACTCGGACGGCTCTTCGCTCGGCCGGCCTCACGCCGATCGTTCATCGCGTAACCGGTACCCCGCTCAGGGCTGCGGGTTTCGAGCATCGAGCAGCTTCCGCATCTGCTCGTTGGCGCGCACGACGACCGGGTCGGCCTCGTCGCCACCAGCCGCCGCCTTGCCGTACGCCTCGAGCGCGACCGCGGTGTCGCCTCCCACCCACCGCGCGTCTCCGATCAGGAGCCATGCCAGCCGCACCGTACTGTCCGGGGCGCCAGGCCCGATGGCACGGCGGAACGCCTCCTCGGCCTGCGCCAGATTGCCGAGCCCGAGCGCCGCCCGCCCCTCCTCGACCGCGCACCCGGCGAGGCCGCCCCGGGCGGCGCCGGCCAGGCCGACCGCCGGACGCCGCCGCAGCACCGCCTCGTAGGCACGCTCCGCCACGTCGCATCGTCCGGCGCGCGCGTTGAGATCGCCCCACACCAGCAGGAACGAGTCGGCCGTCGCGCGAGCGCCGCCCGCCGCGGCGGCCATGAGAACCAGGTCCGCGCCGTCCCGGCTCCGCGCGCCCGGCTCGACCGGCGTCGTCGCTTCCCCCGCCAGCGCCCCGAGCACGCGTCCGGGCGCGATTTCCCGCAAGGCGGCCACGGCTTTCCGCAGCGCGTCCGGGTCGCGGGCATCCACCGCGAGGCGCGCGGCGCGGGTGAGCCCGTCAGCCGCCTCTTCGGCGGCGGCCGCGTCGGCGAGGGCCATCTCGCGATAGGTCCGGACCGCCTCGGCGAGGGCGCCGGCGTGAACGGCGGCGAGCGCCAGCTTCCCACGCAACTCGACCGACGGGTGACGCTGGCGTGCCGCAAGGCGGTATTCGGCGAGCGCATCCAGGTAGGCCCCCTCGGCGTAGCGCCGGTCGCCGAGTGTCTCGTGATCGGGACCGGCGCTGCAGGCCGAGAGGGCGAGCGCGACCCAGGCGCGGCGCGCCCACCGTGCCCTACGCATCGCCGGTCATGAGAGCTTGTGCCGGAAGTACTCGATCGTCGCGGCCAGCCCGGCGTCCAGCGCCACCGTGGGCTCCCATCCGACCACGGCACGGGCGCGGCCGATGTCCGGCCGCCGCACCTTGGGGTCGTCCACCGGCAGCGGCTCGTACACGATCGGAGCGGTCGAGCCCGTCAGCGCGAGGACCCGCTGCGCTAGCTCAAGCACCGTGAACTCGTGCGGGTTCCCAAGGTTCACGGGCTCGGGTCCGCCGCGCTCGAACAGCCGCACGATGCCCTCCACGAGGTCGTCCACGTAGCAGAACGACCGGGTCTGACTGCCGTCTCCGTACACCGTCAGGGGCCGCCCCGTGAGCGCCTGCACGATGAAGTTCGACACCACGCGACCGTCGCGCGGGCGCATCCGCGGCCCGTAGGTGTTGAAGATCCGAACGATCCGCGTGTCCACGTCGTGGCAGCGGTGGTACGCCATCGTCAGCGCCTCGGCGAATCGCTTGGCTTCGTCGTACACGCCCCGCGGGCCGATCGGGTTGACGTTGCCCCAGTAGCCTTCGGGCTGCGGATGGATCAGCGGATCGCCGTACACCTCCGATGTCGAGGCGAGGAGGAAACGGGCCTGCTTGCCGCGCGCGAGGCCCAGGGCCCGGTGGGTGCCGAGGGAGCCGACCTGGAGCGTCTCAATCGGCAGTTCGAGATAGTCGCGCGGACTCGCCGGCGAAGCCAGGTGGAAGACGCCGTCCAGCGGACCGTCCACCTCGACGTAGTCGGTAACGTCCTGCTCCCGGAAGCTGAAACGGGG
The DNA here is from genome assembly GCA_016209905.1 of Gemmatimonadota bacterium. Taxonomy (GTDB): domain Bacteria; phylum Gemmatimonadota; class Gemmatimonadetes; order Gemmatimonadales; family JACORV01; genus JACORV01. The sequence goes on along the minus strand of JACQVG010000071.1, from coordinate 11,707 downwards.
ATCGACGGCCAGATGCGCGAGGTTGTCGCGGCTTCCGGTGACGAGGTTGTCCATCCCTACGACCTCGTGGCCGCCGGCGAGCAGACGATCGGCCAGATGGGACCCGAGAAACCCCGCCGCTCCGGTGATGAGAACACGCACTACGGCCGGCCGATCGATTCGTAGGTGAAGCCGTGCTGCCGCATGCGCGCAGGATCGTACAGGTTGCGCGCGTCCACGATCACCGGCTGCTTGAGCGCGGTCCGCGCCCGATCGTAGTCGAGGACGCGGTACTCCTGCCACTCGGTGAGAACGACGAGCGCGTCAGCTCCCTCGAGCGCGTCGTACTGGTGCTCGACGTAGCCCACGCGGTCCCCGAAGCGACGGCGGGCCTCGCTCAGCGCCTTGGGATCGTGTACGCGCACGCGGGCGCCCTCCATCAACAGCGCCTCGATGACGACGAGCGAGGCCGCCTCGCGCATGTCGTCGGTCTGGGCCTTGAAGGCCAGGCCCCAGATCGCGACCGTCTTGCCCGCGAGCGCCCCGAGCGCGCGCCGCAGCTTCTCAACCGCCACCCGCTTCTGGTTCTCGTTCACGCGCGCGACCGCCTCCAGAACCTCGAGGGCGTACCCCTGCTCGCGGCCCGTCATGACCAACGCCCGGACGTCCTTCGGAAAACAGGAGCCGCCGTACCCGGGGCCGGGGAAGAGGAACGCCTGACCGATCCGCTCGTCCGAGCCGATGCCGCGCCGGACGTGGTCGATATCGGCGCCCACCCGCTCGGACAGATTGGCGAACTGGTTCATGAGCGTGATGCGGGCGGCCAGCATCGCGTTGGCCGCATACTTCGTCATCTCGGCCGACGGGATATCCATGAAGAGCAGCGGGTTCCCGGAGCGCACGAACGGCTCGTAGAGCTCGCGCAGGGCGGCCTCCGCCTCCGGGCTGTCCACCCCGAGGACCACCCGGTCGGGCTTCATGAAGTCCTGGACGGCGGCCCCCTCCTTGAGGAATTCGGGATTGGAGGCAACGTGAAAAGGGACCGTCGTGTGGGAGGCGATGGCGGCGCGGACCCTCTCGGCCGTTCCGATGGGCACCGTGCTCTTGGTCACGACGATCTTGGGTCGGTTCATCGAGCGGCCGATCGTAGCCGCGACGTCGAGCACGTGGGTGAGGTCGGCCGAGCCGTCCTCGTCGGGCGGAGTGCCCACGGCGATGAAGACGACGTCGCTGGCCGCCACCGCCGCGCCGACGTCGGTGGTGAACACGAGTCGGCCCTCCGCCTGGTTGCGGACGACGAGGGACTCGAGTCCCGGCTCGTAGATCGGAATCTCGTTGCGTTGGAGGCCGCCGATCTTCGCCGCATCCACGTCCGCGCAAACGACGTTGTTCCCGCTCTCGGCGAAACCGGCGCCGATCACCAGACCGACGTAGCCGGTCCCCACCACGCTCACGTTCACGCGGTCCGCTCCTCGTACCATCGGCGATAGAAGTCGCGGTACGAGCCGTCCTTCACGGGCCGCCACCACCGTTCGTTGCCGACGTACCAGCGCACGGTCTCCGCCAGCCCCTCGTCGAAGCTGCGGCGCGGCCTCCAACCCAGTTCCCGCTCGGCCTTGTCGGGCAGAACGGCGTAGCGGCGATCGTGCGCCGGCCGATCCGCCACGTGCGCGACCAGGTCCGGCGACGCCCCGATCAAGCCGACGATGCGGCGGACGACATCGAGATTGATCCGCTCCGCCCTGGCACCGAAGTTGTATTCCTGGCCCGCGCGCCCGTGCTCCAAGGCGGCCAAGAGACCCGTGCAGTGGTCCTCGACGTGAATCCAGTCCCGCACCTGCAATCCGTCGCCATAGACGGGCAGCCGCTTACCCTCGATGGCGTTGGTGATCATGAGGGGGACCAGCTTCTCGGGAAACTGGTACGGGCCGTAGTTGTTCGAGCACCGCGTCACGACGACGTCGGTCCCGAAGGTGCGCGCGTAGGCGAGGGCCAGGAGATCGGCCGCCCCCTTGGTGGCCGCGTACGGGCTGGTGGGGGCGAAGCGAGACGTCTCGGTGAACGGCGGGTCGTCGGGCCCCAGGGCGCCATATACCTCGTCGGTCGATACGTGCACCACGCGGCACCGCCCCAGCGCGCGGGCTGCCTCCACCAAGGTCGTCGTTCCGACCACGTTGGTGCGAAGGAAGATCTCCGATGACTCGATCGACCGGTCAACGTGGGTCTCGGCGGCGAAGTTGACGATGGCATCGCACCCCGCCACCAGGGCCCGTCGCACGTCGGCGGCGTTCGCGATGTCGCCGCGCACGAAGGAATACCTCGGTTCACGCTCGACGTCCGCCAGGTTGGCGGGGTTGCCGGCGTAGGTCAGCAGATCCAGGTTGATGACGGTCCACGACGGCCGCTCACGCAGCACCAACCGAACGAAGTTGGACCCGATGAATCCCATGCCGCCGGTGACCAGCAGCCGCATGCCTAGCCGTCCCTCCGCGCCCAGTCGTAGGGAATCCGCTCATCGTGCGCGTCGAGCCGATCCTCGTCCGGCTGCGTGTGCGCGTAAGGCTCGGTCGGCAGGTTCACGACCAGGGCCTCGTGCTCCGAGACGCACTTGAAGCCGTGGAACACGCGGGGCGGAATCTGCACCAGCAGCGGGTTGTGATCGCCGATGACGAACTCGTTCACCAGCCCCTTCGTGGGCGAGCCATCGCGATCGTCGTACAGCACCACCTTCGCCATGCCGCGCAGGCAGACGAAATGGTCGGTTTGCTTCGCGTGGCGGTGCCACGCCTTGACGACCCCGGGATAGGCGGTGGTCAGGTAGCACTGGCCGAACCGGACGAACAGGTCGTCGTCGGCGCGTAAGATCTCCATCACTCGGCCACGCTCGTCGGCGATCGCCTTGAGAGCTTTCGTCCTCACCCCTTCGATGAGCCGGGGCGAGGGCGCCGCGAAGCGACTCACTTTTCCCCCGTCCGTTCCTGGGCCACCAGCCGCGCCGCACGGTACAGGCTCCCGACCGTCCCGGCGTCGGTCCACCAGCCCTCCAGGAATTCGTGCGCGAGCTCGCCCCAGGCCAGGTACTGATTGTTCACGTCGGTGATCTCCAGCTCGCCGCGCGCGGAAGGCTTGAGCCCGCGGATGATATCGAATACCCTCGCGTCGTACAGGTACACGCCGACGACCGCGTAGCGCGACTTGGGCTGCGCCGGTTTCTCCTCGATGGCGACCACGCGCTCGCCGTTCAGCACCGGCACGCCGAAGCGACCGGGATCGGGGACGTCCTTGAGCAGGATGGTGGCGCCGCGCCCGCGGAGCCTGTACCGCGCCACCGCCGGGGCGATGGAGCGCTGCAAGATGTTGTCGCCGAGCATCACGCAGATCGGCTCGCCGTCGGCAAAGTGCTCGGCCAGCCCGAGCGCCTGGGCGATGCCGCCCTCCCCTTCCTGGTAGGTGTAGTTCAGGTGCTGCAGCCCGAACTCGGCGCCGTTCCCCAGCAGGCGCAGAAAATCGCCGGCGTTGTTGCCGCCCGTGACGAGGAGAATCTCTCGGAACCCCGCCTCGACGAGCGTCCCGAGCGGGTAGTAGATCATCGGGCGGTCGTAGACCGGCAACAGATGCTTGTTGGTCACCCGCGTCAGCGGCATCAGCCTAGTGCCGAGACCGCCTGCGAGGATCACGCCCTTCATCCGGTGACCTCCCCGATGATCCCGAGTCCCCTCTGCTCCCACGTCCGCACGTACGCGCGGACGTGGTCCTCCCACGCCGGCAGGCCGACGCCGATCCGCCTCGCCGTCTCGCGGCAGTCGAGAACCGAGTAGGCCGGCCGCGGCGCGGCGCGGCCGGCGGCGGCCGCCGAGCACCGGGCGACCAGGTCCACCGGCGCCCCCGACTCGCCGAAGACCAGCCGCGCCACGTCGAACCAGGAGGCGGCCCCCGCCGCCGCGAGGTGCCAAACCCCTCCCGCTCCCGCCCGGACCAGAGCCCACAGCCCCTCGCTCACCAGCCGGGCCGAGGTCGGCGCGCCCACTTGGTCATCCACCACGGTCACTCCCCTGCGGGCCGCAGCGGCCGCGCGCATCTCGTCCACGAAGTTCCGACCGGCCGGCCCGTATACCCATCCGGTCCGCACGATCAGGCTCGCGACGCCCGAGGCCTGCGCCGCCCGCTCCCCCTCTGCCTTGCTTCGCGCGTAGGCCCCGAGCGGAGCGGGGCGCGCCGAGGGCGGGACCGGCTCGCGAGCGCTCCCGTCAAAGACGTAATCGGTGCTGACGTACACGACGCGCGCCCCGACCTCGCGGCCAGCCGCGCAGACCGCCGCCGTCCCGTCGCGGTTGACGGCCATCGCGAGCTCCGGCTCCGCCTCGGCCCGGTCCACCGCCGTGTACGCCCCGGCGTGCACGACCACGTCCGGACGCGCGGCCACGATCGCCCGCCGCGTCGCGACGCCGTCGCGGACATCGAAGTCGCCCCGTGTCCAGCCCAGGACGTCGGCCCCGGCGCGACGCCACAGCGTGACCAGCGTACGGCCGAGCAGTCCGTTCGACCCCGTGACGCCGACGCGCAACGCCGCTACTTCGGCCGCGTCCGATCGGCGACGGCGTGCCGCGTGTCCACCAGGGCCCGCGCCTCGCGAGCGATCATCGCGTAGTCGAGCCCGCTATGGTCCGTCACGATCAGGACGCAATCCGCAGCGCGCACCGCCTCCGGCGTGAGCGCCGACGAGCGCAGCGTGGCGCCGTCATCGCTGAACTCCGGCACGTGGGGATCGTGGTAGCGCACCTCCGCGCCCATGCGCTGGAGGAGTCGGATGATGTCGAGCGCCGGGCTCTCCCTGAGGTCGTCCACGTCCCGCTTGTACGCCACGCCCACGACCCACACGGTGGACCCGCGCACCGCCCTGCCCCGAGCGTTGAGCACCTCCACCACCTTGTTCACCCAGAACTCCGGCATCTCCGCGTTGACCTCGCCCGCCACCTCGATGAAGCGCGTGCGGTAATTCAGCGCTCGCATCTTCCAGGCGAGATAGTGGGGATCGATCGGGATGCAGTGCCCGCCGAGCCCGGGACCCGGCGCGAACTTCATGAACCCGAAGGGCTTGGTGCCCGCCGCCTCGATCACCTCCCAGACGTCCACCCCCAGCTTGTCGCAAATGATCGCCATCTCGTTGACGAGGCCGATGTTGACCGAGCGGAACGTGTTTTCGAGCAGCTTGACCAGCTCGGCGGCCTCCGGAGAGGACACCGGCACCAGCTTCTCGATCGCAGGCTGGTAGAGCCCCATGACGACCCGCGTGCAGGCCGGCGTCACTCCGCCGACGACCTTGGGCGTGTTCCGCGTGCCGAAGCGCGGATTCCCCGGATCCACGCGCTCCGGGCTGAAGGCGAGAAAGAAGTCCACGCCGACCTTGAGGCCGCTCTTCTCGAGCGCCGGGAGCAGCAATTCCCTCGTCGTGCCCGGATAGGTCGTGCTCTCCAGCACGACGGCCTGGCCGGCCCGCAGGGTCCGGACGACGCTCTCGGTGGCGGCCGCGACGAATGAGACGTCCGGGTCGCGCGTTTTCGACAACGGAGTCGGTACGCAGATGACGATGCAGTCCGGCTCGGCCATCCGGGTCAGGTCGGGCGTCGCCTCCAGGCGCCCGGCGCTCACGAATCCGGCCACGCGTGCCGAGGGGACGTCCTGGACGTGCGAGCAGCCCGCGTTGACTCCCTCGACCACCCGCGCGTTCACGTCGAAGCCGAGCACGCGGTAGCCGCCCTCCGCCATCTCGGCCGCCAGCGGCAGCCCGACGTAGCCGAGTCCGACGATCCCGATGAGGGCGCTCCGGTCGGCGGCCTTCGCCCGGAGCTCAAGCTCGCGATTCGCGTCGCTCATCCCGTGACTCCCACCGGCTGCCCTCCGTTGCGCAACGACTGCGACGCCGCCTCCAGCACTCGCACCACCCGGACCCCGTCGGCGGCGTCGCTCCGCGCCCGCACCGCGCCGCGCACGACCTGCACGAAGTGCGTCAGCTCCGCCGTCAGCGGCTCCGTGTTCGGAACGCGGGGGATGAAGATGTCGCCCTCGCGGATTTGCAGCGACTCGCCGTAGGAGCCGTAGTCGGGCGGCCGATCCACGCCCTTGTCGTAGATGCGCAGCTTCTCGCGCGGCTGCATGTCGTCGAACACCACCATCTGGTTCGCCCCGACGACGGTGAGCCGACGCTCCTTGTGCGGGTCGAGCCACGAGAGCTGCACGTGCGCCAGCGCGCCCGACCCGAACTCCATGGTCAGGAACACCACGTCCTCGATGCCGCGCTGCAGGTAGCTCTTCCCCACCGCGGCGACGCGCTGCGGCGTCTCGCCGAGCAGGAACAGGATCGCGCTCACATCGTGCGGCCCGAAGCTCCACAGGGCGTTCTCGTCCGGCCGGACCTGGCCGAGGTTGACCCGCTGCCCGTACAGGTAGTAGATGCGGCCCAGGACGCCCGATCCGACGAGCTCGCGCAGTCGCTCGATCGCCGGATGATACTCGAGGAGGTGACCGGCGAGGAGCGCGACGCCCGCCCGCGCCCCCCGTTCGGCGAGATCCTCGGCGTCGCGCACCGACAGCGCGAACGGCTTCTCGATCAGCGCCGGTACGCCCGCCGCGATCGCCCGGCGCGCCAGTTCGGCGTGGGACTTCGCCGGCGTCGCGATCACCACCGCCTCGACGGCCGCCAGCAGCTCCGCCGCCTCGGCCGTCACCATCATGTCCGGGAACTGGCGGGCCACCCGCGCGCGCACCGCCTCGCTCACGTCGCACACCGCGGCCAGCTCCGTCTCGGGGTGCGAGGCCAGCACCCGGACGTGGTTGCGCCCCCAGGTCCCCGCCCCGACGACGCCCACCCGCAGCCGGCTCACGGGCCCTAGAACTCCCGGATCGCCGACACGACGTGCTCCTTCTGCGCCTCCGACAGCTCCGGGTAGACGGGAAGCGCCAACACCCGCCCCGCGGCCGCCTCGGCGACGGGAAACGCGCCAGCCCGGTAGCCAAGGTGAGCGAAGCACGGCTGCAGGTGGAGCGGGACCGGGTAGTAGATGCCGGTGCCGATCCCCTTGGCCTCGAGGTGCGCCTGAAGTGCGTCGCGCCGCTCGGCCTCGATCACGTACTGGTGGAAGATGTGCTCGTTCGCAGGGTCGGTCACGGGAGGGCGCACCGCGGCAAGCCCGCTCAGCGCCGCAGCGTACCACGCCGCGTTCGCTCGCCTGGCCGCGCTCCACTCCGCCAGATGGGGCAGCTTGGCCAGCAGCACCGTGGCCTGCAAGGCGTCGAGTCGGGAGTTCGTTCCCACCTCGTCGTGGTGGTACATCTTCGCCCCGCCGTGCGTCCGGAGCTTCCGTACGCGTTCCGCCATGCGCTGGTCCGAGGTCACCACCAATCCGGCGTCCCCCCAGCCGCCCAGGTTCTTGGTCGGGAAGAAGGAGAAGGCCGACGCACGCCCGAGCTCGCCCGCTCGGCGGCGCTTTCCGGCCACCAGCCGTTCGGCCCCGATGGCCTGGCACGCGTCCTCGACCAGCGCCACTCCGCGCGCCTCGGCGAGCGGGAGGAGGCGCTCCAGCGCCGCCATCTGACCGAAGAGGTGGATCGGGACGATCGCCCGGGTCCGCGGCGTCATCGCCGCCTGGACCGCCGCCGGTGCGATGGTGTACGTGTCGGACTCGATGTCCACGAAGACCGGCCGGGCGCCGGCGTTGTGAATCGCCCCCGCCGAGGCGAAGAAGGTGAATGGCGAGGTGATCACCTCGTCGCCGGGCCGGAGGTCCAGCGCCTTGAGGGAGAGCAGGAGCGCATCGGTGCCGCTCGCCACGCCGACACCGAATCTGGCGTGGGAGAGCCTGGCGATCTCCACCTCCAGCTCCTCGACCGCCCGGCCGAGGATGAACTGCTGCGATTCGGCGAGCGCGAGCACGCGCGGAATGATGCGGTCGCCGATGGCCCGATGCTGGGCCCTAAGGTCGAGCAGGGGGACGTTCATCGCGGCAGCAGCTCCCCGCCCTCTTCCACGTACCCGGCGCCGCAGCGCGCGCAGGCCCCGCGGCCGTCCTTCAGGCGCAGGCGCTCGCCGCACCGGCACATCCATCCCACCTGGCGCGCCGGGTTCCCGACGACCAGCGCGAAGTCCTTCACGTCCTTCGTGACCACCGCGCCCGCGCCGACGAAGCAGAAGCGGCCGAGCGTGGCGCCGCAGACCACCGTCGCGTTCGCGCCGAGGGTCGCCCCGCGCCTGACCAGCGTCGCCTCGTACTCCGCACGACGCGACACGTGGCTCCGGGGATTGGAGACGTTGGTGAAGACGCAGGATGGGCCGCAGAAAACGTCGTCTTCGAGGACGACGCCCTGGTAGACGGACACGTTGTTCTGGATCTTCACGTTGTCGCCGACGCGCGTCCCCGGCATCACGACCACGTTCTGGCCCAGGTTGCACCGCTCGCCGATCACCGCGCCCGGCATGATGTGGCAGAAGTGCCAGATTCTGGTGCCCGTCCCGACGACGGCCCCCTCGTCCACGATCGCCGAAGGGTGGGCGAAGTAGTCGCTCATTTGGCCTCGCCGAGAACCTTGACTTCCAGCTCCAGCTCGATGCCGAACTCCTTGAAGACCGCCGTGCGGGCCACATCGATCAGCTTGAGCACGTCGTCCGCGGACGCGTTCCCCCGGTTCACGATGTAGTTGGCGTGAAGGGACGAGATCTCGGCGCCGCCCACCCGCCGCCCCTTGAGGCCGCACCGGTCCACGAGCCGGCCAGCCGTCATCTCCTCCGGATTCTTGAACACGCTGCCGCAGCAGGGCTGGTCGAACGGGGTGCCCTCGCGACGCTTCTTGAGGACCATCGCCAGGTCGGCCGTCACCCGCTCCGGGGCGTCCTTCTGGAGCCTGAGGGCGCACCCGAGGACCACGTGAGCGTCCAGCCCGCTCCGCCGATACGCGAACGGGATGGCCTTGCGCGGCCGGTCCGCGACCTCCCCTTCCGGCGTGAGGATCGTCGCCGAGATCAGGACGGCGGCGAAGTCCTGGCCGTGCGCGCCGGCGTTCATGAAGACGCCGCCTCCCACCGTTCCGGGCACGCCGACCAGTCGCTGGACGCCGCTGAAGCCCGCCTCGGCGGTCCGCCGCGCGAGCAGCGGCAGCGGGAGACCGGCGCCCACCTTCCAGGTTTCGGCCCGATGCGACAGCGCGTCGAGGCCCTTGCCGATCTTGAGCACGAGCCCCGGAAAGCCTCCGTCGCGGACCAGGACGTTGGACCCGAGGCCGAGCACCAGCCATGGGACGCCGTGCTCGCGGGCCCAGGTCACCGCCGCCGCCGCCGCCTCGGCGCTCGCGGGCGTGAAATGCACCGCCGCCGGCCCGCCGATCCGGAACGTCGTGTGCCGCGCGAGCGGCTCGTCCAGCTTGACGGTGCCGGCGAACCGCTCGGCGGGGAACGGCGGCATCCGCTTCGCGGCCGCCCGCTTGGTCTTCGCGGCGGCCCGCTCCCCGGCGCCGCCCGTCTTCTTGGTCTTGCGCGCCTCGGCCATCACGCCACCTGCGCGCGGGACGCAGCCGGCGGCGCGTGGGCCCGCGCATGGCGAGCGTAGCGCTCCTGCAGCGAGAGCACCTCCCCGCGCGAGCTCCGCAAGGCGATCACCGCGTCGCAGGCCGCCGCCGCCGCCGACATGGTCGTCGTGTACGGAATGCGGTGGGTCAGCGCGGCGCGGCGCAACTCGTAGTCGTCCCGCTGCGAGTATTTCCCCAGCGGCGTGTTGATCAGCAGCTGCGTCTGTCCGGAGACGATCAGGTCCACGCCGTTCGGTCGTCCCTCCCACACCTTGAACACCCGCTCGCAGGCGATGCCCCGCTTCTGGAGGTAGCGCGCCGTCCCCTCGGTGGCGAACAGCCGAAAGCCCAGCTCCTGGAAGCGGCGCGCGATCGGCGTCACCGTGGGCTTGTCGCTGTCGTTGACGGTCACCAGGATGGCGCCCGCCAGCGGGAGCGCGCCGTCGGCCGCGATCTGCGCTTTGGCGAACGCCCACCCGAACGAATCGGCGATCCCCATCGCCTCGCCCGTCGAGCGCATCTCGGGCCCGAGGAGGGTGTCCACTCCCGGCAGCTTGAGGAAGGGGAACACCGCCTCCTTGACCGCCACGTCCGCCATGTCTACCTCCTCGGTGAACCGCAGCTCGTCGAGCGACCGCCCCACCATGACTCCGGCGGCCAGCTTGGCCAGCGGCACGCCGGTGGCCTTGGACACGAACGGCACGGTGCGCGAGGCGCGGGGGTTCGCCTCGAGGCAGTAGACGACGCCGTCCTTGATAGCGTACTGCACGTTAAGCAGCCCCACGACGCCGAGCGCGGCGGCGAGCTCCTGCGTGTGTCGCCGCATCGTCTCGATCTCCCGCTCGCCGATCAGGTACGGGGGCAAGACGCAGGCCGAGTCGCCGGAATGGATCCCCGCGTCCTCGATGTGCTGCATGATGCCGCCGATCACGCACCGCGTCCCGTCGGCGATCGCGTCAACGTCGGCCTCGAACGCGTCCTCGACGAACCGGTCAATGAGCACCGGGTGCTCCGGCGCGACACGCACGGCGCGCGCGAAGTACTCGCGCAGCGAACCGGCGTCGTAGACGATCTCCATCGCGCGGCCGCCGAGGACGTACGACGGCCGCACCAGCACCGGGTAGCCCACCTCGGCCGCGACCGCGAACGCCTCCTCGATGCTCGTGGCCGTGCCGCTGGAGGGCTGCGGGATCCCCAGGCGCCGCGCCACCGCCGCGAAGCGCCGCCGGTCCTCCGCGGTGTCGATGGCGTCCGGCGAGGTCCCCAGGATCCTGATGCCGGCCGCGGCGAGCCGCCCGGTCAGCTTGAGCGGCGTCTGCCCGCCGAGCTGCACCACCACGCCTAGCGGGCGCTCGAGCTCGATGATCTCGATCACGTCCTCGAAGGCGAGCGGCTCGAAGTACAGCTTGTCCGAGATATAGAAGTCGGTCGAGACCGTCTCCGGATTGCAGTTGATCATGATCGTGCGGTACCCCAGCTCGCGGAAGGCGAGGCCCGCGCGCACGCAACAGTAGTCGAACTCCACCCCCTGCCCGATCCGATTCGGCCCCGACCCCAGAATGACGATGCCCATGGGGCCCACCGGCACCGACTCGTTCTCGTCGTCGTAGCTCGAGTAGAGGTAGGGCGTGGCGGAGGGGAACTCGCCGGCGCAGGTGTCCACCGTCTTGTAGACCGGCCGGATGCCGAGCCTGTGGCGCTCGCGGCGGACGTCGTCCTCGGTCGCCCCGGCCAGCACCCCGAGCTGCGCATCCGAGAACCCGAGCCGCTTCATCCGCCGCAGCGGCTCGTCGCGCCGCCACCCCGCCTCCACGCGGCAGGCGTCGCGCCAGGCTCGCTCGGCGTCCACCAGCTCAGCCATCTGGCCGATGAACCACGGGTCGATCGCCGTCAGCCGGGAGATCTCCGCCGCCTCGATGCCCGCGTACAGCGCCCGCTTGATCTGGAAGATGCGCTCCGGCGTCGGCTGCCGGAGCGCGGCACGGAGGGAGGCCACATCGTCGTGCTCGAGCCGGTCGTCCTCCAGCGTCTCGCCGGCCACCCACCCGGCGCGGTCGATCTCGAGCGCGCGAATCCCCTTCTGGAACGCTTCCTTGAACGTGCGCCCTATCGCCATGGACTCTCCCACCGATTTCATCTGGGTCGTCAGGCGGCTGTCGGCCATGGGGAACTT